>JBBRYY010000127.1:0-8673 GCA_038237245.1 Gemmatimonadales bacterium | reverse complement strand
CCAAGGGCGGCTTCCGTCCTGTACGTTGAGCGACCGAAGAGATGGCGGCACCGCTGAGCTGACGACCAGCTTTTTTGCCGACGGGGCGAATGATGCGCTGCTCGTCGAGCGATGCCACGACAAGCCCCGGCTGTTGCCCATTGGACGAATTGTCGGCATGGACGCGATGCACTTCGACTGGCAGCGACTGAACGTCGGGTACTCGAAGCAGTTCGGCGTCGAGCCTCGCGTTCCTCCAAAATCATCCGAGGGCTGATCCTCGCCCTGCATTGAATTGACGCTCACAAGCGGAGAGAGCATGACAGCGAAGAGGAGTGCTGCGGACGATGCGGCTGCCTCGAAGAGCATCAGGAAGCGGATCAACGAGCTCGGCGACTGGCGCGGCGAGACGCTCGCGCACGTGCGTCAGCTCATCCACGATGCGGATCCCTACATCCTGGAGGAGTGGAAGTGGGCGAAGCCCAAGTCTCCCGGAACGCCCGTCTGGTCGCACGATGGAATCGTCTGCACGGGCGAATCCTATAAGCAGGTCGTGAAGCTCACCTTCGCTCGCGGCGCCTCGCTCGAGGATCCGAAGCAGCTGTTCAACTCGAGCCTCGAAGGGAGCACACGCCGCGCAATCGACATTCGCGAGGGCGAGAAGTTGAACGAAGCGGCGTTCAAGAAGCTCATCCGCGGTGCGGTGGCTGCGAATACAGCGGCGTTGGCAAAGCGTGCGACGAAACGCGCGTCAAGGAGGTAGCCGCGATACACTCAACGGCAGCGACAAAAAAGAGGGCCAGTGCATTGCGCACTGGCCCCTTCATTGTACGTGTGAAACTGATCCCAACTCCCGAGGAGGGACTCGAACCCCCGACCCGGTGATTAACAGTCACCTGCTCTACCACCTGAGCTACTCGGGATCAGCACAGCATTTTACCCGGTCCGCGCGGCACGGTCAAGCGAACCGCGCTCGATTTACCCTCTGCAACTCGCCGCGCCGCGAGTCGAACGTCGCCCACGTCCGCCGCGCATCCATGTGCAGCAGCAGCCGCATTCACCGCCCCATGAGCGACCCCTCCACTCGCGCGACTTCCTCCGGCCTCCCCATCGCCATGAGCTCGCCGCCATCTTCCCCCGCCTCGGGGGCCCGGATCGATCACCCCATCCGCGAGCTTGATGACGTCGAGATTGTGCTCGATGCGCCGACTTATCGTAGCTCATCAGGGCGCTCTCGTACACGCGCCCCCCGCCACGGCGGAACCAAAATTTATTGATTTCCGCATTGTCCATGTAGCAATATTCGGCGGACGACTGGCCAACCAATATTCAGCTCTCGGTGCCGGGACGGGAATTGGCTGAGGCTTCCCGCCATCGGACACATTCATTCTCGTGACACGAGTGCTCGCTATGACGTTAAGGCGGTCGAGTTTTGAAAGGCAGTCACGTATGCAGCGTCCACCCCCTCACGCTGCGCATGCCAGCGCTCGTCATGTAGCAGCATTCGTGTTCTGCGGTGCATTGATCGCGCTCGTGATCGCCGCTCCATCGCGCGCGCTCGCACAGGCGAACATCTCGCGCGCGACTGCCTCTCAGGGTGAGGACCCCTCACCTGGCCTCCAGCCACCTGCATCGATGGACGAAGTCGCGATCGAGAGCCATGGTTCGCGGATGAACGGCATCATGTACCTCGCTGCGGGTACAGGGAACCATCCGGTGGTGATCTTTTTTCACGGTTATCCGGGCAATGAACGGAATCTGGATCTCGCGCAGGCAGTTCGGCGCGCTGGCTACCAGGCGCTGTATGTGGACTACCGCGGAATGTGGGGTTCCGGCGGGACGTTCTCCTTCGCCAACGGCCTCGAGGATGCCAAGGCGATACTCGCGTGGGTGCGAGCGCCGGCGATGGCTGCCAAGTATCACTTCGATACTCGCCGCATCACCGTGGTGGGGCACAGCTTTGGCGGATGGCTCGCGCTCATGACGGCCGCACATGAGCAGCGCTCCGTGTGCATCGCGGTCCTCGCTGCGTGGAACATCGGGCTTGCCGCGCAGCGCTTCGAGCGGCACCCCGAAGAACGCACTTCCAATCGCGACTACTTTCGTGACACCACCGCCCCAGGAGCCCCGGTGCACGCGGGCGACCTGCTCAGCGAGATGACCACGCATGCTCGCGCCTACGATTACTTCGCACAGGCTCCCTGGTTCGGGGATCGCGCTGTGCTCCTCGTCGGCGCAACGCGCGACTCGCCCGACGAAGACGTCGCCGTACATCAGCAAATGGGCGCTGCACTCCGCAAAGCAGGCAACACTCACGTGACCGTGGAGCAGTTCGACGACGATCATCCATTCTCCAATCACCGCCTCGCTCTCGCCAACCTCCTCACGAGCTGGCTCAACACGGATTGCGCAAGCACCCAATCAAGCGCTGTGCGCTAGCAACGCATTCACAAGCGACTCGCATGCGTGCATGCGCCGACACGACGGAACATGAGAAGAGCAAACACATTTTGCGCGCGAAAGAATTCATAGACGAGTTCTCTGAGGAACAACTACTCGATAAAAAAAGGGTCAGCCTCTGTAGGCTGACCCTTTAGTCTTCGTCCGTAGAACTGACCCCTCCCTACCCGGTCCGCGCGGCACGGTCAAGCGAACCGCGCTCCGCCGTCGCCTCGGCCACACGCCTCGACGTAGCCCCCTTTCGCGCGCTCGCCACCCCCGCAGGCGCCTCCATGTGCAACAGCGGACGGAGCCAACGCCCCGTGTGCGAGGCCTCCACCTCCGCCACCTCCTCCGGCCTCCCCATCGCCACGAGCTCGCCGCCGCCGTCGCCCGCCTCCGGGCCGAGATCGATGATCCAGTCCGCGAGCTTGATGACGTCGAGATTGTGCTCGATGATCACGAGCGTGTGTCCCTGGTCGACGAGTCGCTCGAACACGCGCGCGAGCTTCCGGATGTCCTCGAGATGCAGTCCCGTCGTCGGCTCGTCGAGCACGTAGAGCTTGCGCGTCTTCGTCTTCCCCGCGTTCGCCAGCTCGCGCGCGATCTTGACGCGCTGCGCCTCGCCTCCCGACAGCGTCGGTGCCGGCTGTCCAAGCTTGAGGTAGCCGAGTCCGACCTGCTGGAGCTGCCAGAGCGCCTGCCCGAGCTTCTCTTCGCGCGGGAAGAATCTTATCGCCTGATCGATGGTCAGCTCGAGCACATCGTACACGCTCTTGCCGCGCACCTTCACCTCGAGCACCTCGTTCTTGAAGCGCTTGCCACCGCACACGTCGCACGGCACGAAGACATCGGCCATGAAGACCATCTCGACCTGCAAAAAGCCCGCGCCCTCGCAGTTCTCGCAGCGTCCGCCCTTCACGTTGAAGGAGAAGTGTCCGGCGCCGAAGCGCTTCTGCCGCGCGAGCGGCTGGTCCGCGAAGATGCGGCGGATCTCGTCGAAGGCCTTCACGTACGTCACGGGATTCGAGCGCGGCGATTTCCCGATCGGGCTCTGATCGATGCACACGACATCGGCGAGCGGCTCCCATCCGGTGATGCCGTCGAAGCCTCCCACACGCTCGCCGAGATGCCGCTTCGCGGTGTGCTCGCCGGTGAGCCGCGTCTCGAGCGCACGGAGCAGCACATCGTGCACGAGCGTGCTCTTCCCCGATCCCGACACGCCGGTCACCACCGTGAGAGCACCGAGCGGAATGCGGACGTCGACGCCGCGGAGGTTGTGCTCGCGCGCGCCCGTGAGCGTGAGCCAGCGCGGCCCGAGCGGGCGACGCTTCTCCGGCAGCGCGATCTCCTTCGCGCCGCTGAGATACGCACCCGTGAGCGCGCTCTCGCTCGCGCGGGCCATTGGCCCCGCGAACACCACCTGCCCGCCAAGCTCACCGCTCCCCGGCCCGAGCTCCACCATATAATCCGCTCGGCGAATCGCCTCGAGGTCGTGTTCGACGACGAGCACCGTGTTCCCACCGTCGCGCAGGCGATGGAGCAGCGAGAGCAGACGGTCGACGTCGCGCGGGTGCAGCCCGATCGACGGCTCGTCGAGCACGTAGAGTGTGTCGACGAGCTTCGAGCCGAGCGAGTTCGCCAGTCCGATACGCTGCGCCTCGCCACCCGAGAGCGTGCGCGTCGCGCGATTCAAGGTCAGGTAGCCAAGTCCGACATCCAGCAGAAAGCGCGAGCGGCTGCGCGCCTCCTGCAGGATGTTCGCGGCAATCTGCTGCTCGTACTCGGAGATCGCCATCGTCTCGAGCCAGGGCACCAGTCGCTCGATGGGCATGTCGCTCGCGTCCGCGATCGTGCGCCCCGCGATGCGCACCTGCAGCGCCTCGCTCTGCAGCTTCGCCCCATGACAGGTCGGGCAGTCCTGCGCAGTTTGATACTGCCGCAGGAAGATCCGGATGTATTGCTTGTAGCGCTTCGCCTCGAGCTCCTTCAAGAACGACATGATCCCGCGGAAGCCCTTCGTCTTCGCGTACATCAGCTGGTAGCGATCGGCGATCGGGATCTCGCTCCACGCCACATCCATCGAGATCACGTTCTTCTTCGCGAACTCGGCGAGCGCGCGCCGCTTGCCATCGTAGCGCGGCTTCGTCCACGGATCGATCGCGCCTGCGCGCAGCGAGCGGTCGGGGTAGGGGATGACGAGCGCCTCGTCGTACTCGAGCACCGCGCCGAAGCCGTTGCATGTCGCGCACGCGCCGCGCGGATTGTTGAACGAGAAAAGCTGCGGCGTCGGCGTGGGCGCGCGTGTGCCGTCGTACGGGCACTCGAAGCGCTCGGTGTACATGAGCCGCGACAGCGGCGCCGCGAGGAGCACGACGCAGTCGCCATCGCCGTCGCGGAAGGCGGTGCCCACCGCGTCGGCGAGCCGCTGCCGGCTCTCGGGCGCGACCACGAGCCGGTCGACGACGACGAGCAGCTCCGCCGCCTTCGTGACATCGGTGCCCGCCGGGAGCTCGTCGAGATGCACGAGCGTCCCCTCGATCACCACGCGAAGAAATCCCTGCGCGCGCAGGTTCTCGACGACGACATCGTGCGTAACCAGATTGCTCAGCCGTAGCGGGAAGGCGACGGAGAAGCGCATCCCGGCGGGGAGCGCGAGCACCTCCTTCGTCACCGACTCCACCGTGTCGCGCTTCATCTCTCGATCGCACACCGGACAGAAGGTGTGGCCGACGCGCGCCCAAAGGAGCCGCATGAAGTCGTAGATCTCGGTGGCGGTGCCGACGGTCGACCGAGAGGTCTTCGTCGGATTCGATTGCTCGATCGCGACCGCGGGGGAGAGCCCGTCGATGAAGTCGACGTTCGGCTTCTCCATCCGCTCCAGGAACTGCCGCGCATACGCCGAGAGCGACTCAACGTACCGCCGCTGCCCCTCCGCGTAGATCGTATCGAACGCCAGCGAGGATTTTCCGGAGCCGGACGGACCGGTGATCACCGTGTAGCTGCGCCGCGGAATCTCGAGATCGAAGCCCTTGAGATTATGCTGCCGCGCGCCGCGCACCACGATGTGAGACTTCATGCGTAAATCTAACGGTTGCGGTGTCCGTTCGGGGCTACGTCCGGCGGCGCAGACCGAAGACCAGGCGGCCGACGAGCAGGAGCACGATGGCCCCTAGCGTCGCGAGAGCGATCGAGCGAATGCTGAACCCCGTCGCGCTCACGGCGCCCCAGCCGAGGTGAGAGCCGATCCAGCCGCCGAGCAGCGCGCCGACGATGCCCAGGGCGACAGTGACGAAGCAGCCGGCGGGGTCGCGCCCCGGCATGAGATACTTCGATAGCGTGCCGGCAATGAGGCCGAGGACGATCCAGTGAAGCCAGAGGGGCATGCTGGAACGTAATGCGGGAAGCAATGCCCGTGCTTGCCGCGCCATTGGGCTGGGCGTAGCTTCGGGACATCTCGATCCCGCGCGTTTCGTTCGGTTCCGGACCGAGACTGCCCCGCGTTCCCCGCGTCTCTTGCCCCGCGTTTCTATCTCGATGCCTTACATACAGTTGGATGGTCAGCAATATCCGCTGATCGCGGGCGAGAATACGGTTGGAGGGACGGAGGGGGCGCGGATCCGATTGAGCGGGAATGGAAGCGATGGTGTCCTCGCGTCGCTGGACGTGGGCGCTGACGGCTCGACGGTCGCCCGGCGAATCGACGGAAACGTGAAGGTGAATAGCGTGGCACTCGGCGCAGCGCCGGCTCCCTTGCTCCATGGCGACAGGATCGAAGTCGCGGGCAGGGAGCTTTTTTTTGGCGATGACAGCCGTGGGGGAAACACGCAGCTGGTGCAGTCCGTACGGGTGCCGGAAAGTGCAGCTCCGGTGCCGAGCGGGAAGCCGACGGCGGCGACGGGCGGGCGGATCATCTCCCTGGTGGACGGGCGCGAGTATGCGGTGCCGGCGGCTGGGCTCGTGTTCGGTCGCGATCCGACGTGCGATGTCGTGGTGGGATCGACGGAGGTTTCTCGCAAGCATGCCTCGCTCTCCCCGTCGCCCGAGGGCTACCTTCTTCGCGACATGAGCACGAACGGCGTGCTGGTGAATGGGGAGCAGGCGGTGACGCCGGCGCTGCTGGGGCGAGGCGATGTGCTGACGATCGGCGACGACGAGTTCCGCTTCTACGCCGACAGCGCGCCTCCGCCGCGTGCGCCGCTGGCGACGCTCGAGGTCATGAGCTCGGGGCTGTTGAAGGGGACGATCATGGAAGTGCGCTCGCCGCTCGCACACGTCGGACGCGGTGCGCACAATGACATCATCGTGTCCGACGAGAGCGTGTCGGACTCGCACGCGAAGCTGCAGCGGCGGGAAGATGGGTGGTACGTTGTGGACATGGGATCGACGAACGGGACGTACGTGGGTGGACGGCGGCTGGATGGGGAGGCACCATTGATTGGTGCGCCAGACGTGCGCTTTGGCGGCGTTAAGTTCATCTTTCGGGTGCCGGATGGTGCGAAGGCGGGAAGTGCGAGTCAGACGCGCGCGATCGCGGCGTTCAAGGTGGATTCGAAGAAGGCGGCGATGAAGACGCCGGTGGTGTCGCAGCCGGGGCAGCGTGCGGCGCCGAAGCCGGCGGCGGCTCCGATGAGGAAGTCCTCGCGCGCGGTACCGCTGTTGCTTTGGATGGGAGTGCTGATACTGATTGTCGCTGGAGTACTCATACTGATGACAGGTCACTAGTGCAGCTCGAGGTCGGACAGGCAACGCATACGGGAATGGTCCGCTCCGGGAACGAGGACAGCTATTTCGCTGACCCTCCGGGAGGACTGTTCGTTGTGGCCGATGGCATGGGCGGGCACGCGGCCGGTGAAATCGCGAGCGACATGGCGGTGCGGATCGTGTCGGACGAGCTGCGGGTCATACGCGACATCACGACGGACGATGTGAGCGCGAAGGTGAGCGATGCGCTGAAGCGCGCGAACCAGGAGATCTACGAGCGCACGCTGACGGAAGTTGACAAGCAGGGGATGGGCACGACCGCATCGATCCTCATGATCGGTCAGGACAAGTATCTGATCGGACAGGTCGGCGATTCGCGCATTTACCTGCTTCGCGACGGGAAGCTGGCGCAGGTGACGAAGGATCATTCGTACGTGCAGGAGCAGGTGGACGCGGGGTTCCTGACGCCGGAGCAGGCGCGCTACCATCCCTACAGCAACGTGATCACGCGGTGCGTGGGTGCGGGCTCGGATGTGGAGCCGGACACGTACACGGGCGAGCTCAGAAAGGGGGACACGTTCCTGGTGGCGAGCGATGGGTTGACGGGGATGGTGGACGACCGTCGTCTGCTGACGCTACTCTCCTCGCGCGCGGCGGCGCAGCGGGTGGTGGAGGCGCTGATCTCGGAGGCGAACGGGCGCGGTGGGCTGGACAACATCACGGCGATCGTGGTGCGGATCGTGGCGCTGGATGCGGAGGGGGCGGGGGCGGGAGCGGGAGTGGCGGCGGGGGCGTGAGCGGTGAGCGATGAGACGGTCGGGACCATCGCGGAGCTGTACCTCGGGAATCTGCTGTACGCGCTGGAGCTGGCGGCGCTGTCGCTGGAGCAGCAGGAGAAGCTGGGCGACGCGGGATTTTACCGGGGAATCGCGAAGAAGCTGGCGGAGGCGCGGGGGCGCGAGGCGGGGGGCCGCTCGTGACTGAACTGGCGACTACCGCCTGCGTGCACGCGCGATGTGGGAAACATTCAGCTCAACGTGAACGCCCGCCCGATTCAGCATCTCGATCAGGCCATCGATGCTGAACAGATGCAACTTGCCGCGTGCGAGATTGCTCACGCGAGGCTGCGTGACTCCGAAAATGATAGCGGCTCTCTCCTGCGTCCAATGGCGATCGACGATGATCGTGCACGCGACCTCCATCAGCACCGACCGGATGCGAAGGTGTTCGGGCGTTTCGGGTGAGGAGCCGTCGTCGCGGGAAGGGTCGCGGCGAGGCTTTACGATTTTGGCCACAGGACGTGCCTCCGGCGCGTGCTAGTATCGCGAGGGATGTGCAAGTCGCCATATATAAGTAATTGTATATGACGCCCGCCAGAGGGTGTTCGCCGCGCCGGCGCCGAGCTACGTCGCCAGCAACTCCATCACCCGCGCCCGCGGCACCCGCACCCCTTCCACCGCGAACACCCGCATCACCCGCGTCGACTCGTAGAGCTCCTGCGACAGGAGCGGCAGATTGATCGCCGCCGGCCAACCGCTGGCCCCCAGCCGT
>JBBRYY010000126.1:0-8822 GCA_038237245.1 Gemmatimonadales bacterium | reverse complement strand
GCGGCGGAGCCGGCGGCTTTGGGGCCGGTGGCGGCGGCGGCGGTGCCGGTGGTGCCGGTGGCGGCGGTGGCGGAGCCGGTGGCGCCGGTGGTGGCGGCGGTGGCGGCGGGCCCGGCGGCGGCGGCGGCGGTGGTGGCGGCGGTGGTGGTGCCGGCGGAGCCGGCGGCGGCGGCGGTGGCGGTGGCGGAGCCGGCGGCGCAGGCGTGAATGTCACCAGCGAGACCGGTGAGCTGATCTTGTAGTACGGGTGAATGTCGAAGTTCACGGGATTTACTTCGAAGGTGCGGTTCGAAGCGAAGCGGCCCGTCGTCGGGAAATACGGGGGCGGCTGCGTCAGGCCGCACGTGTTGAACGTGTAGCGCTTGATATAACCGCTCACGCCATAGGAAGCCGTCGCGTCGAGCGTGCCGACCGGCTGGCGCGTGCCGTGAATGATTCCGCCCGTGAGGTAGAGACAACCGCGGCCCGCCTTCACGGTCTCGCAAATGGACCCGCTCGGAACGCCCTTGTCGTAATCCTGCACGCCGAAGGAGCCCAGCGCGAGGATGGACGCAGTGACGTACACCGAAGGGCCGGAGCCGAGGTGGAAGACCTGATCGGTGCTCAGCCCAGTCGACTTCTCCGGCGAGAGCAGCATGTTGTTCGCCATCGTCACGTTCGTACCCGAGATGACTCCGAGATAATCGAGACAGGTCGAAGGATCGTTGGCATACGTGATGTCGTCGCCGATCGTGATCTCGTTCGGAGACACGATGGTGAGGTGGCCGTTCACCTGGCCGCTGATGATCACCTTACCGTTGACGAACACGACGCCCTGGAAATTCGGATTCATCCCGCGGCTGAGCGGCCACAGGTAGGCGGCGTCGGCGCGACCGGGCGCGGCGACTTTCGGATTCGCTCCGAGCGGTGACGGAAGCCACTGGCCATGTCCACTGGGAGGAACCGCCACGAAGACGTCGCGCTGGCCCCCTGCATCATTGAGGTGCGGGTCACCGCCGAGGTAGCATCGAGCGCCGACGGTCAGGAGCTTGTCGGAGCGCTCGTTATTGTTCGCGAATCCGGGGTTGCTCAGCAGTTTCCAATCACTCAATCCCGTGGGAAATCCGCAATTTTCGTTGGTTGAGGACACCCAGCCGGAATCGTTCGGATCTTGGTCGACAAACTGCGTGAACGCGGCCGCATTGTACTTCGCAGCCTTGATCAGCGCGGCTCCCGAAAGGGCATTCGACGACCAGACGCGCATGAAGCCCTCGTCGGGGTCAGTCACGTTGCCGTCGCCGTTCAGATCCACCGCGATGAACTCGATGCGCGTGGTTGCCTCACCAGGTCCGCCGGTGAGCCCACCGTCGATCTTGGCGCTTCCCGCGATGGCAAGCGATGCGAGTTGCCCGAACACCTTCGTCGTCGGCATCGCGATGTTGGGAGCAAGCTGCGTGTAGCCCTTGTCGAAGATTCCGCTACCTGGGCTGACGATGTTCTTCGCCGTCGTCACCGCATCGTGGAACTCGACGCCGGACGGAGCGATGCTGATCTTGTCGTTCGAGTGCACAGGTCCATACACCTGATCGCCGCCGCCGAAGTAAATGCCGTTCTCGCTGTTCGAGAAGTAGGCGTACTTGGCGAAGGTGTCCTGGAAGACGGTGCCGCGATGATAGACCGCGTTGCCGAAATCATCTTCGGCCTTCACGATGATCGTACCATAGATGCCGAACTGGCCGCTCGTGCTGAAGCTCGGGCCGGCCCACGACGTGCGATACACGTGCGGGATCACACTGCCGTTCGCGTCCAGCGCAGGCACGTGATCTTCGACCATGACCTCGCCGCTGTCCTTGAAGTAGGTCGGGTCGCCTGGATGCGTGTTGAGCGTATTCCGAACCTCCTCGAGTCCAGCCTGGGCCACATTGTATAGAGCGGTCGATCGCTCGCTGTTCTGCGAGATCAATCGGGCGTTGAGCGTCGTGGTGGACGCCACGATCACGATGGCAACGATCGCCAGGGTGACGAGGAGTACGGCCATGAGCGCTACACCGCGTTTCTCTCGAACGCGCGGCTGAGGCATGGGTGACTCTCCTGAGGAAGTCATTATGGTTTCTGACCGTTCGATGAAACCGATGGAGAAAACGACGGCGTACAATCCTGCGCAGCCACGGCGTAGAAGTAAGTCACAGCGCCGTTGAGTCCCGTATCGGTGAACGAATACGGGCCACCACCCGCGGGAACTGAAGCGACGTTCGTCCACACGCCCGGGGCGAAGTCAGCGGACCTCGTGACGTTGTAGCGGAGCACATCGCGCTCGCCCGCCGACTCGTCCGGGCTGGCTGTCCACGTCACCTTGAGCACGCCCGGCGATACATAAGTCGCAACGACCGCTGAAACCGGCAGCGGCTTGCTACCGCACGTCTGCAGCTGACGCATGCCAATGTTCGGGAGCGACGCGATTACCGACACCGGACGCGTACGCTGCGCCGTATCCGTGAGGCCATTCGTCACCTGGAATGAGATGATCACGCCGCGCACGCGATCGTTCGAGACTACGGTGTCTGTCTCGTACGTCCTCGGAAAGCTCGAGCCTGGCACCGTGTCGATCGACTGCACGCCGCCCACATCGATCTTCAAATACATGTAGCGGAAGAATGGATATACGGAGTCGGGGAGCACATTGCGCACGACAACCTCCGGCGCGTTCGCATTGACCTGGCGAAGCAGCACAAAGTCATCGGTACGCGTCGTCTCCGTATCTGGCGCGAACCAGAACGTGATCGCCTCCGCCGGGCTCGGCGCGCCGGCACCGCCGATATAATCTGCCTTCGGATAAGTGAGCGCCGGCGCAGAATTCGGAATCGTGAACGCCTGCGCCTGCAGCAGCGACTGGGTCTCGCTCGTTGGCGCCTTCGGCTCGTAGTAGATCGCGTCGATATCGCCAGCCACGTTCGTCGCGTAGTCCGCGTTGAACGCGAACGTATTCTTATCGGCGTAGATCACCGACGGCTGACCGACAGTCAGGTTCGCACCCACGGAACGGAAGTGCTCGTTGAGCAGATCCGTGGCGAAGCGCGCGTTCTGCAGCAGCACCATGTCCGTGGTGGCTTTCCGGAACGTCCGCGACTGCCCCATGAAAAAGTTCATCGTTCCCGCGAGCACGACGGCCATCACGACGATGGCGATCATCAGCTCGATCAGCGAGAATCCCTTACGTTGGCGAATAGTCATTGATCGCTCCTAGAACGACGAGATAGCGAGCGTTCGCGAGACCGGCGCCGATAGACCGGCGTTGGTCACAGTCACCGTCACGCGCGTGACATCGTTCTTCGGGCATCCCAAGGGATTGTTGCACGTCGACGTCGCCGACTTGTCGCGAACGACCTGTGTCGTCCGATTGAAGCCCGCCTCGGGCACGTCGGTGTTGTTGAAGGTCGAGGTCAGCGTGGTGTAGTCCTGATACCCACGCACCTCCGCGATCCGCATGTCGGCGAACGACTGCGCCCTCACGCGCACCGTGTCGATCGTCGTCTCATGCAGAAAGGAGATCGTCGTGTTCGCGAGACCGAGAATGATGATCATGAGAATGGTCAGTGCGACCATGATCTCGACCAAAGAAAAGCCGCGTTTCCGCGTTCGAATTCGCATCAGAAACCCCTCTGCCAGGTCGTCCCGTCATAGTGCCACCACTCGGCGCGCCCGGTGGCTCGCTCGACGCGCATGGCACGATTGTCAACTACGTATTTTGGATCGCCGATCGAGCGCGACGACGTGATGTACGCGCCGCCCGCCTCGCTCGCACTGCCGTTTCGGTAGAAGGTCACGCACGGCAGTCCGCTCGAGGTCTCGGTGTCCGTGAAGTTGATCGCCTGCGTGCCGAAGGGGAGCGCGGGCGCGGTGCCGAGTCCGAAGCGCACGCGATCGCCGAGGAAGACCATGCGCGTATGCTCACCGTCGTCGTACTGGCCGTTGTTGTTCGAATCCCAGATCACGCGCACGCGGTTGCCAGCAGTGTCGAAGACCACGATCACGTTGTGCTGCTTCGCGATCGCTTCCCGCTGCGACGCGATCAGCGTCGTGCCGATCGATTGGATGTCACCGTTCACCTGGTAGCGCGCGATGTCCACGCGCCAGAGGGCGATGCCGGTCATGATGCCGATCATCGTGATGACGATGAGCATCTCGACCAGGGTGAATCCGCGTTGACGCAGCGTGCGAACAGTTTGCATCGTTCCTAGATCGGGCATGCGAGCTCCGGAACTGAATGAGCGCCCATCTCTCCAACAACGAGCGTTCATCGTACCTTGCAAATCGACGACAGGAATGGCGCCTTTTTCGGCCCACTCCAGGTCCAGTAGTGATGGACGATTTATGACCGGCGTCTATCACACCGAGCTTGGTATCTATCACGCCGCCGGCACTTTTCCGGTCGAACGTGGAGTGATTCATTTCGATTGCTGTAACGTTTTGTGTCAGTAAGCCAGCCGCTTCGCAATCGCTGGATGGCAGCGAGCTCCGCTGCACCATCCATGCGCAGTTCGGGTTACACAATTTCAGTGAGTTAGGCGAGTCTAAGGCAACATTAAGGGGCGTCGCGAGCGCCGCCCGCCACGATTCGTCGCAGGAGCGCTGGGCTACCTTGTAGCATCGATCGCTACTTTTTTGCGGAGATTATGTGGGCTGACTCCCTCCAACTGTTCGAGCATCAGCACCTTTTGCGGCTCCTGACCCTCGGCGGGTCAAGCGTGCTCATCGGTATCCTACTATTACTGGTGCTCTCCCTCCGCCGCATCCGGGCTCCGCTCCTCTCCCACTTTGCCACCCAGTGCGCCGTCTGGGGAGGGGCCGAGTTCATTTGGGGGGCGTACGCCATTCGCGACATCCCCCTCCGCGACTACGACGGAGCCGCTTCGCTCGCCCAGCTTCTCTGGATCGCGATCGGACTCGAGGCCGGCGCGATCCTCGTCGGCACCACCCTCGTCATCGGTGGATGGACGTACGTCAAACGACTCGGCGTCGTCGGCTCCGGAATCGGCATCGCGGTGCAGGGCTCAGCGCTCATCGTTCTCGATCTCATTCTCGTGCGCGCCATCAGACTCTGAGCGTGCTTTCCGCTCGCGTCCGTCAGCAGTAACTTTTCGCGCACATGGCCGGCTACTCCGATCCGATCAACCACGCCTTCGCGTTCGCGGCGAAGCACCACGATCAGCAGGTGCGAAAGGGGACGCGCTATCCCTATCTCACCGCCGCGCCGAATCTCGCGGTGATCCTCGCCCGCTACGCGCAGGACGACGCGACGCTGGTCGCGGGGATCCTGCACGACGTCGTCGAAGACTGCGTGCGCGACGGCTACACATCAGAGATGCTGACGCGCCGCGTGGGCGACAAGTTCGGCGAGCAGGTGCTCTCGACCGTGCTCGCCGTCATCGAGCGCCGCTACGACGATGAAGGGATCGAGCTTTCGCACGGCGAACGAAAGGACGATCTCCTCGACCGCCTCGACCGCGCGGACGACCGTGCACGCTGGATCGCCGCCGCCGATCATCTCCAGAGCGGCGGAACGCTGCTCTCGGATCTCCGTCGCACCGATTTTCCCGAGGCGGTGTGGTCGCGCTTCACGTCGGGGCGTGAGGCGACCATCCGCTGGTACCGTCGCCTGCACGACCGGCTCGCCGCGGTAGGCTTTCGCGCGCCCGACTATCCGATCATGGAGGAGCTGCACGACGTCGTGCGCTCACTCGAGCACTACGCCGGCGAGGAAACCCGCTCGGGATAAGTGCGCGCGACGTAGTCCTCGAGAATCGCGAGGAACTCGGGGACGATGTGATCGCCCTTCAACGTCAGCTTGAGCTTTCCGTCCACATAGACCGGCGCCTTCGGCTCCTCGAAGGTCCCCGGCAACGAGATGCCGATGTTCGCATGCTTCGATTCGCCGGGTCCGTTGACGATGCACCCCATCACCGCAACGCGCATCTCCTCGACACCGGGATGCTTGTCGCGCCACATGGGCATCTGATCGCGCAGATACGTCTGGATGTCCTCCGCCATGTGCTGAAAGAACGTCGACGTCGTGCGCCCGCACCCCGGACACGCGGTCACCTGCGGCGTGAACGACCGCAGCCCGAGCGACTGCAGGATCTGCTGCGCGACCTGCACCTCCTCCGTGCGATCGCCGTCGGGCTTCGGCGTGAGCGAGACCCGGATCGTGTCGCCGATTCCCTCGCTCAGGAGAATCGACAGCCCCGCGGTGCTTGCGACGACACCCTTCGTACCGAGCCCCGCCTCCGTGAGCCCGAGATGCAACGGGTAGTCGCACCGCGCAGCGAGTCGCCGATACACCTCGACGAGATCCTGCACCAGCGAGACCTTCGCCGAGATGATGATGCGGTCGTGGCCGAGCCCGACTTCCTCGGCGACGAGCGCAGAACGCAGCGCGCTCTCGAGCATCGCCTCGATGTAGACGTCGTGCGCATCGAGTGGCTCCGGACGCTTCGCGTTCTCGTCCATCATCACGGTGAGCAGATCCTGGTCGAGCGAGCCCCAGTTCACACCGATGCGCACGGGCTTGCCGTTCGCGACCGCGATCGAGACGATCGTACGAAAGTTGTCGTCGCGGCGCTTGCCCCCAACGTTGCCGGGGTTGATGCGATACTTCGCGAGCGCGCGCGCGCAGTCCGGATACTTCGCGAGCAGCAGATGCCCGTTGTAATGGAAGTCGCCGATGATCGGGACGTCGATGCCCATGTCCGAAAGACGCCGCACGATCTCGGGGACTGCCGCGGCCGCAGGCTCGTTGTTCACCGTGACGCGCACGACCTGCGATCCCGCGGCGGCGAGCGCAGCCGTTTGCGCGACCGTGAGCGCGACATCGGCAGTATCCGTGTTCGTCATCGACTGCACGACGATCGGATGCGCGCTGCCGACGGCTACATCACCAATGGTCGTCGTGACGGTGCGGCGGCGGGGCGCGAAGGGCATGATCGAAAGATAAGGCGAGCGGAGCGTGCCGGTAAACGAGCGCTGGCAATCCGTACGTAACGCTGTAGACTATCCTTGTCCGACCGTGCACACGTCGCAACCCCGAGTACCTGGAGCGCTCATGAAGGACGATCTCGATCAGCCGCCCCGCGCCTACACCACCGCCGACGTCGCCTCGCAACCAGAGCCGAAAAAGAGGATGGGATGGCGCGGCAAGATCGTGCTCTGGTTCGTCACGCTCATCATCGTCGTCGTGCTCGGCTTCTCGGCGTGGACCTGGTCCGCCCTCCATTATGCCTACTCAACCGGCGATCGCGCGGGCTTCGTCCAGAAATTCTCGCAGAAAGGATGGCTCTGCAAGACGTGGGAAGGACAGATCGCGATGGCGAATCTCCCCGGCACTACGCCCGAGATGTTCAACTTCTCTGTTCGAAGCGACTCGATCGCGAAGCTCATCACGAAGTCGATGGGACAGCGTGTGGACATCACCTATCAGCAGCACAGAGGCGTCCCGACTGGCTGCTTCGGCGAGACCGAATACTTCGTCACGGGGATCCGCGCGTCGCCACAGTGAGTGGAAATCCACTGATGGCAGTGAGTTAAGGCCCTCTCAGCGGCCTCTACTGCTGTGCACGAAGTAGCTATTGCGGCCCGTACCATGGCCACATATCTTTTTCTCGGCACCACCCGTTCGCGAACATGCAGACCCGGGCGGAATACTAGCCTCGGGTTTTTTTATTGTTCGTAAGTGGTTGAGGCTGACGCGATGGCACACAGGCGCGCGTCACGGCAACATTTGTCAGGGCCAGCGCTTCCGCTCCCTGTACAAAATTATATCAGGAGTTGGAAATGCGTGTGACTGGCAAAGTGAAGTGGTTCAATGACGCCAAGGGCTTCGGCTTCATTACCCCCGACAACGGACAGAAGGATTGCTTCGTGCACTACAGCGCGATTCAGGGCAACGGCTTCAAGACGTTGGCTGAAGGCGATGCCGTGGAGTTCGAGATCGTCGAGGGCCAGAAAGGCCCCGCCGCCGAGAACGTGACGAAGCGCTAAATTCTTCGCTTCACTACCACGAATGGGGCGTCACTCGAAAGAGTGGCGCCCCATTTTCGTTTCTGTTCAGTCAACGCGAATGCTTACGCGAGCGACGCCCAAGCGCTCTTCACCTGTGTCTGCACCGCATTCGGGCCCGTACCGCCCTCCGTCTCGCGACGCTCCACCGATGCCACCGCCGAGAGCGCGTCGAAGACATCGGCACCGAAGCTCGCGTGCGCAGCCTTGAACGCCTTGTACGGAAGCGCGTGCAGCTCGACGCCCGACTCCTCGCTCTGTCGCACGAGCGAACCGACCGCCGCGTGCGCGTCGCGAAACGTCGTTCCCTTCCCGACGAGATAGTCCGCGAGATCCGTCGCCATCATGCTGCTCGCCAGCGCCGCCTTCATTTTGTCCGCGCGGAAGGTGATCTCCGCGAGCGCGCCCGCGACACCCGGAAGCACCAGCAACATCGTGTCGACCGCATCGAAGAGCGCGCGCTTGTCGTCCTGCAAATCCTTGTTGTACCCGCTCGGCAAACCCTTGAGCGTCGCGAGCAGCGCGGTGAGATCGCCAAGCAAGCGGCCGCCGGATCCGCGCGCGAGCTCGAGCGCGTCGGGATTTCGCTTCTGCGGCATCATGCTCGAGCCGGTGGTGAACGAATCGCCGAACTGGACGAAGCCGAACTCGCTCGTGCCGTAGATGATGAGATCCTCGGCCACGCGCGAGAGATGGATCGCGAGCATCGAGAGCGTGAACAGCAGCTCGGCGACGAAGTCGCGATCGCTCACGGCATCGATGCTGTTGGGCGAGAGCTGCGCGAAGCCGAG
>JBBRYY010000125.1:0-8853 GCA_038237245.1 Gemmatimonadales bacterium | reverse complement strand
GGTGGTCAACTCAGCGCGCGCTCCTCACGCAACCGACGCGCGTGCCCGCAGGCCACTACATCTCGTGGTCGGGCAAGCACGACTTCTTGACCTCGAGCGTCGCGACGTATCCGTTATAAAGCGCGCGCAAAAAAACCGGGACACTCGACGATCGAGTGCCCCGGTCTGCTGCACGAGCGGCTGACTGAGTGGCTGCTCGAGTGGCTACGTACGACGCCTCCGATCAGGCGCCGCTTCGCACGTGCAACCTGAATGTGCCCGGATTGAAGTCCGCCACCGACGGACCCGTCGAGAATCCGCCCGTCACATTCACCGTGTACGTCCCCGGCTGCAACGTCGCCGAGACGTACGAGCAGCGTGAGCCCGGGAACGTCATCAGCCCGGTCGCGGATGAGGTGTTGTCGTTCGTGCCCACCACCGAGCTCGCAGAATTGAGCACCGTGATGAGCGTGTTCATCTCGAGCGCAAAGCCGCACGAGGCGATCGCCCCCGACGTCTCGAACGTGTACACGCCTGCTGTGGGGATCGCCACCTGATACGAGATGACGTTGTTCTGCGTCGCGCTCTGCCCGTACACCCAGCCGTTCACGAACACGCGCCCCGTCACCCCCACCTGCTCCGCAGGAAGGCCGATCGGAACCGACGCGTCGACGGAGCCGTTCGACGACACCGTGACAGGGGTCGGCACACCGCCGCCGTTCGCCCATCCGTACCGGCGCCCCGGGAAGCCGATGATGCCGTCGCCATTCTCATCCTGTCCGGCGACGACGTAGTACGAGCCGGCGGAGAGGCCGTCGAGCTTGTAGGAGAGATCCGCATCGGCCTTCACCGTCTTCACCACTTCGCCCGTCGTCGCATCGATCGCTTCGACGTACACATCCATCGTCGGTCCATGCGTGCCGGTGACCGCGTTATACGCATCGACCCGCCCGTAGCCGGTGCGCGTGTCGAAGCCCGGCGGCCCGATGTCGACTGCGGTGCTCGTGAGACGGTCGCGCAACTGCGGGCCGGTCATCCCCGGATTTGCCGCGAGCACGAGCGCCGCGACACCCGAGACGTGCGGCGCCGCCATTGACGTGCCCGTGTAGAACGCATAGGCGGGACCGATCTGCTCGAAATTTCCCGGATCGTCGAAGAAGTTCCAGACGGTCGACAGAATGCCGCTCGTGCCGCCCGCAGCGGTTCCCGGCACATCGAAACGAAAATCGCCGCCGGGCGCGGAGAGCGAGACGAACGCATTCGTCGATGAGTAGCTCGTGAGCTGGCCATCGGGGCCGAGTGCAGCGACCGAGAGCACGCTCGGATACGATGCGGGGAAGTTTGGCTGCGATGTCGCGTCGTTGCCCGCCGAAGCGATGATCACGGAGCCGGCGTTGATCGCGGCCGCGACTGCGGCGCCGAGCGTGGAGTCACTCGGGCCACCGAGGCTCATGTTGATGATAGGAGCGCGATTGGGCGCGACGACTGGATTACCGCCGGCGCCTTCCGCGGGAAGACCTGCCGCGTAGAGAATCGCCTGCGCGATGTCGAAGTCGTAGCCAGAGCCGTCGATGCCAAGCGCGCGGATCATGCGGATGCGCACGTTCCAGTTCACGCCGGTGACGTTGTTGCCGGCGTTGTTGGTCGCGCCGATGGTGCCGGAGACGTGCAGCCCATGATTCGCGATGTTCTCGGGCGCATAGCAGCCGTTCGCGTTGTCGGCGACGACAGCGATCGGCATCGTCGGATCGGGGTCGGGGCCGGGCGTCGCATCGCCGTCGAAGCGATAGATGTCGGGGCCGCCATCGCAGCGGGGGTACGGACCGCCGGCAGTCGCGGAATCGTTCTCGACGAAGTCGTAGCCGCCCGCCATATCGAGATTCGGCACGAGATCGGGGTGTTGATTGATCCCGTCATCGATGACGGCGACGGTGACCGCGGCAGCGCCGGTGTCGGGGATGGCCCATGTGCGCGGCGCATCGATCATGTTGTAATGCCAGTATTGAATCCGGCTCGCTCCCGCGCCGGCGAAGCGCAGTCCCTCGGCGCCCGGCGTCGTGGATGCGCGTGCGTCGCGGAGCTGATTCATCATCGCCTGCGTGAGCTTGACCTTCGACTCCGGTCCGCGACTCATCAGGCGATCGAGGCTCACCGACGCGATGGCGGGGTCGGCGCGAAGCGCGCTCATGACCGCGTCGCGCGTCGCTTCGTCGCGCAGGCGAAGGCGCGCGGCGCCGATTGTCGGCGAGACATCGGTGACCACGAACATCGATGCGGCTGGATGCGCGGCGAGACGCGCGCGGATGGTCGTGCCGACTTCACGTGCATCGGCGATCGAGCGAACGGACATCGCGCTCGCGCGTCCGCCGCTCAGCGCCTCATTGCGAAAGATCACGTTGATGCTCGGGTTCTTGCCGCGGAGAGTGGTGAGATTCGCGAGCGGCGCGCGTCCGTGCGCGCCGACGAAGCTCTCCGCGGGGATGCGTGCCTCACCCGGGTTGATCGTCACGTGTCCGGAGATGCTGCGCGACGAATTGTGCGTGGAGTCCCAGCAGGCGGTCGCGGCGGTGAACGCACCGGCGATCACGATTGCTCGCGCAAGCGAACGAGAGAGGGCGGCCATGCAAACCTCGGGACGACAGGAAATGGACGAGCGGATGGAACGGCTCGTCGGCCATTGGGCGGGCGCCCAATTTGACGCCGGAACGTTGCACCATCGACCGCGGTCCGGCAAGCAAGACGACGCGAGAGTGTCCCGCTGGCGTGAGCTTTGCTTCGCTGTGCGAGTGTACTTCCGGATTGCATGCACGGCCACCCACGACGAGCGAGGATGATCACTCATGGCAACGCGGAAGAAGAGCACGCGGAAATACGGAAAGGCAGCGGGCAAGAGCGTCGAGCGCGCGATGAAGAAGCGCGGCAAGGGGACGCTGCGCAGCGGCAAAGGTGGAAAGGGCGGCAAGGTAACGAGTCGGAAGCAGGCGATCGCGATCGGACTGTCGGAGGCGCGCAAGAAGGGCGCGAAGGTGCCGGCGAAGCGGAAGACGACGGGTGGGCGAAGGAAGACTGCGTCGAAGCGAAAGTAGGGATTCCCGGTGCGGGCGTCGTCCCGCTGATCGGGGTGGAGACACGAAGGGCCGCGACATTCTCGTCGCGGCCCTTCGTGCATGCGCGCGCGACGGTGGCTATGTTCGAGGCATACCCCATCGGACCGACGTCATGATTCAGCGTACGCTCCTCGCGCTCACGATCGCCGCCGCGCTCACGACGATCCCCACGCGATCGCTCGCGCAGACAACTTCGGTGAAGTCTGCTGCGATCGGCGTCATGGGCGGCCTCACGTTCCCGCACGGCTCGGACTTCACCGCTGTGTCGAAGCGAGGATGGAACGCGGGCGTCCTCCTCCGACTCGGCGTGCCGGCCTTTCCTCTGAGCTTTCGCCTCGACGGGCAGTGGCATCAGCTTCCGGGCAAGACGGTCGCCAGGCCAGACGTAGGAAGCAACACTGCCGACCTCCGCATCATCGACGGCACTGCCGACTTCGAATGGACCCTGGGCAAGCCGGCCACGTCGAACTTCTATCTCATCGGAGGCGGCGGCATCTACGGCCTGCGCGAGACGGACAAGTTCGTAGCGTCCCAGCTTCCGGAGTCGAGCACGAGCCAGACGAGCGCGACGAAATTCGGCTGGAATGCCGGCGCCGGCTTCCGCTTCCAGCTTTCCAGCATATCACTGTTCGTCGAGGGGCGATACCACTCCATCAGCGCGGGAAACGCGTTCACAGGCACGGGGACGTCGACGTCGCTGCACATCATCCCGGTGACGATCGGCATCGCGTTCTAGCGTTGCGTGGGCTTCTCGCGCCCGCGACGCATTCAGGCATTTCCCATTCATCCGCGCTCCATGACGATCACCGTTTCCGACATACAGACGCTCATTGACCGCGTGACGCGCGACATCGAGAGTACGATCCCGATGCGCGATCGGGATCTCGTGCCGCAGACGGTCGCGGACGTGCGCGCGGAGTGTGAGGGCCGATCGATCGACGATCCCGGGTCGGAAAACTCTCTGTCACCTAGAAAGCCCTCATGATCTGCGCGCCGCCGGGAGGCGAAGGGTAAACGTGCTCCCTTTGCCAAGAGTGGAGGCCACGGTGAGCTCTCCGTTCATAAGATGCGCGAGTCGCCGCGATACGCTCAGACCGAGTCCGGTTCCCCCCACTCTTCGTGTGGACTTCTGCTCCACCTGCCAGAAGGTTTCGAAAACGCGATCGTGATCGGCGGGCGCGATGCCAATCCCGGTATCGCGCACCACGATCTCGATCGTCTCGTCGCACTTGCCACTTTCCAAAACGACCGATCCGCTGTCGGTGAACTTGATCGCGTTTGTCAACAGATTCAGCAGAATCTGCCGCAGCTTGGTCGCGTCGGCCCATACCTCGCAACCCTCCGGCGGGGAAACAACTCGAAGGGTGAGCCTCTTCTCGGCCGCGAGCGGCTCGGCCAGCACCGCCGACTCGTGCAGCGCGGCGAGCACCGGAATGCGCTCGGGTTGCATCACCTCGCGGCCGGCCTCAACGCGCGAGAGCGTCAACACCTCGTCGATGAGGCTGAGCAGATGCTTCGCGCTCGCCTTGATGCGGCCGAGCTGCTTGCGCTGTCCCTCGTTCACCGGGCCGGTGATCCCGTCGAAGAGCAGCTCCTCGTAGCCGATGATCGCCGACAGCGGGGTGCGCAGCTCGTGCGACATCACGGCGAGGAATTCGCTCTTCGCGCGACTCGCCGCCTCCGCCACGAGACGGGCGTTGCGCAGCTCCTGCTCCGACTCGTGCTGCTCGGTAACGTCCCAGAAGATCGTGACCCCGGCATCAATGCGCCCCTGCGCATCACGCACGGGGGCGCTGTTCACGCAGATCCGGCGTCTGACTCCGTCGGGCCGCTCGATCTCAATGGCCTCGCCGATTATGATCTCCCCGCTGGCGACCGCTCTTTCCATCGGCCACTCGGCGGCGGTGAGCGGACGGCCATCCGCATGAAAGGCCTTCCACCCGGTGCCCACTTCGGCGAGGGAGGAGCCGAGCGCCGTGCCGAAGATCGATTCGGCCTCGCGATTCGCGAGGATGAGGCGGCCAGAGGGAGCCTCCGCGATCGAGATCGCGAGCGGCGACTGCTCGACGACTGTGATCAGCCGGCGGTGCGCGGTCTCCGCCTGCTCGATGAACTGCTCACGCGCCTCTTCCGCCTGCTTGCGCGCGGTGTTGTCGGTGCCGATCAGCAGATAGCCGATGATGGCGTCCTGCGCGTCGCGCAGCGCCGTGACGGATACCACCGCGGGGAACCGGCTCCCATCCTTGCGGATGTAGGTCAGCTCGTAGATGTCCTCGATCCCGCGCGACGCCTTGAACACCAAGGCCTCGAAGCCTGGCGTAATCGGGGTGCTGAGTTCGACGCTCAGCGCCTTGGCGCGCGCGATCACTTCCTGCGGATCGGAAATGTCGGCCGGCGTGATCTTGTTCATCACGTCGGCGGCCGTGTAGCCCAGCATTCGCTCGGCGCCGACGTTGAAGATCTGGATGACGCCGTTCGCGTCCGTGGCGATACTCGAGAAGTTGGCGCTGTTGAAAATCGCGCGCTGCAGCGCCCCCGCCTTGAGCAGCGCCTCCGTGTGCCGGACGTCTACGTTCACATCAACTGCTTCAGCAGACATCACTGCGCCCTCGAAGACAGGTAGGCGGATCACCGCGTAGCGCACGGGTAACCACAAACAAAGAATCTGCAGGAACAGCAGATAATCACAATCTCGCACATATCCCATGAGAACAGTACAAGATTGGACACGAAGGAATCGCGAGGCGCACCCCGGCACGTCGTACGCGCTCCGGACGCGTGGCTTCCGAGCCTCAACAATCGGGGAGGCCATCCGCCACCGTTAAGCGCATCTTCACGTGGGGGATGGGGCGCGAGTTGCTGGAACGCAATCGCATCGCCGCCTCCGAGTATCGAGTGCACAAAGACGAGCGGCGAGAAAGTCCGGATGAGTATTCGAGCGCCGAGTTTTCGATGTTGTTGGGCGCGCTCGATCCTGAGGGAGGTAACCACTGGCGCGCTTACGTAGCGCTGGCGCTTTGCGGTTGCCAAGAAGTGCGTCAAAGTGCGGCGCTAGACCTCCGAATGGTCCGACATCGACGAAGTGGCGGGCACTATCGTCTGGCGTGCTGCGTGGGAGAAGCGCGGGCGGGAATGGACTCAGCCGTTGCGTGCCGGTACGCGAGCAAGCGCTAGACGTCGCACGACGACAGCAAGAACTGCGTTCAAGTTCGAGTGACTGGTCTCCCAACCGGCAGTGTGCTCACCTCGCGTGAGGTCTACAGCCCACAATCGCTCTGGGCGGCCATGCGAAGCGCGGAGAGGCGAGCAGGTGTAGCTCGGATCGCGGGACGTGCCGGGCATGGCATGCGACGGCTTGTGGCAGATGAGGTGAATGCACTCACTGGAGATCCGACACTCGCGATGCACGCGATAGGGGACACCGATCTCAGAGTCATGTCTCGCTATCTGAAAAGCGCGACGATCGGCCGCAGTCCGCTTTCGATGAACTCGATTCTGCGACGGGATCGATCGCAGACCGTGACCAAATCGGAAGTGAGTCGGAAAAAGAAAGGGCGTTCCGCCAGGAGCGCCCAAGTGAAACCGTTGAACTTCTTACAGAAATGGAGCTTAGCGTATGACTATCCTATTATGCGCCCAGTAGGAATCGAACCTACAACCTAATGATTAAGAGTCATTTGCTCTGCCAATTGAGCTATGGGCGCAAATCCTATCGTCGTCCACGCGCCAGGGAGGACTCGAACCTCCGACCCACAGCTTAGAAGGCTGTTGCTCTATCCACCTGAGCTACTGGCGCTTCCGGTGACGCAAGTCGGTGTCCTCCCCCCTCGGGGTCTTTCTCGATCGGGGCGACCGGATTTGAACCGGTGACCTCCTGCTCCCAAAGCAGGCGCGATACCAGGCTACGCTACGCCCCGGGAAACGCAAAACCTACTGTGACCGACGGTCCGGGTCAACCGCAACGCTCACGTTCTCCCGCCGCGCGCCCTCGCCGCCAGCCACGCGATCAGCTGCGCGAACGCCCGCCCCCGATGACTTCCCCGCTCCTTCACCGCCCGCTCCGCCTCGGCGAAGGTGATGCCCAGATCAGACGACAGAAAGAGCGGATCGTATCCGAAACCACCTTCGCCACGCGGCTGCTCCAGTATCTCGCCCTCGGTCTCGCCGCGAAAGGTGCGATGCCCGCTGCCATCGATGATCGCCGCGACGCACACGTAGCGCGCGCGCCGGTCCGTCGCCTTGCCGAGCTTGCGCAGCAGGAAGTCGTTGTTCGCGACATCGAGCGCGCGTCCCTCGAGATCCGCGCGACCGCTCCAGCGCTTCGTGCGCACCCCGGGCGCTCCGCCGAGCGCCTGCACCTCGAGGCCCGAATCGTCCGCGATCGTCACCAGCCCGCTCTTTGCGCGAAAGAACTTCGCCTTCGCGAGCGCATTCTCCTCGAACGAATCGAACTCTTCGAGCGTCCCCTCCGCCGGCGATTCGGAAATCCCGGCGCCATCGAGATCCACTACCTCGAGCCCGGAGGCCGAGAACATCGGACGCAACTCGTAGAGCTTGCCGAGGCTGCGGGTTGCGAGTAGATACGGCTCGCTCATTTCGTGAGCGCCTCCTTCTGCGCGAGGAGGAGTGACATCACACCACCGTCGGCGAGACCGAGCAGGCGATCGAGCGCCGCGCGATCGAAGGTGCCGTGCTCGCCGGTTCCCTGCACCTCCACGTAGTTCCCTTCGGATGTCATGACGACATTCATGTCGACCTCCGCGCGCACATCCTCCGGATAATCGAGATCGAGCCGCGGCTCGCCATCAATGACGCCGACGCTCACCGCGGCGACGCGGCGTTTCACCGGCGACGACGCGATCTTCTTCTCGCGCACGAGCCAGTCGAAGGCATCGATGACTGCGACGCACGCGCCGGTGATCGACGCGGTGCGCGTTCCGCCGTCGGCCTGCAGCACGTCGCAGTCGACCTTGATCGTGAACTCGCCGAATTTGAAGTCGTCGAGCATCGCCCGAAGGCTGCGCCCGATGAGGCGCTGGATCTCCTGCGTGCGCCCGCCGAGCTGCGCACGCTCGCGCGACGTGCGCGTGTGCGTCGCGCGCGGGAGCATCGCGTACTCGGCCGTCATCCACCCCTCGCCCTTGCCGCGCTTCCAGCCAGGAACGCCATCCTCGACGCTCGCGGTGCAGAGCACGCGCGTGTTTCCGCAGGTGATGAGGCACGAGCCCTCCGCGTATGGTGACGCGTGCCGTTCCATGGCGAGCGGACGGAGTGCGTCGAGCGCGCGACCAACGCGCGCGGTGACTTCAGGTACGAGCACGAAGCGCCTCAATGATGCGAGTGGTGGAGTGACCTGCCGTGAGCGGGATGACGTGCACACTCCCACCCCATGCTTCGACTTCGGTGCGACCGACGATGGAGTCCGGCGTATAGTCGCCGCCCTTCACGAGCACATCGGGGCGGATCGCCTCGATCAGCTCGAGCGGCGTGTCCTCGTCGAAGACGGTGACCGCGTCCACGCATTCGAGCGCCGCGACAATGTACGCGCGCTCCGACTCCGTACGCACTGGCCGACCGGGTCCCTTGAGCCGGCGAACGGATGCGTCCGTGTTGAGGCCGACGATCAGCCGATCGCCGAGCGCGCGGGCGGCTGTAAGGAGGTCGATGTGGCCGGGGTGGAGGAGGTCGAACACGCCATTGGTGAAGACCACGAGCCCGGAATTCGCTTCACGCCAGCCGACAGCGTCGCTCCAGGAGAGCACCTTTC
>JBBRYY010000124.1:0-8916 GCA_038237245.1 Gemmatimonadales bacterium | reverse complement strand
TAAACAAGAGTCTGTTTGATTCTTGTATAATACTACTATTTTAAATACAAAAAACTTCCGTGATGTGACGGGCGGTGTGTACAAGACCTGGGCACATATTCACCACAGCGTATTGATCTGTGATTACTAGCGATTCCAGCTTCATGCAGTCGAGTTGCAGACTGCAATCCGAACTGAGACAGCGTTTGTGAGATTTGCTCCACCTCGCGGTATTGCTTCCCTCTGTTAGCTGCCATTGTAGCATGTGTGTAGCCCAGGGCGTAAGGGCCATGCTGACTTGACGTCATCCCCACCTTCCTCCCGCTTACACGGGCAGTTCTCGAAGAGTTCCCGACTTTACGCTGGCAACATCGAGTGAGGGTTGCGCTCGTTGCGGGACTTAACCCAACATCTCACGACACGAGCTGACGACAGCCATGCAACACCTGTGTTGAGGTCCGATTGCTCGGAACGGTACTTTCATACCGGTGCCTCACATGTCAAACCCTGGTAAGGTTCTACGGTTAGTGACGTATTAAACAACATGCTCCACCGCTTGTGCGGGCCCCCGTCAATTCCTTTGAGTTTCAACCTTGCGGCCGTACTCCCCAGGCGGGATACTTACTGCGTTAGCTGCGGCACAGGGGGGGTCGATACCCCCGACACCTAGTATTCATCGTTTAGGGCTGGGACTACCGGGGTATCTAATCCCGTTTGCTCCCCCAGCTTTCGCGCCTCAGCGTCAAGAATGCCCCAGGAGACCGCCTTCGCCACTGGTGTTCCTACCGATATCTACGCATTTCACCGCTACACCGGTAATTCCATCTTCCCCTAGCCACTTCAAGATGAACAGTATCCACCGACCCTCCGGGGTTAAGCCCCGGGCTGTCACAGCGGACTTATCCACCCGCCTCTACAGTGCTCCAGCCCACAAGTCGCCACGGCCGATTCGAGGTTGAGCCCCGAACTTTCACCACAGCCTTTATGAGCCGCCTACGCGCCCTTTACGCCCAGTGATTCCGGACAACGCTTGCACCCTCCGTATTACCGCGGCTGCTGGCACGGAGTTAGCCGGTGCTTCCTCACCCGGTACCGTCAATGCATTCAAAAATGCACATTCGTCCCGGGCAACAGGGGTTTACAACCCGAAGGCCTTCCTCCCCCACGCGGCGTCGCTGCGTCAGCCTTTCGGCCATTGCGCAAGATTCCCCACTGCTGCCTCCCGTAGGAGTCTGGGCCGTCTCTCAGTCCCAATGTGGCTGGCCATCCTCTCAGACCAGCTACCCGTCGTCGCCTTGGTGGGCCATTACCCCCCCAACTAGCTGATAGGCCGCGAGCCCCCCCTGTGGCGCCATGGATTACTCCACAGCTTTGCTAGTTCTCCCATGCGAAAGAACTACCATATGCGGTATTACCCGGCCGTTGGGCCGGCTATCCCCCACCACGAGGCAAGGTCGCTCACGTGTTACGCACCCGTTCGCCGGTCACTCCAGAGTTGCCCCCAAAGTGCCCTCGACTTGCATGTGTTAAGCACGCCGCCAGCGTTCGTCCTGAGCCAGGATCAAACTCTCCAATAACTAGTTTGAACAGCTCTCCGAACGCCGTCCTTCAGACGCGAGTCTAAAAGACTGCGTCCGGAATCAATCTCGTGAATTTGTTCTCTCCCTGTCGCGCACGAGCGCAACAGATCAACAAGAGCCATCACACAAAATTGTCACTCTCGATTGTCAAACAGCGTCGTATAAAATCCCCACGAACGAAGTTCGCGGGGAGCAGTCATTCTAGTGGCTTGTGACACACGAGTCAACCCCAGTTCACACCGGAATCACGCTCCCGTGCACCGAGTCGACACCCCCCACCGCTCAATCATCATAACGGTGCGGATGCCCCGGCGGCTTCGGACGAATCTCGTCCGTGTCGTCGTACTCGTCGTCCAAGTCCACGAGGTCCAGATCACCATCGAGATCATCCTCGTCATCGTCGACATCATCGTCGTCGTCGTCGAGATCATCGTCGAGATCGTCATCCAGATCCTCGTCGTCCAGCTCGTCGTCGAGCGGTTCATCGTCGACATCGTCCTCGCCACGCGACCGTGGGGCCAGGCGCAGCGACTCGAGCTCCTCCAGCATGACCGTGCGTCTCCTGACGGTAAGTGGACCACCAGCGAGCGACTGCCTACACCGAGGCCCGCTCGCGCTTCGCCTCGCGCGACAACTTCTTCCGATCGTTCGCATTCAAAAATCTCTTACGCAGACGAATCGACTGCGGTGTCACCTCAATCAGCTCGTCCTCCTCGATGTACTCGAGCGCGCCCTCCAAAGTCAACTCCCGCGGCGGCTCCAGCTGGATGTTCTCATCCGTGGACGTCGTCCGCATGTTCGTCAACTTCTTCTCCTTCGTCGGGTTCACGTCCATGTCCCCCGGCCGCGCACTCTCACCGATGATCATCCCCTCGTACACCGCTGTGCCTGGCGCCACGAACAGCGTCGCCCGCTCCGACAGATTCGCCAGCCCGAACGCCACCGCGTTGCCCAGCTCCATGCTGACCAGCGTCCCACGCTTGCGCCCCGCCAGCGGCCCCGCCCACGAACCGTACTCCAAAAACCGATGGTGGATGATTCCCGTCCCACGCGTATCAGTCAAGAACTCCGACCGGTATCCAAACAATCCGCGCGCCGGGATGCGATACAGCAGCCGCACCAGCCCCTGCCCCGGATTCTTCATCTCGATCATCTCGGCCTTCCGAGGCCCCAGCTTCTCGATCACCGCCCCGAGAAAGTCCTCCGGCACGTCGATCGACAGCTCCTCGTACGGCTCCAGTCGCTCACCGTTCGGCCCCTCACGCGTAATGACCCGCGGACGCGACACCTGAAACTCGAACCCCTCGCGACGCATCGTCTCCATCAGAATCGACAGATGGAGCTCGCCACGCCCGGATACCGTCCACGTCTCCGTCGTTTCCGTATCGGTCACACGCAGCGCGACGTTCCGCTCGAGCTCCTTGAACAGCCGCTCGCGCACCTGCCGCGACGTGACGAATTTCCCCTCTTTACCCGCGAACGGGGAATTGTTCACCATGAAATCGACCGAGATCGTCGGCTCCTCCACCGCGATCCCCTCGAGCCGCTCCTGGTGCTCCACGTCCGTGATCGTGAGCCCGATCTCGACGCCATCGAGCCCCGCCATGGCGACGATCTCGCCTGAGGACGCTTCCTGAATCTCGAGCCGCTCCAGCCCCTCGTAGGCGAACAGCTTCGTCACCTTCGCCGTCGCCGCCGCGCGCGTCGTCTCCACCGGCAGCAAGGCGACCGTGTCGCCGACGCGCACCGTGCCGCGCTCGATCTTCCCGATCCCCAGGCGTCCGAGATACGGCGAGTGATCGATCGTCGAGATCAGCATCTGGAAGGAGCCGTTCACATCGCCGACCGCGGGCGGCACATGCTCCACGATCGCGTCGAACAGCGTCGAGAGATCGCCCAGCGGGCCGTCGAGATCCATCGTCGAGGTGCCGTTGCGCGCGGATGCATACACCACCGGCGCATCGAGCTGCTCGGGGGTCGCCTCGAGCTCGATGAATAGATCGAGCACCTCATCGTGGACGCGAAGCGGGTCCGCGCCCGGACGGTCGATCTTGTTGATGACGATGAGCGGCGTGCGGCCCAGCGCAAGCGCCTTCCGAAGCACGAAGCGCGTCTGCGGCATCGGACCATCGAATGCATCGACCACGAGGAGCACACCATCGACCATGCGGAGGATGCGCTCGACCTCGCCACCGAAGTCCGAGTGTCCCGGCGTGTCGACGACGTTGATCTTCACGCCCTTCCAGCGAATGGACGTGTTCTTGGCGAGAATCGTGATCCCGCGCTCACGCTCGAGCGGGTTCGAGTCCATCACGCGCTCGGCGACCACCTGATTCTCGCGAAAAGAACCCGACTGGCGGAGCATCTTGTCGACGAGCGTGGTCTTGCCGTGATCGACGTGGGCGATGATAGCGACGTTGCGAATTTCCATAGCCGTTAAATATAGCTGGTCACGGCGATTCGAGGCTACCTCGATTGTGTCGCTCTCCCGTCTATCGCGCGCCTACTTTCGCCTTCCCCGCGAGCTCCGGCTTGCCCGTCGGCGGCGCCGCAACCGCCGGTGGCTCGGCCGTGGGATCGAGGAAGCTCACCTCCATCCCGCGATTGCGCAGCATGTGCGCGAAGCCGGTCTTGTCATTGGCCTTCATGTAGGCCTCCTTCGCCTCGACCTGCCCCGCATCCACGAGGTCGATCAGCGCGTCGTTCAGCGTCACCATGCCGAGCCGCTTCGACGTCTGAATGACTGACGCGATCTGAAAGGTCTTCCCTTCGCGGATCAGATTGGCGATCGATGGTATGGAGAGCAGGACTTCGCGAGCGGCCACGCGCCCGCCGCCGACCTTCTTGCAGAGCGTCTGCGAGATCACGCCGCGCAGCGATTCCGACAACATCGCGCGCACCTGCTCCTGCCGGTCGGGCGGGAACTGATCGATCAGACGGTCGATCGTCCCCGCCGCCGACGTCGTGTGCAACGTCGCAAAGACGAGGTGTCCCGTCTCGGCCGTCTCGATCGCGATCGACACCGTCTCGAGATCGCGGAGCTCGCCGACGAGCACGATGTCCGGATCTTCGCGGAGTGCCGCACGCAGCGCCGTCTTGAACGATCCGGTGTGCACGCCCACCTGTCGCTGCGTAATGATGCACTGCTTGTTCTCGTGCACGAACTCGATCGGATCTTCGATCGTGATGACGTGCTCGCTGCGCTTGCGGTTGATGAGATCGATGAGCGAGCAGAGCGTCGTCGACTTTCCGGAGCCTGTCGGGCCGGTGACGAGCACGAGTCCGCGCGTGAGATAGCAGAGCTTCTGCACCTCTTCCGAGATCCCGAGCTGCTCGACGCTGACCACCTTCGCCGGGATGATGCGGAACACCGCCGCGCTTCCCTTGTGCTCGCGCATCACGTTGCAGCGGAAGCGCCCCGTGCCCGAAATGTCGTGCGCGAAGTCCGTGTCACTCGAGTTATCGAACTCGGCGCGATTGCGCTCCGGCATGATCGACTTGACCAGCGCTTCGAGCTCGCGCGCCTGGAGCGCTGCGCTGTCGGGAAGACGAACCATCTCGCCGTCGACGCGCACGATCGGCGGCTCGCCCACGCGCAGATGCAGGTCCGACGATCCGCGCTGAACCATCACGCGCAGCATCCCCTCGATGCGATCGCGCTCCGCGCTCGCCGGTGGCGCGCCTACGTCGGTGTACGACTCCTCCACGTGTGCCACGGACGACGAGGCGCGCGAAGCCGGCGGCGCCTGCGACCCAGGGCTCGGCACGGCCTCCGTCATCGGCGTCACGGTCTTCTCCGCCGCGGCGGCCGCTGCGGCCGCGCCCTGCACGCGGACGACCGCGCGCAGTCCGTCGGCGCGCGCGGTCACGTGCACGTCGAACGCGCCATCGTCGGAGGTATACGCGAACGACGTCTCGGCGCCGCCTTCCAGCGCCATGCGCGCATTCCCCGGCGCCAGCTCCTGCAGCAGTCCGACGAGCTGCGCCTCGTTGAACGCCGTCTTCGTGATCGCTCGCGGAGTTCCGTGCATGTCGAGCTGCGCGGGGACATCGGAGCCGAGCATGAGGGCGCTCGCGCGATGCGAGACGAGGGCAGCCAGGAAGCGATCGAGTTGCGCCATGATCAGTCCAGTGGGCGGACGCGCTCGATCATCTTTCGATTGATCAGGCGGACACCCGCATCGGTTCGGAGCGCCATGAAGCGCGCCGTGCAGTGATTTATGTAGTCGAGCACGCGCGGACGCGACGCACGCACCTCGAGTCGCATCGACCCGACGTGTGAGAAGCCACCGGCGAGGGTAACCTGGAGGAGAGCCGTGGGGGCGCTGCCTGGAAGCTCTTCGCCTGCCTGGGCGTCGTCGAGGACGATCTCGAGCACCCGATCCTTCGCGATGAGCAGCACTTCGCCCGTGGCCAGGCCGAGTGGGAAGAACGGCTCGGGCTCGTTGAGCAGCTGTAGCGGGTCTTCGAGACCGCCGGGAGGATAGATCTGCGGCGCGAAGAGACTGCCGCTCAGCGCCTCACCCCCCACCATTGTGATCGAGACTGCGACACGCTCTTTCTCGATCCGAACGTCGTTCCACAGCTGCGACGGGGCCACGAAGGTTTCCTCACATTGGTCTGTGGGGAGACGAGCCTTTCATGCCCACCGTCACGGTTCGCCGCGCTATGTACGAACATGAAAACTTTCTGAGCGGCAATATGCCCGAAATCGCGCGTCCGCGACCGGTTGCGGCGCGAATCAGGCGTGCAGGTGGAGCTCCCGCTCGTACATCTCCTGGCGCTCGAGCTGCACCGTGACGTGTTGGATCCCGAACAGTCGCATGGCATCCAGCACGTGCTCGAGGACGTGCTGGTGGCGCTCCGGCTCGCGCACGATCGCGTGCACGCTCATGGCGATGACGTTCGACGTCACCGTCCAGACGTGGAGGTCGTGCACCGACTCGATCCCCGGGATTTGCGTGAGCTGGTCGCGCACCGAGGCGGCCGAGATGTGTGCGGGGGTGGATTCGAGCAGCACTTCGGTCGAGTCGCGTACGAGCGTCCACGCCCCGCGGAGGATCAGCGCGCTCACGACAATGGACGCGATGGTGTCTGCGGCAAGCCAGCCGAACTGGCGAATGAGCAGCGCCGCGATGATGGTGCCGACGAAGCCGAGCAGGTCGCCCAGGATGTGGAGGTAGGCGCCGCGGATGTTCAGATTCTCCTCGCCCCTCGGGTGAAGCAGCCAGGCGGAGATCGCGTTCGCCACGAGACCGAGCACGGCAACGCCGAGCATGAGCCCGCTCTGGACGGGCTCGGGGGTACGGAGGCGGCTGATCGCCTCCCAAATGATCCAGACCGAGATCAGGAGCAGCGTCGCTCCGTTCAGGAACGCGGCGAGGATCTCGAGGCGGAGGTAGCCGTAAGTGCGCTTGTCCGTTTCGGGGCGCTGGCTGAACCAGGCGACGAAGAGGGAGAGCCCGAGCGCCGCCACATCCGTGAGCATGTGTCCGGCATCGGCGAGGAGCGCGAGCGAGTTCGCGTAGAAACCACCGACCGCCTCCGCCACGAGGATGACGGCGGTAATCGCGAGCGCGATGCGGAGCCTGCTGACGGAGCTGCCCGCACCATGCGAGTGGCTGTGGCCGGCGTGCGAATGGCCGTGCGAATGGCCAGCGTGGCTGTGGCCGTGCGCGTGTGAGTGACCCATGCGTGAAAGCTTCACCGCGCGGTGGGCCGGGGCTAGGTGCGTGGGCGCAATGGGATCTTGGCGATTCGTTCCCACTTGCTCCGTTTGCGCGGCCGCGTCGTAGGACAACCTATCAACAACCGGTGAAACGATGGAACGGATAGAAGCACGGATAAAACGGATTACTGCGAGATGGTCTTGACCCGATTTTGTGGACACAGGGTTACGAACGATTATGCAGCATGTGCGTGGAGGTGGGCCTCGTATTGCGCGGGGCTGAGATAGCCTAACGTCGAGTGCCGACGGCGGCGATTGTACCAGCTTTCGATGTACGCGAAGATGGCGTGGCGCGCGTCGTCGCGCGTGCGCCAGTTGCGCCGATCAATGAGCTCCCACTCGAGCGTGGCGAAGAAGCTTTCCGCGACGGCATTGTCCCAACAGTTGCCACGGCGACTCATGCTCGCACGGAGACCGTGGACATCGAGGAGGTCGCGGTAGGGGCCACAGGCGTACTGCGCCCCGCGATCGGAATGATGGAGGAGTCCGGGGGCCGGCCGGCGCGCCTCCAGAGCCATGCGCAACGCGCTGAGCGCGAGCTCCGCAGCCAAGTCCTCCCGCATCGCGCAGCCCACGACCCGGCGCGAGGCAAGATCGATCACCACCGCGAGATAGAGCAAGCCGAGCCGCGTGGGCACGTACGTGATGTCGCTGACCCACACGCGATCGACGGCAGGCACTGCAAATTGGCGGGCGAGCAGGTTCTCCGCGATCGGATAGGCGTGCGCCGAGTCGGTGGTGGGCACCCAAGCGCGGCGCGGCGCACGCGCGGCCAAGCCATCCATGTGCATCACGCGGGCGACACGTTTCTTCGAGACGTGCACGCCATCGTCCTGCAAGTCCTGATGGATCCGCGGCGCGCCATACGTCTCGCCACTGTCGCGGTAGGCCTCGCGCACCAGGAGCAGCAGCATCTCGTCGGCCTTGGCGCGTGCGCTGGGCCCGCCAGAGCGCCACCGATAAAACCCCGACGGCGCGACCCCGAGCACCCGACACATGAGTCGCACCGAATGCTCGCCCACATGGCGAGCGATACAGGCGTACTTCACGGCGACTCTCTCGCGAAGAACACCAATGCTTTTTTTGCGAACGCCCGCTCCTCACGCAACAGCGCAAGCTCCCGACGCAGACGCCGAATTTCCTCTTCCGGCGTCTCCTCGGGTGAGCGCCCCGCGCCGAGATCGCTCCCGCCCTCAAGCTTCCGCTCCCACTCCCACAGCAGCCCCGCCCCAATGTCCAGCTCACGCGCGACCTGCGACAGACTCACGCCCTCGCTACGACGGCGCCGCAGCAACCCGACAGCCTCTCGCTTGAACTCCGCACTGAATTTCCGATGGGTACGTCGCCCCGCACCACTCCCAGTTGCTCGTTTCATCGAACACCTCCGTATCAGGTACAGTGAGGTGTCCACAAAACCGAGACAACTCCAAGACGCTGCTATCCGTTTTTCATCCGTGCCGTTCATCCGTTATATCGATTTTCCAGCTGTTAGTGCTTTTTGCTGGCCGCTAAGCACGACTTGCCGCCAGCACCTCGGAGAATCTCGCGCACTCGAGGATCGCCTCGATCATGCTCGCCGGGTCCGCGCGGTTCTGGCCCGCGATGTCCAGTGCGGTGCCGTGGTCGGGG
>JBBRYY010000123.1:0-8956 GCA_038237245.1 Gemmatimonadales bacterium | reverse complement strand
TCGCCGTCCGGAGCACGTCAAGAAATTCCTGACGCCTGAGCAGTACAAGCTGTATGAGCTGATCTGGAAGCGCTTCATGTCGTCGCAGATGGCGCCGGCGGTGTTCGACACGACCACCGTCGACTTCCTCATCGATGGCAATGAGGGGCGCAAGGTGGACGGTCAGCGCGATTATCTGTTCCGCAGCACGGGAAGCATCGTGAAGTTCGAAGGCTTCCTCACGCTCTATCGCGAGGCCCACGAAGAGGGCGACGGGCGCGCGCTCGAAGACGAGCAGGCGCTTCCCGAGGTTGCGCTCAATGAGCGGATCCCCGTCAAGGAGATCGTTCCCAAGCAGCACTTCACCGAGCCGCCGGGGAGATTCAGCGAAGCGAGTCTCGTGAAGGAGCTCGAGCGGCTCGGCATAGGTAGACCATCTACCTATGCGTCGATCATCTCGGTTCTCGCGGACCGCCACTACGTGCTCCTCGAGCAGCGTCGCTTTACTCCAACGCCGCTCGGTGAAACCGTCGCCAAGATCATGGTCATGCAGTTCCCCGACATCTTCAACGTGGAGTTCACGTCGGGGATGGAAGGAGAGCTGGACAAGGTCGAGGCGGGGACGATCGGCTGGCAGCGCGTGCTCGAGGAGTTCTGGGATCCGTTCCTCGTATCGCTCAACGCGGCGAACGTGGAGGATCTCATCGCAGAGGCGCACGACCTCTCGATGCTCGCGACGGAGCGCTGTCCGAAGGACGGCGGGAAGCTGATAGCGAAGGGCGGGATCTTCGGACCGTATCTTGCGTGCGAGCATCGTCCCGAGTGCACGTACACGCGCCCGCTCGGCCGCGATCGCAAACCCGCCGTGATGACGACGGAGATCTGTCACGAGTGCGGCAAGTTCATGGTGATTCGCCAGGGACGATCGGGCGAGTTCCTCGGCTGCAGCGGCTTTCCGAAGTGCCGCGGAACGCGCGCGCTCCCAACGGGCATCAAGTGTCCGAAGGATGGCGGCGACATCATCCAGCTTCGCTCGAAGCGCGGCGGCCGCGCGTTCTACGGATGCGCGAACCACCCGAACTGCGACTTCATCGCCTGGAACAAGCCGATTCTCGAGGAGTGCCCGGACTGCCACTTCATGGGCGCCGAGATGAAGTCGACCAAAGCGCGCGGCGATTTCCGGAAGTGCATGAAGTGCGGCAATGAGTGGGAGGTCGCAGCGCCCGAGCTCGAGCCGGCCGTCGCGGCGGGATGACGAAGGCGGGTAGGGCAGAGATCGTCGCCCGATACGCTTGCGAGTCTCACGCGACGAGCCTCTACTCCCGAAGCGAGTCGGCGGCATGACGAGCGTTACCATAGTAGGCGGTGGCCTCGCGGGCTCCGAGGCCGCGTGGCAGCTGGCCGAGCGTGGGCATGAGGTGGTGGTGCACGAGATGCGTCCGGTCGTGAAGACGGCGGCGCACCAGACCGAGTCGCTCGCGGAGCTCGTTTGCAGCAACACCTTCAAGAGCACCGACACATCGAATGCGCACGGGCTGCTCAAGGCCGAGATGCGCGCGCTCGGCTCGCTGATCCTCTGGGCGGCGGACGAGGCGCGCGTTCCCGGCGGCACAGCGCTCGCGGTGGATCGCGTGGTGTTCGCGAACGCCGTCGAGAGCAGACTCGAGGCGCATCCGCGCATCCGCATCGAGCGTGGCGAGATCACGGCGATTCCCTCGCCCTCGGTCATCGCGACAGGGCCGCTCACATCGGACGCGCTCGCGACTGCGTTGCGCGCGCGGCTCGGCGTCGACGCGCTGTCGTTCTACGACGCGATCGCTCCCGTGGTTGCGTACGACTCCATCGATCACGATCTCGTCTTCAAGGCGTCGCGCTACGGCAAGGGCGAGACGGAGGCCGAACGCGAGGAGGGCGCGTATCTCAACTGTCCGCTCTCGCGTGAGCAGTACGAGTCGTTCATCGATGCCCTCGTCGCGGGCGATCAGTATCAGGCGCACGAGTTCGACAAGGCGCCGTACTTCGAAGGCTGTCTCCCGGTGGAAGAGATGGCAGCGCGCGGGCGCGAGACGCTCCGCTTCGGGCCGCTCAAGCCAGTCGGGTTGCGCGATCCGCGCACGGGACGCGATGCGTATGCGGTGGTGCAACTCCGCCAGGAAGATCGCGCGGGGCGAATGTGGAATCTCGTCGGCTTTCAGACGCGCCTCCGCATCGGCGATCAGGAGAAGGTCTTTCGCGCGATTCCCGGGCTCGCGAACGCGGAGTTCCTGCGCCACGGAAGCATCCATCGCAATTCGTACGTGAACTCGCCGGCGGCGCTGACGCCCGCGCTCACGCTGCGTGACGACGCGCAGGTTTTTCTCGCGGGGCAGATCACGGGCGTCGAGGGGTATACCGAGTCGAGCGCGACGGGGCTGCTCGCGGGAATCAATCTTTCGCGAGTGCTCGGTGGCGCGGAGGCGGTCGTACCGCCGGGCACCACGATGCTCGGCGCGCTGTATCGCTATCTGCGCGAGGCGGATCCGAAGCACTTCCAGCCGATGAACGCGAACTTCGGTCTGCTCGACGATCTCGCGAAGCCGGAGCGCGACAAGCGGAAGAAGCGCGAGCGCTTCGCCGCGCGCGCGCTGGCGGAGCTCGCGAGCTGGCAGCGCGACAACTCACTCGACGTCTTCTCGCCAAGCGCGTCGGCGACGGTCGGGATATGACCGACAACAGCGATGTCGCCGACTTTCTCACGCACCTCGAGAAAGAGCAGAACGATTCGCCGAACACACTCATCGCCTATCGCCGAGACCTCGATGCCTTCGTCGAATTCCTCGGCAGCTACTATGGTTCGGAGTCGTGGACGTGGGGCGGCGTCGATCGGCTCGCCATCCGCGGCTTCATGGGCCACCTCACCCGCCGCGGGCTCGGGAAGCGCACCATCGGCCGTACTCTCTCCGCGGTGCGCTCCTTCTACAAGTTTCTCCATCGCAACGAGATCGTCGAGGCGAATCCCGCGCGCGCGATGCAGTCGCCGAAGCGCGACAAGTATCTCCCCGCGTATCTGGACCGCGCGCAGATCGACCTGCTCTTTCAGATGGCCGAAGCCAAGGCGTGGGAGGGGAAGTTCACGGACGTGAGGAATCTGGCGATCCTCGAGCTGTTCTATTCGACGGGGCTCCGGTTGTCCGAGCTCGCCAGCGTGAATCGCGACATGCTCGACCTCGTCTCGCAGCAGCTCAAGGTGCGCGGCAAGGGGCGCAAGGAGCGGATCGTTCCGATCGGCGATCACGCGCAGCTTGCGCTCCGCAACTACGAAGCGAAGCGCGACGAGCTCTCACGCACGCTCGGCGGCAAGGTCGACCGCACCGCGTTCTTCCTCTCGCGCACGGGCACGCGCATCGGGGTGCGCGCGGTGCAGCTCGTCGTCGGCAGATTCCTGCATGAGATCGACGAGGATGCGGGGCTCTCGGTGCACTCGCTCCGCCACACCTTCGCGACGCATCTGCTCGACGCCGGCGCCGACCTCCGCGCCGTCCAGGAGCTGCTCGGCCACGCCTCGATCGCAACCACGCAGATCTACACGCACACGAGTGTCGAACGACTGAAACAGGTGTACGCGAAGTCGCACCCGCGGGCTTGATCCCGGATCGTCGCGTGTTGGCCGCGTCCAGCCGTGCCGCACGGCTTCGGAACCGTCCTTGCATTGCTCCGCGGGATGCGAGCTGAAACCATCCCCCTGATTCTCGGCCTCCTGCTCTTACTGATCGGCGCCGCGATGATCGCCGACGCGGTCATCGCCGACCAGCGTTCACACGCCTCCGAGCGACGCAGCCGCGAGCGCCCCGAGCGAAACAGGCCCGGCCAGATCATCCTGGGCTGCGGAATCGCATGCGTGGCGGCCGCACTGATCGGTCGCGATCAGTGGCGCTTCACGACCCTTGCGATCGCGGTGGCCGTGGTGCTCGTCGTGATCGGCGTCGGGCTGAACATGCGTTACATCCGCGGCTCGCTCCTGGGTCCAGTGCTCGGCCGCAGCGAGAAACGGCGGGAAGGCGACACCGCGGCGCCCCGGACGAAGGCGCCCCGCCAGTAACTCTCGGCGCCTTGGCGCCCGTGGTATCTTTCAAGCATGGCACACGGACTACCAACGATATACGCCACCACCGTCCTCGGTGTGCGGCGTGACGGCAAGGTCGCGGTCGGCGGCGACGGGCAGGTGAGCGTCGGCGAGACGGTGATGAAGTCGAATGCGCAAAAGGTGCGCGCGCTGCGCGGCGGCAAGGTGCTCGCGGGCTTCGCGGGCGCGGCGGCGGATGCGTTTACCCTCTTCGAGAAGTTCGAGGAAAAGCTCGAGCGCTATCCCGAGAATCTCCCACGGGCGGCCGTCGAGCTCGCGAAGGATTGGCGCAGCGACCGCGTGCTGCGAAAGCTCGAGGCGCTGCTCGTCGTCGTCGACAAGAACCACGGGCTGATCGTCTCCGGCACCGGCGATATCATCGAGCCCGATGACGGCATCCTCGCGATCGGATCGGGCGGCTCGTATGCGCTGTCATCCGCGCGCGCGCTCATGGCGCACTCGCAGCTCAGCGCCCGCGAGATCGTACAGGCGTCGCTCGAGATCGCCGGCGACATCTGCATTTATACCAACAAGAACATCACAATTCTGGAGCTCTAGCGGCCGCACGCGAGCGCCGGTGCGATGAGCACTCTGCGCGCCCGCACGCCGCACTTGATCATGCCATCGAATCGCACGCAGCAGGCGGTAGCACGGCTGGCCGACCTCACCCCACGACAGATCGTCGGTGAACTCGACCGCTACATCGTAGGACAGGCAAACGCGAAGAAGGCCGTCGCGATCGCGCTCAGAAACCGTTGGCGCCGCCAGCAGGCGCCCGACGAGATCCGCGAGGAGATCTCGCCCAACAACATCATCCTCATCGGCCCGACGGGCGTCGGCAAGACGGAGATCGCGCGTCGTCTCGCGAAGCTCGCAGCCGCGCCGTTCATCAAGGTCGAGGCGTCGAAGTTCACCGAGGTCGGCTACGTCGGCCGCGATGTCGAGTCGATGGTTCGCGATCTCGTCGAGAGCGCGATCGACATGGTGCGCAACGAGCGCGAGGCGGACGTCGAGGATCTCGCGTACGAGAAGGTCGATGAGAAGCTGCTCGATCTGCTGCTGCCGAAGCCGACCGCCGATGCGCCGGCGCCGCCGCCTCCGAACGATGCGAATGCTGCGCCTACGGGGCCCGCGCTTTTCGTCGTCTCGGCGACGGGCGAGACATCGCGTGAGCCTGCGGATGAGGTGGGCGCCGAGCGATATCGGCGGACGCGTGAGAAGCTCAAGCAGCTGCTGATCGACGGCAAGCTGGAGGACCGCGAGGTGGAGGTCGAGGTGACGGGCGGGAAGAGCCCGATGTTCGACATGATGGTGCCGCAGGGTGCGCCGGAAGGGATGGAGAACTTCACGGACATGCTGCAGGAGATGATGCCGAAGCGGCGGAAGAAGCGTACCGTGAAGGTGAGCGAGGCGCGTCGCATCATCCTGGAACAGGAACTGGAGAAGCTCATCGATCTCGACGACGTCACCGCCGATGCGGTGGAGCGTGTCGAGAAGATGGGGATCATCTTCCTCGACGAGATCGACAAGATCGCGGGCGAGCGCTCGCAGATGGGCGGCCCCGACGTGTCGCGCGAGGGAGTGCAGCGCGACCTGCTGCCGATCGTCGAAGGGTCGAACGTGCAGACCAAGTACGGGCTCGTGAAGACGGACCACGTGCTGTTCATCGCCGCCGGTGCGTTCCATGTGTCGAAGCCGAGCGATCTGATTCCGGAGCTCCAGGGACGATTCCCGATTCGCGTGGAGCTCACGCCGCTGACGGAGGCGGACTTCGTGCGCATCATGACGGAGCCCGAGAATGCGCTGACGAAGCAGTATGCGGCGCTGGTCGAGGCCGAGGGCGCGTCGCTGATTTTTACCGAGGATGGGATCGCGGAGGTCGCGCGTATCGCCGCCACGGTGAACGACCGCATGGAGAATATCGGCGCGCGCCGGCTGCACACCGTGATGTCGACGCTGCTCGAGGATGTGTTGTATGACCTTCCCGATCGCGGGAAGGAGGCGATCACCGTCGACGCGGCGCTCGTGCGCGACCGGCTGAAATCGATCGTCGAGGACGAAGACCTGCGCCGGTACATACTGTGACGATGTTCGAGGATCTTTCGCTCGCGAAGCTTCGCGGCCGCACGAGCGCGAAGTGGACGACGTATCCGCCCGATGTGCTGCCGGCGTGGGTGGCGGAGATGGACTTTCCGCTGGCGGAGCCGATCAAGCGGCGGCTGCAGCGCGCGATCGACATCGACGACGCGGGCTACGCGCAGCCGAAGTCGATTCGGGAGTCGTTTGTCGCATTCGCGAAGTCGCGGTATGGATGGACGGTGGATCCGATGCGGATTCTGGTCGCGCCTGAAGTCATGGTCGCGATCGCCGAGATCCTTCGCGTAGTGACGAAGGTTGGCGATGGCGTGGTGATCAACCCGCCCGTGTACCCGCCGTTCTTCCAGACGATCGAGGAAGTGGGTCGCACGGTGGTCGAGGTGCCGCTCGCGCACGTGCCGGGCGGTGGATGGGAGCTCGACTTCGCAGCGCTCGAGAAGGCGTTCGACGCGGGCGCGAAGGCGTATCTGCTATGCAATCCGCACAATCCCGTGGGCCGAGTGTTCGAGAAGGCGCAGCTCGAGGAGATCGCGAAGCTCGCGAAGCGCTACGGCGTGATCGTCATCGCGGATGAGATCCACGCACCGATCACGCTGCCGGGCGCGGTGCACATTCCGTTCGTGAGCGTCAGCGAATCGATCGGCGCGAACGCGATCACGGTGACGTCGGCGAGCAAGGCGTGGAACGTCGCGGGGCTCAAGTGTGCGGTGATCGTCGCAGGCTCGCAGGCGATGCAGACGGCGCTCAAGAAGCTCCCGATCGAGCTCGGCGAGCGCACTGGGCATCTCGGCGTGCTCGCGAACATCGCGGCGTTCGAGGAAGGGGCATCGTATCTCGATGGCCTGCTCGCGCACCTCGACCACAATCGCACGATGATGTCCGAGCTGATCGGCGTGTATCTGCCGGCGGTGAAATACATCCCGCCGCAGGCCGGCTACCTCGCGTGGCTCGACTGCTCCGCCCTCGGACTCGGCGATGATCCGGCGAAAACCTTTCTGAAGAAGGGGAAGGTCGCGGTGATGCGCGGACTCGACTTCGGACGCCAGGGTGCGTGCTTCGCGCGCGTGAACATGGGGACGTCGGGGAAGATTCTGAGCGAGGTGGTGGGGCGGATGGGGAAGGCGTTGGAGAAGGGCTGAGTGAGCCCTGAACCATCGCCTTGCTGCTCCCACTCACCGCCAGCTATCTTCCCCGCGCTTCGCTAATCCACAGAGGAACATGACCGACGTCACCCATCGCGACTTCCTCGCGATTCCCGACTTCACGCGCCCCGAGCTCATCTCGCTCTTCGCTCTCGCCGAGAAGATGCGCAAGGGCGAGTACACTGCCAAGCCGCTCGCGGGGAAGTCGCTCGCGATGATCTTCATGAAGTCCTCGACGCGCACGCGCGTCTCCTTCGAAGTCGGCGCGTGGCAGCTCGGCGGACACGCGCTCTTTCTCTCGCCGCGCGACGTGCAGCTCGGCCGCGGTGAGCCGATCGCCGACACCGCACGCGTGCTCTCGCGCTACGTCGACGGGATCATGATCCGCACTTTCGCGCACGCGGAGGTCGAGGAGCTCGCGCGCTATGCGTCGGTGCCCGTGATCAACGGACTCACCGATCTGCTCCACCCCTGCCAGATCCTCGCGGACCTGCTCACCGTCAACCAGCACCTCGGCACCTTCGAGGGGAAGAAGATCGCGTGGATCGGGGACGGCAACAACATGGCGAACTCCTGGATCAATGCATCGTACCGGCTCGGCTTCGAGCTCGTGCTCGCGTGCCCCGAGGGCTACGATCCCGACGCCGCGACGCTCAAGCGCGAGGGCGGGAAGAACGTGACGGTGGTTCGCGATCCGGCCGAGGCGGTGAAGGGCGCGCACGTCATCAACACGGATGTGTGGGCGTCAATGGGGCAGGAGGAGGAGCAAGCGAAGCGCGAGAAGGCGTTCAAGGGCTACGAGGTCGATCGCAAGCTCATGTCGGGCGCCAGCAAGGACGCGATCTTTCTGCACTGCCTTCCGGCGCATCGCGGCGAGGAAGTCGCGGCTGACGTGATCGACGGACCGCAGAGTCGCGTGTGGGATGAGGCGGAGAACCGGCTACACGTGCAGAAGGCGCTCATGGCGGTGCTGATGGGGAACGAGCCGCTCGGCTGAGGCAGAGGCCGCGAAGTGAGTCGTACGTTGATCATCATCTGACACGGAAACGTCACGCGAACATCTCGGCTCGCGTCCTTGATCGCGGTAAGTGTTGGGATGTCCAATCACGGCCGGATCCTGACCGTGATTCACACCGTTGGCTACACGCGCATGCGAATCATCAGTGCCAGCGTAGCTACCCGCTCCGAGCGAGACGCATATGAAGAAAGCAAAAGGTGAATCGGCTGTGACGGGCAGCGATCGCGACCCCGATGAGCTACTTCCGGAGTACGATCCTGAGCTCATCCGTCGCGGAGTTCGGGGCAAGTACGCGCAGCGATTCCGTGAAGGGACGAACATCGTCGTGCTGGATCCGCACATCGCCAAGGCATTTCCAGACTCAGCTGCCGTGAATGCTGCGTTGCGAGCGATGCTCGAGGGCGAGCGCCGCACAAGTCGCTAAACCCCGCAGCTTCGGCAAACAAAAGGAGCCGCTCGCAGAATCGCAAACGGCTTCTCCCTCATCGACGCACCACCCGCCGGGTCATCCCCCCTTCTTCACCGTCTTTTGCTCCCCACTCGGCCGCCACGGCTTGAGCGCCTGCAGCTGCTCCTCGATCGCGTGCATTTCATCGTCCGCGCTCATCAGTGAGAATC
>JBBRYY010000122.1:0-9099 GCA_038237245.1 Gemmatimonadales bacterium | reverse complement strand
GCGTTCGTGCGCTTCGCGAGCCGTTGCAACACGCCGGCACGCACGGCGTCCGGCAGCGCATGTGTCGACGCGATGTTCCAGAGTAGCTCGATGCGCGTCGACGACGTGTTGACGTGCTGCCCCCCGGCGCCCCCCGATCGACTCGCGCGAATCGATAGCTCGTCGCGCGGGATCGAGACCTCATCGCTCACCTCGAGCGCATCGCTCACGCCCCTGCCTCTCGCGCGGCTACCGCCTCCGGCGAGCGGTGCACGCGCACGCCAGCCACGCGCCGCGAATCCATCGCGACCACCTCGAGCTCGCCACCACTGAATGACACCCGGTCACCCACACGCGGCAGTCTCCCAATGCGCGAGAAGACGTAGCCGCCGAGGGTGGACCAGCTTCCTTCCGGAATCTTCACGCCGTGATCGGAGCGGACATCGATGAGCGACAGCGATCCCGAGAGCTCGAGCACGCCGTTCATCTCGAGGGCCTCGCGCTGCGCCACGTCGTACTCGTCCGCGATGTCCCCGATCACTTCCTCGACCAGATCCTCCATCGTCACGATACCGGCCGTCCCTCCGAACTCGTCGAGCACGATCGCCATGTGCGCGCGCGTCTTCCGCAGATCGTCGAGCACGCGCTCCGCGGCGCGTGTGTCCGGGATGTAGAGCGCCTCCCGCACGAACCGCTGCACCGTGAACGGCTCCTTTCCGTCGTAGAGCCACAGATCCTTCGCGAGGAAGACGCCGATCAGATCGTCGAGATCCTCGCCGTAGATCGGGTAGCGCGAGTAGCGCTCCTGGCGCACCACCGCCCACACCTCTTCCTGCGTCGCCGTCGCGGGGATCGCGACGATCTCCGTGCGTGGCCGCATCACGTCGCGCGCTTTCTTCTGATGAAAGTCGAAGACGCCCGCGAGCATCTGCGTATCGCTCTCGTTGAGCAGCCCGTGTCTCCGCGTCTGCATCACGAGCAGTCGCAGCTCCTCGGGTGAGTGCGCGCGATCGCTGTCCATCACCTGGGTGACGCCGAGGATCCTGAGGAGAAAGCTCGCGACGCCGTTGAGCAGCCACGTCACCGGCAGCGCGACCTTCGCGAACCAGCGGAGCGGCCGCACCAGCCACCGGCTCGTTGACTCGGGATTCGCGTACGCGATCGACTTCGGCACGAGCTCGCCGATGATGATGTGCAGGAAGGTGATCGTCACGAATGCGACGATTACCGTCGCCGCCGCGTGCGAGATCACAGCCACGCTTCCGAAGCCGAGCTTTCCAACCAGGGTCGCGATGACCGAGGCCACCGTCGTCTCGCCCACCCAGCCGAGCGCCAGCGACGCCAGCGTCACCCCAAGCTGCACCGCCGACAGGTACCGCGGGATGTCGTTCGCGGTCTCCTGTACGAGCTGCGCGCTCCTGTCGCCCCGCGCCGCCAGCGCATCGATGCGCGAGCGGCGGGCGCTCACCAGCGAGAGCTCGGCCGCCACGAAAAAGGCGTTCGCCAGCACGATCACCAGCACCGCGATGAGTCGTAGCACGATCGCGCTCGCCGTCAGCGCGACAACTGAATTCTCCACGTAACTCATTGAAGGAGTGGGTCGTCGTCCAGGTATAGCAAAATGCACTAATCGGAGGGCTACCGGAACTCTTGCGCTTTGCAAGTGACCCCCCGCCGCGCCCCCTGCACCACGAGCGTCCCGCCGGATCAATGGTCGAGCCCCGCCGCGTACTCCGATTCATCTACATTGGGCGCCTCTCGCTGGCCGCCGCGATCTTCCTCGCGGCCGTCTTCTCGTGGCACGGCGCCGACGCGCGCGACACCCTCCTCGCGACGCTCGCCTTCTTCGCCGCGATCGCCTTCACCTCCGTCTCCGCCTGGTTCGGCCTCGCCTACCGCACCCTGGTCTCGCGCGGCTTCTACTATACTCAGTCGCTCTTCGACGTCGCGCTCATCACGACGACCGTGCACATCACCGGCGGCTCGCTCTCCCCCTTCGCCGCGCTCTACATCCTGGCGACGGCGTGTGCGTCACTGCTTCTCCCGGTCGGCGGCGGTCTGCTCATCGCCGCGCTGGGCAACGTCCTCTACTTCGCCGACGTCATCGTGCTCCAGGGGACGACGCTTGGCATGCCCGTCATCCTCCAACTCGGCGTCTTCGCGATCACCGCGCTCGGCGTCGCCTACCTCGGCGCGAGGCTGCAGGAAGCCGGCGTGAACCGGGAGGCGCTCGCACAGCAGCTCGTCGTCGTGAAGCTGCAAGCCGAGGATGTGCTCAAGAACATTCGTAGCGGCATCATCACGATCGATGTGCAGGGACGCATTCTCTTCGCGAACTCGATGGCCGGCACTCTCATCGGCTTCGACGACGAGCAAGTGCGCGGCGAGAACATCAAGGACGTGGTCACGCCACACGCGCCCGCGCTCTCGGCGGCGCTCGAAAAGGCCGTGCACGGACACGAGCGCGTGACGCGCGGGGAGGCCGCGATCACGGTGAGCGGGCGAACATTTCCCATTGGTTTCACGACGACGACGATGAGCGCGGACGGAACCCCCGGCAACATGTCCGGCACCGTGATCTTCCAGGACATCTCCGACAACAAGCGGCTCGAGGAGCTGCGTCTGCGCGCGGAGCGGCTCGAGGCGGTGGCGGAGCTCAGCGCGTCGCTCGCGCACGAAATCAAGAACCCGCTCGCGTCGATCCGCAGCGCCGTCGAGCAGCTCGGCTCGCGCGCCCGGGCAACGGAAGACGAGCGCGTACTTTCCACGCTCATCGTGCGCGAGTCCGATCGTCTCTCGCGCCTCCTCTCCGAATTCCTCGACTTCGCGCGCGTTCGCGTGACGCGCGGCGAACGCGTGAACATGGGCGACGTCGCGCAGGCCGCCGTTCGCCTCGCCGATACGCACCCGGATCGCAAGACCGGCGTCACGGTGACGTGCGTCATCCCCACTGAGCCGTTGCTCGTCGAGGGCGACGAGGATCTGCTCCACCGGGCGATCTTCAACATTACGCTCAACGCCGTGCAGGCAGCACCTGCGGGCACGGGGCAGGTGACCGTCGAGGTCTCTCGTCTCAACCCGGAGCAGATCCCCACCGGGGTCCCGTTCGAGGTGAGCGCGATCGCGCTTCGCGTTTCGGACAACGGTCCCGGCATTCCGATCGAGCTCCGCGAGCGCGTCTTCGATCCGTTCTTTACGACGAAAACAGGCGGCACGGGACTCGGGCTTCCGATCGTACACCGCGCGATCGAGGCGCACCGCGGCTTCGTCTTCATGGACTCGAGTCCGAAAGGCACGCGCTTCACCGTACTGCTGCCGCAGATCCAGCAGCGCCTTCCCGCGGAGATCATCGCATGATGGCCACTGCCAGCCCCACGGTTCTCATCGTCGACGACGAGACGGGAATCCTCGAGACGCTCAAGATCCTGCTCAAGAACGAAGGGTTCACCCCACACGTCGCCCTCGGCGGCAAGCAGGGGCTCGAGCAGATCGCCGCCCTCGATCCGGATATCGTGCTCTCCGATGTGCGCATGCCGAACGTCGGCGGCCTCGAGATCCTCTCGGCGGCGCGCGCCAAGGATCCGCTCGTGCCGGTGATTCTGATGACCGCGCAAGCCGACCTGCGCTCCGCGATTCAGGCGGTGAACGAGGGCGCGTACCACTACATCCAGAAGCCGTTCGTCAACGACGAGATCATCTCCATTCTGCGGCGGGCGATCGAGCACAGGCAGCTACGGGTGGAGAATCAGTCGCTGAAGCAGGAAATCAAGCGGCAGGGGCAGAATGGCGTCAGCGCGCCCGTGGGGCGCAGCAAGGCGTGGCTCACGGTGCTGCGCCTGGCGGAGACCGTCGCGCCGACCGATTCCATCGTGCTCATTCAGGGCGAGTCCGGCACCGGAAAAGAGGTCGTCGCGCGCTACATCCACGAGCTATCGCAGCGCACTGAAGGAACCTTCAATTCGATCAACTGTGGCGCGCTCCCCGAGAGCCTGCTGGAGAGTGAGCTGTTCGGACACATGAAGGGCTCGTTCACTGGCGCCGTGAAGGACAAGCGCGGCTTGTTCGAAGCCGCGACCAAGGGAACGTTTTTCCTCGACGAGATCGGCGAAACCACCCAGGCGACGCAGGTGAAGCTCCTCCGCGTACTGCAACAGCGCGAGGTCATCCCCGTCGGTGGTACCGAGCCCATCGCGATCGACACGCGCATTCTGGCTGCCACCAATCGCGATCTCGAGGAGGAGATGAAGCGCGGGACCTTCCGCGAGGATCTCTTCTACCGCCTCAACGTCTTCGCGCTGCATCTTCCGCCGCTGCGGCAACGCCGCGACGATGTACCGCTCCTCATCGATGCCTTCCTCCTGCGCGGCGCTCTTCAGCGCGGCGAGGAGCCCAAGCGACTCTCCGACGAGGCGCTCGACGCGATGCTCGCGTACTCGTGGCCGGGCAACGTCCGCGAGCTCGAGAACGCCCTCGAGCGCGCGATGATCCTCTCGTCGGGGCCAACGGTCGAAGTCGGCGCGCTTCCCGAGCGCGTCACAGAGCGGAAGCCCGAGCCGCTGATCGCGGACAGGCCGGCAAATGCGAATCCCGCTCTCGATGTGATCGAGCGGGCGTACATCATGTGGGTGCTGCAGTGCGAAGGCGGAAACAAGAGCCGCGCAGCCGATGTTCTCGGCATCGATCCTTCGACGCTCTATCGCAAGCTCTCCCGCTACGGAGTCGCGGACACGTGACACATCCCACCCGTCCCACCCCATCGCGATTCCCCCCGCTCACGGGCGACGCGCGCAACGCGGCGGCAGCTGACGCGTCCTCTTCTCAGCCAGCCATGACTACTGCCGTCTCCCCAACACCGTCCCGCCCCATGGAGGGCACCAGCGCACCGGCAGAGATCGGTCCGCTGAAGCTGCGCGCATCTCTCAAGACCGAGATGATGCTCAGCCTCGCCGTCCTGGGCACCGCCGCGCTTTCGCTCGCCGCGCTCAACGCCGTCGTCCTCGAGACGCTGACGCTGAGCAAGGACGGGCCAATCTATCTGGCGCTCCTGATCCTCGCCGACATCCTGATCTTCGTCGCCTTCGGCGCCTACAAGATCCAGGGGCTCGTGCTCGATCCGCTCGACACCGTCGTCGAGACCACCGAGGCGATCGCCGACGGTGATCTCTCGCGCCGCGTTCCGCGCAGCGGTCCCACTGAATTCTCGCGGCTCGCCCGCAGCATCAATCGCATGACCGCGCGCATCCTCGAAGAGCAGGCGCAGCGCACGCATCTCGAGAAGGTCGCCAGCGTCGGACGTCTCGCCGCAGGCGTCGCCCACGAGATCGGGAATCCGCTCGGCGCCATCGGCGGCTACGCCCACATCCTGCGCCGGAACACGGCGCTCGACAGCGACGCGCTCGACGCCGTCTCCGGCATTGAGCGCGAGTCCGCGCGCATCGACCGCATCATGCGCGGGATGCTCGAGTACGCACGTCCGCGCCGTCGCATCACGTCGCGCATTGATCTGAACGTCACGGTGAACGAGGTCGTCCAGCTCCTCCGCGATCAGGGAACGCTGCGCGAGGTCGTTCCGGAGGTCGCGCTGCAGAACGGACTTCCAAAGCTCGTCGGCGATGCGCACGAGCTCGAGCAGGTGCTCGTCAACCTCATGCTCAACGCGGTCGACGCGATGCAGGGGCATGGCAAGGTCTGGATCGTCACGCAGTCCGTCGCCTTCGACGACGTCACGGGCCGCAACGGGAAGCGCAACAACGATCCCGACGGCTTCGATGTCGCACGAGAGCAGAGCGCACGCGTGCGCGCGTGGGTCAACAGCGTCGGCGAGCCAGCGCAGATCCTCAAGCTCATCGTCGCGGACTCCGGCCCCGGCGTACCGATCACGGAGAGCGAGAAGATCTTCGATCCCTTCTACACGACGAAGGAGCCGGGACGCGGCACGGGACTCGGCCTCGCCGTCGTCTCGCGCATCGTCGAAGGGCTCGGTGGCACGATCTGGGTTCGCCCTGCGCGTGAGGGCGGGGCAGCGTTCATGATGTATTTCCCCGTGCCCGATGAATCAGCCAGCTCGGACGATCGCCCCGCCAGCGCCGCCGCTGTTACGCCGTGAAGATCCTCGTCGTTGACGACGAGCCGGGACTCCGACAAACAGTATCACGGATTCTGGGCGCGGAAGGGCATACCGTCGGCACCGCCGGCGAGGGCGAAGAGGCGCTGAACAAGCTGTCGGCGGAAGACGTCGACCTCGTGCTCTGCGATCTGCGCATGCCCAAGATGGACGGCCTCGAGTTCATCGAGCGCTACACCCAGGGCGGCGGACACGCACTCGTGATCGCGATGAGCGCGTACGGCGATTCCGATACGGCCATCGCGGCGATGCAGAAGGGCGCCTACGATTACGTTCAGAAGCCCTTCCGCGCCGAAGAAGTGGTGCTCGCCGTGCGAAAGGCTGCGGAGCGCGAGAAGCTGCGCGCTAAGGTCGAGGAGCTCGAGGACCAGCTCAGCACGATTCGCGGCGCGGATGAGATCATCGGCCACAGCGCGTCGATCAAGGCTGCGCTCGACATGGCGCGCAAGGTCGCGCGGCATCCATCGACGGTGCTCATCACCGGAGAGAGCGGTACCGGCAAGGAGCTCGTTGCGCGGCTCGTGCACACGAGCAGCCCGCGCGCGGACAAGGCCTTCGTCGCCGTGAACTGCGGCGCGATCCCGGAACCGCTGCTCGAGAGTGAGCTTTTCGGCCACGTGAAGGGCGCGTTCACGAGCGCGGATCGCGACAAGATCGGACTCTTCGAGGAGGCGAACGGCGGCACGCTCTTTCTCGATGAGATCGGCGAGCTTCCCGCGGCGCTGCAGGTGAAGCTCCTGCGCGCGCTGCAGGAGGGCGAGGTACGTCGCGTGGGCGCAACGACGTCCCAGCGCATCGACGCACGCGTCGTCGCCGCAACGAATCGCGACCTCGCCGTCGACGTCGCGAGCGGGCGCTTTCGCGGCGATCTCTACTACCGCGTCAACGTCGTGACGATCCGCCTTCCGCCCCTGCGCGAGCGCGCGCAGGACGTGCCTGAGCTCGCGCTGCACTTTCTCCGGCTGTACAACGCGCGGCTCGGGCTCAAGGTCGAGTCGATCTCGCCGCCGGCCATGCGCACGCTCATGGACTACGCCTGGCCCGGCAACGTGCGCGAGCTCGAGAACGTCATCGAGCGCGCACTCGTGCTGACGACCGGCCCGACGATCGAGCGCGAGCATCTCTCGGACATCATCGCCCCCGTCTCTGCCGCACAGCCCGCGGTGGACGACTTCTCGGTCAAGCGGCAGACGGAGGCTTTGGAGCGCACACTCATCAGGCGCGCCCTCGAGCGCACCAACGGCAATCGCACGCGCGCCGCGCAGCTGCTCGACCTTTCCCACCGCGCGCTGCTTTACAAGATCCGCGACTACGACCTCGGCAGCTGACGCCGCAGGGTGACGCGCGTCGCTTCCATGCGCCGTGCGTCGGATCGCTGGCGATGGTCTCGCGTGCCGCCGCTACTGTCGGCCCATGCAAACGTCTCCTCGCCCCCGCGCTGCCTTCACACTGCTCGAGCTCCTCGTCGCGTGCTTCGTCTTCGGCACCGGCGTGCTCGCCCTCGCCTCCACATCGGTAGCCGTCGCGCGCCTCACGGGAGACGCGGCGCGCGCGGGCGCGGCGGCCGAGCGGGGGCAGGCGCGCATGGAGGCGATGCGCGCGGGTGCATGCGTTGCGCGCTCCGGCACGGCGAGCGCCGGCGGTATCACCGAGTGGTGGGGCGCCACGCTCGCGCCCGAGGGACAGGCACTCAGCGACAGCGTTCGGTACGCCGAGGGCGCACGCCACGCGCTCCGTACCGACGGGCTCTCGAGCAGCGCCTGGTGCCCATGACGCGCAACGCCAGTCCCGGCGCCACCCTCATCGAGCTGATCGTCGTGATCACTCTGCTCGCAGTGCTCGGCTCCGCCACCCTCGGCGTGGTCATCCACCAGGAGCGCTTCTATCGGGCGCAGGCGAGCGCGATCGACTCGCGTGCGACCGTGCGTGATGCTGCGTCGCTGCTTCAGACCGAGCTCCGCGCGCTCACGCCGGAGGACGGCGATCTCTACGCGGTGGGCGCGAGCGTGGTCGAATACCGCGCTACCCTCGCGCAGAGCGTCATCTGCACCATCTCCGCATCGCGACGCCGCATCACGATCCCCCCCGAGCATCTCGACGCGGGCGCTCCGCTCACATGGATCGGCACGCAGGCAGAATCGGGAGACACGCTGCTGGTGCTCGCAACCGACTCCACCCTCGGCGACGTCTGGCAGCGACACGTGCTCACCGCTGCGCCCTCGGGCACCGGCAGCTGTCCCACGACCACGGGCTTCACGACCACGGCGGCGGAGGAGTCGGCGGCGATCACGCTTGCGCTCGACCCTCCGCTCGACACCGCCATCGAGACGGGCGCCCTCGTGCGGATCGTGCGCCGAGCGCGCTACGAGCTCTATCGCGCATCGGACACGCGCTGGTACCTCGGCTATCTCGACTGTCTGGCGTCGCGCGCGACTCCCTGCAATACCATCCAGCCTGTGAGCGGCCCATACGCTCCCGGGGGGATCCACCTCTCGTATCTCGATCTCGCCGGCGCAGTCACCGCCGATCCCTATCGCGTCGCCCGCATCGATCTCCTGGCCGTCGCCTTGCGACGATCCGCGCCCGACACCCTCGACTCGCTGGCGACGACGATCGCGCTGCGGAATTGAGCATGGCTCATCCCCACGCGCTGCGACGGGCGCGCCGCAAGCGCGGCGTCGCCCTCGTAATGATCCTCGGCGCCATCGCGGTGATCGGCGCACTGGTCATCGGCGTCGTCTTCTCCGCGGTCCTCGAGCGTCGCGAGGTATTTCAGCAGCTCCTCCGTGCCCGCGCGCTCGACGCCGCGGAGCTCGCGCTCGCGGGCGTCATCGCACCAGCGATGTGGGATTCCGCATGGAGTCTCACTCCCGCTCGGGGCGTCATCGCACGGCGCTCCTACGCGCTCGGCGCCGCCGATGCCCTCGACACCGTGACCATCGCAAAGCTCGCCGCGCGGCGCTTTCTCGTCATCTCCGACGCGCACGTCGGGCTCT
>JBBRYY010000121.1:0-9266 GCA_038237245.1 Gemmatimonadales bacterium | reverse complement strand
GGCGAGCAGCCCGCCTTCATCCTCGGCAACAACGCCAACGAGACGAGCTTCGTCTCGCGCGCAATCCGCGTGAACGGCGTCATTCGCTGGGAATATCGGAGCGGCTCCGCGATCTACCTCGTGTGGCAGCAGACGCGCGACGGCAGCGCGGCGCTCGATGGCACGTCGCTCTGGAACGGGCTGGATCGAGTGCTCACCGTGCCGGCGAAGAACGTCGTCTACCTCAAGGTGAGCTATCGCTTTGGGCGATGATGCCGAGCGAACGCCTATCTACATCTCGATGATCACCTTGAGCGCCTTCGTTTTCGCCGCGTTGGCGAACGCTTCGTACGCATCGAGAATCGCGTCGAGCTTGAAGTGGTGCGTGATCAGCTTCGTCGGGTCGATCTGCTTCGCGCGCAGTGTCTTGAGCAGCATCGGCGTGCTCACGGTGTCGACGAGGCGGGTGGTGATCATGATATTCCGGTCCCACAGCGACTCGAGATGCAGCGAAACCTGTGTGCCGTGTACACCGATATTCGCGATGTGCCCACCGGCGGCAACGAGCTTTTCGCAGAGCTCGAAGGTCGCCGCAATTCCCACCGCCTCGATCGCGGTGTCCACGCCGCGCTTGTTCGTCAGCTTCATCAGCGCATCGACCGCCTTGCCATCCGTACTGTTGATCACTTGCGTCGCCCCGAGACTCTTCGCGACCGAAAGCCGGTTGTCGTCGAGATCAATCATGATGATCTCCGCCGGCGAGTAGAACTGGGCCGTGAGCAACGCGGAAAGGCCGATCGGCCCCGCGCCGACGATCGCCACCGTACTTCCCGGCTCGACCCTTCCGTTGAGCACACCGCACTCGAACGCCGTCGGCAGAATGTCGCTGAGCATTACCATTGCGTCATCGCTCACGCCGTCGGGGATGTTGTAGAGGCTCATGTTCGCGTGTGGGGTGCGCACGAACTCCGCCTGCGTTCCGTCGATCATGTACCCAAGAATCCATCCGCCTGTGGTGCAATGCGAGTACATGAGCTTACGACAGTACTCGCACGTGCCACACGCGCTCACACACGAGACCATCACGCGGTCACCCGCCTTGAACGCAGTGACCGCCGAGCCCACCGAGTCCACGACGCCTATTCCCTCGTGGCCGAGGATGCGTCCCGGAGCGCAATTCGGCAGATCGCCCTTGAGGATGTGGAGGTCGGTGCCGCAGATCGTGGTGTGCGTGATCTTCACGATCGCGTCAGTGGGCGCCGTGATCTCGGGCTTGGCGTGCTCGATGAGCGCCTTCTTGCCGGGGCCCTGATAGACGAGTGCTTTCATTTGCCGTTCCGCGTGAATGACATGATGTCGCAGCGGACCGTGCGACCGTCATGCGAGGCGGCGGGCCCACGCTTCGCTGCAGCGCGGGGCAAAGTACCGTCGACTTCTACTTCGGCACTTAGTGTGCCGTTTTGTACATAAAGCACGACCGCAGCGCTCGCTCTCCGATCGCGGAGAAGTGCCGTTGCACAGCGCGGCACGTGCGAAGGCGTTCGCAGACGCGTGGGGGAGTAGGCTCGTGAACATCGGCGCAGCGGGGCACATCAATTCCGCGAGCGGACTCGGAAGCTGGCCCGCGGGAAAGGCGCTGCTCGCCGGAGCTGACGGGTGCGCCGTCGACCTGACCAGACATGCACTCCTCGCGTCGACACTATCGTTTAGCGAAAGAGAGCGTCGCTTAACGGATACAGCATCGAATCCGCGATGTGGCATGGCCAATGCTATTCTTATCAGCACTCAGTGCCGGGAGGAGGCATGCAATACGAAGGGAGCGACCTAGGCAATGCGATGAGCGATCATCAGAAGTTCGGCGTCAGCGACGGGATTCGGGGCGCTGCCGTGGATGCGGAGCGCACCGCCGAACATGGAGTCTCGGATGTGAAAGAGGCCGTGGGCAACGCAACGTCGACCTTTAAGGATCGAGCCAGCGAATTCAAAGCCAATGTGGCCGACAAGCTCGAAAGTGGTGCAGCGAGCGTGCGGTCGCGTACGACGGGAACCGACGGGCTGGATAGCGCCATATCGACCACGAAAGAAAAGGTCGCTGGGGCTGGAGAACGACTAGCGTCCGGAATGGAAGAAACCGCCGGCTGGCTGCGCGGCGCCGACATGGCCTCCATGCAGCGCGGACTCGAACGGCAGGTGAAGGAAAGTCCTGCGCGCACACTCCTGATTGCTGCGGGAATCGGATATCTGCTGGGTCGCGCGTTCAAAGGCCGGGACGGCTGATGCTCGAGCGGAGCTATCGGCCTGAGACTTCGAGCGTCGGCTCGCTTTTCCACGATCTGGTCGATGGATCACGGAGCTTGTTACGTCAGGAATGGCGGTTGGCAAAGTTGGAAACGGCCGCGCTTGCACAGGAAATAGGAGTGGGCCTGATCGAGATCGTCGTGGGTGGCGTTTGTCTCGCCCTCGGCGGTCTCGGCCTTATCTCCGGCTTGGTCCTGGCGCTGGCCGAAAGTTGGGTCGAGACACACGTCGCGCTCACGCTTGCCGTGGGTATCGCCGTCGTAGGCATCTTCGTCGCATGGCTCGCGAAGGCGGGGCTTGCACTCCTCGTCGAGACGGACGGTCCAGGCGAGCATCCAAGGGAGATCGAGACATGGCCGAAACAGCAGCGGACGTTCGCCGCGATATCGAAGTAACTCGCGAAAGAATGTCTGACACGATTGCGCAGATCGAACGAAAGCTCGATCTCAAATCGATGGTGCAGAACAATCCACTCCCCGCTCTGGCCATTGCCGCCACCGCCGGCTTCCTGTTTTCGAGGAGATCGCGGGGAGTGAAAGGCGCCACGGCATCGACGATGAGTGGAGTGGTCGCGCGCGCCTCAGTCGGTGGAGTCGCCAATGGAGTGGCAGAAAGACTCTTCGGAGGAGTTGCAGACGTATTGGGTGAGAAGGTCGATGGGTGGGTCGATGATATTCGTCACGTCATCGTTCCGAAAACAGATCGTGCCGGAAGCTCTTCTGCTCTGGCGACGGACATGAGAGGCGAGCAGCGCGATGCGCGACGCGACTGAGCATTCCATCAAGGAGATGCTCGGCCGGCTCGGTGCCGATTCCCGGCAACTTCTGTTGGGTGAGGCTCGACTTGCGAAACTCGAAGTCCATGAGAGCGCACGTCATCTCGCGCGGGGCCTTGCGGGCGTCGTAGCCGCGTTGGGCATCGCTGTGATCGCGGCGACGGCGGCGACGGTGCTTGCGATCATGGTTGCCGGGAGTCTTGCGGGTCACCTGTGGATTGGAGCGTTGATCGTCGGCGCGTTGGAGATCCTGGTTGGAGCCGCGTTCTACACACGTGGTCAAGCATCCCTGCGCGGGAAAGCCGCCACGCGCTGAAACGGGCCGGCATCCCACAACGCTGAGGCGAGAACTGCTCCAGTCGATGCTGGCGGCGCCCCTTCCACGCCCGTAAATTCCCCGCGTACCCACCCCCCGCGGGAGCGACCTCCAGTTGGCTGACTCGAATCAGGATCAGCTTCAGGCAGCACTCGGCTCGACATACATCATCGAGCGCGAGCTGGGTCGCGGCGGCATGGCGACCGTGTACCTCGCTCGCGACGCGAAGCTCCATCGTCCCGTCGCGCTCAAGGTGCTCCAGCAGGACCTCGCCGCCACGCTCGGCCCCGAGCGCTTCCGCCGCGAGATCGCCACCGTCGCGCAGCTCCAGCATCCGCACATCCTCGGCGTTCACGACTCCGGGGAGACCGCCGATGGCCTGCTCTGGTTCACGATGCCGTACGTCGAGGGCGAGTCGCTGCGCGATCGTCTCCGTCGCGAGCACCAGCTGCCACTCGACGATGCGCTGCGCATCACGCGCGAGATCGCGGGCGCGCTCGACTACGCGCACGATGCTGGCGTCATTCACCGCGACATCAAGCCCGAGAACATCCTGCTCACGAAGCGCGGCGACGCGCTGCTCGCGGACTTCGGCATCGCGCGCGCGTTGGCCGATGGCGCGTCACCGACTGGCGAGCAGTCGATCGGCCTCACGATGACCGGGCTCGCCGTCGGCACGCCGCAGTACATGAGCCCCGAACAGGCGAGCGGCGAGCGGTCGCTCGACGCGCGCAGCGATGTCTACGCGCTCGGCGCGGTGTGCTACGAAATGCTCGCAGGGGAGCCGCCCTTTTCGGGACCATCGCAGCAGGCGGTGGTCGCGAAGATGTTGACGCAGGATGCGCCGAGCGTGCGCGTGCTGCGCTCCGGAGTTTCCGCGGCGCTCGACGCGGTGATCGCGCGCGCACTCGCGCGCACACCGGCGGATCGGTGGCCGAGCGCGGGGGAATTTGGGCGCGCGATGGCGGCGGCGGAGCAGGCGTCGCACGTGTCCGCCGCGGTTCCGCCGCCGGCGGTGCCGAAGCGTCCGTCGGGCGGCGCGCCGAGTGTCGCGAAGAAAAGGAAGCTCCCCGTGGCGTCGCTCACGCTGGCGCTCGGATTTCTCATTGGCGCAGGGCTGCTCTTCGCGTGGCGTGCGAAGGTGAATGGCGGCGGCGCGAGCGATGCGGGATCTGCGCCGGGGGCGGTGCGCCTCGCGGTGCTTCCCTTCGAAAATCTCGGCGACACTGCCGATGCGTACTTCGCCGATGGTGTGACGGACGCCGTGCGCGGAAAGCTCACGGGTGTGCCGGGGCTCGCGGTCATCGGGTCGACGAGCTCCGGCGCGTACCGGCACACGACGAAGACGCCGCAGCAGATCGGCGACGAGCTGGGCGTCCGCTACATGCTCATCGGGAAGGTTCGCTGGGTGAAGGAGGCGAATGGCACGAGCAAGGTGCAGGTGAGCCCGGAGCTCGTCGACGTGCGAAGCGCGACGGACACGTGGGCGGGGGCGTTCAATGCGCCGATCACCGACGTCTTCCAGGTGCAGGCCGACATCGCCGACAAGGTCGCGCAGAAGCTACAGGTGGCGCTGACGCCTGCCGCGCAGCAGACGATCGCCGACAAACCAACGAAGGACGTCGTTGCGTACGATGCGTTTCTCCGTGGGCAGAGGCTCGAAAAGGAGGGCGGTCCACAGGCGAGCGTGAAACGACAGGCCATCGCGCTGTATCGCGAAGCGGTAGGGCGCGATTCCACGTTCGCGGTGGCGTGGGCGGGAATGGCGCGGGCATACGCCAACCTCTACCAGTCGGGAGCGACCGACCAGAACCTCGCCGACTCCGCGGACGTCATCTCGGCGCGCGCGCTCGCGTTGGCGCCCGGGCTGGCCCTCGCACATCGCGTGCGTGCGATCTACCTCGCCGGTATTCTCAACGACCGCGGCAAGGCGTTCACCGAGACGCAGGCCGCACTCGCGCTCGAGCCTCACAGTGCTTTTGCACTCAGCGGGATGGCCGCGGAAGAGGCGCGTGCGGGCCGCTGGGACGAGGCCATCGCGCACGATCTGCAGGCGGTCCAGCTCGACCCGCGCAACGAGAACTCGTGGCGAAGCCTCAGCGTCGATTACTACCGATCGGGGCGCCTCTCGGAATCAAAATCGGCTCTCGCGCGAAGTGCCGCCATCGCGCCGAACAGGCTGGACGCTGTCGAAGCCGAGATAACCCACGCGCTCGCGGTGGGCGATTTGCCCGGCGCGCGTGCGATCGCGACGAGGCTGATCCAGGCGGGCGACAGCGCGGGATCCGTCGCGTATCTCTCCACCTATGGCGATTTCGGATGGGTCTTCGACAGCGCGCAGACGAAGTACATGCTGACGCTCGGGGTTGCCGATTTCGACAACGATCGCGCGCAGCTGGCGTTCAGCCGCGCCGAACAGTACTGGTGGATGCACGACAAGGAACGCATGCGCATTTGGGCGGACACCGCGCGTATCGAGTACGCGAAGCAGCTAAAGGACTTTCCAGGGGATGCGCAGCGCGTCGCGGACCACGCGATCTCGCTCGCCTTTCTCGGGCGCCACGATGAGGCGATCGCCGAGGGCAAACGAGCGGCATCGATGATCACGCCGTCGGATGACGCGACGCTGGGACCGTATCTGCTCTATCAACTCGCGCGCGTCTACCTGGCGCTCGGGGAGAAGGACGCGGCCATGGACGAGTTGGAGAAGGTCATAGCAGTTCCCTACTACATGCCGGCCGCCTGGGTGCGCATCAATCCGGATTTTGCGCCGCTGAAGGGGAATCCACGGTTGGAGAAGATTCTTGCTGGGGCGAAGACTTTTTCGTAGCGTGATTTTCGCGCTGCTGGCTCTCACCGCGCTCGGCACCGCCCCGCACGGACATAAAGCACACAGCGCATCGCCTCGGCAGTCGAGTCGTGATTCGCTCACGAGCGGGTACAACCCCGTGTCTCCGCACTGGCAGCACATCCGCACGATGATGACGGACTTCTATTACAATTGGACGCCGGCAGAGCGCGCGTGGGCAGGTCGCCACTACGACTTCGCGATGTCGGGTGATGCCAACGCATGGCGCGCGCAGAATCCGACGGTGCAGCACTACAAGTACGTGCTCCTGCAGGCAGCCATCCTGCCGAAGACTCCGGGCAAGGGCGACCTCCAATCCGCGTGGCTTCCCGACATGTCGCGCTGGTACGTCGCGCATCCGCAGTTCACTTTAGAGAGTGCATTCCTCCATCAAGCCGGACAGCCCGCAGACTCCGCGCATCGCCTGAAGCCGTGGGGGTGGGCGACCCCCACGTGGATCATCAATCCTGCGGACGCCGGATTGATCGCGTACACCACCGATCGCTTCCAGCGGGCGGCCGAGAGCGAGGATGGACTCTTCATCGACTCGCAGGGCTCGGGTGACATCGCGAAGAACAGCAAGGGATCATCGGAGTATCCAGTGCCGTCGAAGTATCCTCCGGAGCTCACAGGATACTTCACGCCGTATGCGAAGTTGCTCGCGACTCTGAAGGGAGCGCTCCGGACGAAGACGATCATGCTCAACACTGGTCCTTATCGCTTCGCCCCGGATTCCGCATTTCTCGCCGCGGCGGGCGCAACGCACATGGAGAAGACGAACAATCCGATCAGCAGCGACCTCCCCGCGACCTGGGTGTGGATCGACAAACTGCTCGCGTCGGGAGTCTTCGTCGACCTAGTCGACGCGCACGATGCGGCCGACATGCCTGGCGTCGTGAAGCGCGGCTACGCCACTAGCGTCGAGGACGCCTTTCGGCGCATGAAGTTCGCCGAGCTCGCGAGCTACTACATGGTTGTGCCGCGCGCCCCAGACAGGCTCGCACTGCAGCTCGTGAACATGTGGGATCGGCCGTATCCGCCGCTCTGGCTGAAAGCACAGGAGGCCAACATCGGGCATCCGACCGCGGTTCGTCGCCTGGAAAACGCAGGCGTAATCGCAAGGGATCCTGTTGGCCAACCGGTGAATGTGTACACACGTGATTTCGATCGGGCACTCGTCATCTTCCGCGCACAGAGCGGCTGGGGCAAGCAGATCTACGGAGACACGACCGGGGTGCGGTTCGCGCTCCCCGCTGGCGAGAAGTGGCTACCCCTCGCGCCCGATGGATCGGTGGGCGACGCCGTCACGAGCGTCAGCCTTCGAAATGGCGATGCGGCGATCGTCGTGAAGGCGAGCACTATCTCCTAGCTCGCTCGACTCTCCCGTGCTTCCGAGACGGTCGAGCATCGCCCGGAGATAGTACGTCGCGAGATGATCGCGATGCAGATAGCGGTCGAAGTAGTCACGCCCTGCCCTGGCGATCCGAGCGCGCTCTTCTTCGTGCGCGAGATAGTACCTGCACTTCTCGAGCAGATCGCCGAGATCGTCCTCGATGGCGACGTAGTGCACTCCCGGAATGAGCGGAACGTGCAGCGACGTCGCGTAGCGTGGCGAGAGGAGGCACGTCCCGAGCCCCAGGAATTCGGGAACGCGGAAGGTAAACGGCCCGTTGCCGGGAAGATCGAGGCTCAACCGCGCTGACGCGACGTCGCGAAGAAATCGACTATATCGCACACGCTTCCCTGCGCCGACGAAGTGAACGTCGCGTGCCCCGGAGAGAATGTCGACCGCCTTCGCTCGCAGCTCCCCATGGAACTTGTAGCCGAATCGTCCGAGCACGCCGATGCTGGGGCGTCTTTCGTAGCGACGGCGGAGTGGACCGTGGTAGCGATAATAATGCTCGCTCGAGACTGAATACCCGCCAGGGATGATTCGCGGATCGGAATAACCGCGTACCCGATACTGGTATTTGAAATAGAGAGAGCACTGCGCAAGCGCGTCGCTGTTGATCCCATCCGCGTTATCAGCGTAGTCGATCATGACGGCGTGAACCTTGTCGTCGAGCGTCACAAGAATTCGAACGACGCCTCGATGCGTCTGCGTGAGTGGTGTGACGTCGAGCAGATCGAGCCGCGCGAAAGCGCACTTGATGGTGTCGGTAAACGCGGCTGCAGGCGCCCATTGGTAGGTCGTCGGCCAGGTGATGCCGACTCGCGACAGCTCGGCGCGCGACACGTCCCACGGCGCTGCTCTCGCGTGCGCGCTGGGTAGAAAGCGATATGGAAGCTCGATGAGACGATCGAGTACTTCGAGTTTCATTTGTACTGCCGTGGTGCAGGCCGACAACGAGCGAGATGTAACGGTTCGTGACAGGATGGTAAGGGGACGCTCTGACGGTCGGCATCTTGGAGGGGCGTAATAGTCGCGAAGAGCGTTTAAACTCGCCTACGCTGGCCGCGGCGCAAAGGAAGCTTTGTGAAGGTCGCGAAGTGCCCGCGCCTTGTGCCCTCACGCCGGTGCAACCACTTCCCGCCACACCACCGGCTCGATGCGCGGAATCACGATCGTCCACGCGAGCACGCCGAGCAGCGAGAACCCGATCGCGAGGCAGAATGCGCTCGCGAAGCTCCCCGTCCGATCCACGAGAAAGCCGGTGATCGCGGGGCCCGCGATGCCCGCGAGATTGCCGACGGCGCCCTGGAATCCGATCCAGCGCCCCGCCGCCTTCGGCCCCGCGAGCAGCTGCCCCACAGCGTAGAGCGTCGTCGACGCGAGTCCGAAGGTGAATCCGACCGCGAGCAAGCTGAAGTCGAGCAGCAGCGATCCGCCGAGCAGAACGCCGAGCAGGCACACCGCTGAGCCGATCTCGCTCGCAATCATGGTCGTGCGATAGACGCGATGCGGCGTGTCCCCCGCCTCGATCGCCTTGTCGACCACGTATCCGGTCACGAACGCGCCGAGCGCGCTCATCGCGTACGTGAGGCCGCCGATCACCGCCATGCGCGTGAGCGAGTAGCCGCGGATCTCCACGAGATAGTACGGCAGCCAG
>JBBRYY010000120.1:0-9683 GCA_038237245.1 Gemmatimonadales bacterium | reverse complement strand
CTCGGGCATCCGCGTCAGACGCGCCGTCGAGCACGACGTCCCCGCGCTCCTCACCCTCATGCACCAACTCGCGGAGTTCGAGGGCTACGACGCGGACTTCGCGGTGACCGAGGAGACGCTGCTCGCGCAGGGATTCTCGCGCGAGACACCGGACTTCCACGCGCTCGTCGCGGAGAACGAGGTCGCGACGACAGGGTTGATCGGGATGCTCGTCTACTACCTCATCCCGTTCACCTTCCGCGCGCGTCCGACGCTTTTCATCAAGGAGCTCTACGTCGCCGAATCGGGGCGAGGGCTCGGCGTGGGCGAGGCGCTCATGCGCGCGGCCGCGACGGCCGCCGTCGAGTGCGACTGCGCGGCGATCAAGTGGCAGGTTGCGGAGTGGAACGCGAGCGCGCGGAAGTTCTACGAGAAGCTTGGCGCGCGATCGGATCCGATGTGGGTCGACTACTCGCTCAGCGAGAGTGCGCTACGCGGGCTCGCGGACGGCTAGCCCTCGAGCTTGTAGATCTCACGCTTCCCCTGATCGACGAGATCATGATAGCCCTTCATGAGCTCCTCGAACTGCTTCATGTCCTCGGCCGATCCCTTCGGCGGCTCCGCCATCATCTTCTCGAACGACGCGAGGTCGGCAACCTCCATCTCCGAGACGACGGTCCAGTACCGCTCCGCCGCGAAGTCCGTCATGATGCGCATGTTCGGCATACCGATCTTGACGCCGAGCTTGTTCATGGCGACGAACTTCTCGACGAGCGGGCGAACCTTTCCGGGCTTGCAGTACATGATCTCGCGAATGAGCAGCATGGGATTCTCCGTGAACGTAGTCGGCGATTGATGTCAGCCTTCAATGTCCCTGCGGATCGCGCGACGTCAAGCGACGCGGTGTTGACCACCGCGCGCAACTAGCGCCAGGTAGGCCAAAGCTCGGCGACGATTGTGTGCGCCTGCACGCCGTCCATAATCGCGGCGATTGACGGCACGGCGACATCCGGCGCGAGCACCGTGTCGCCGACGACGAGCGTCGGCTTCGTGCCGACGCGGAAGCGGCCGCCATTCGCCGCGCGACTGAACGGCTGCATCAATGTCGCGACACTCGGCATGCCGGTCGCCCAGAAGTCCACGGCAAGGACGTCGCCGGATGGAGTGCTGTCCATCCGTCGCCATGCGCCTTCGCGCGCGAATGCCCACGCGGCAACGTGATCCTTGGCCTCGCGCATCGCGATCTTCCCCGCGACGATGGCCTCCTCCTGCGTGTCGGCTTCGAAGCGCGTCATGCGGCGATCGCCGTCGTCGCCCTCGAGCACGGCGAGAGGACAGAGCCGCTCATCGGACTCGGTGTCCGAGAGGCTCCAGGTTGCGTGCGCGAGAACGAAACCCGCGAGGGAGAGTGCGCGCTGGGGGAGTGCCATCATGACCTCGCAAGAATGCACCGCACGAGCGCCGGCGGCAACATCCAGGAGTACGGGGGCGACAGCGGCCACGTTTACGGTATGGAGATTCATTCGCGCCTGCCGTTCCGGACGCCGACGTTTCGTGATACATCTTGGGTTCACGACACAGCACAGTTCGGAGGATCCGTGATCTCATGTTCCGTACACGCGTGCACGCTGAATTGACCTCGCGAGAGATCGTGCTCACGCTGCTCGCCGCGCCGCTCGCGATCTACCGGCTGTCGCCCGACGACGCCGTCCCCGACTGGACCACTCACGCGCAGGAATTCCTCACGGTGTCTCGCACGCTGACCGAGCTCTCGATCGTGGCCGACGAAGCCGCCGTCCCCGCAGAGCTCGATGCGCAGCGCGGCTATCGCGTGTTCCGTGTCAACGGTCCGCTGCCCCTCGACCTCATCGGCATTTTCGCGGTCATCTCCGGTCCGCTTGCCGCGGCCGCGGTGCCGATCTTCCCGATCGCGACCTTCGACACCGACTATGTGCTGATCCCCGGAAGCGCGCTCACGACGGCAGTCGCCGCGCTCGAGGCGGCGGGGCATCGCGTCATCGCCGAAGAAGCACGCGGCGCAACGCGCAACACATGAGTCTCCGACGCCTCGCCGCACTGCTCGTCGCGTTCCCCCTTCTCGCATCGTGCGGCTCGCATCCCCTACAGAGCGCGTTAGTCACGCCGGCCGAGAGCACATCGTATCCGCACGCCAGCGAGCCGATCGGCACCGTGCGCCAGATGTACGACGGCGCCCTCACGCCGGAGATGGCGGTCAACACCTTCCGCAACATTGACCGCCTCTTCCCGACGCGGATCGTACCGCACGGCACGCATCCGAAACCGCTTCCACCGTCAGCGACGCCGCTCGGCGATGTCCACTTCGCAGACGGCGATAAGAGCTACGATCTCGAGCAATACCTCGACCTCAATCGCGTCGCCGGCATCCTCGTTCTCCACGACGGCCGCATCGCGCTCGAGCGTTATCGCTACGGCAACACGGAGCGCACGCGCTGGATGTCGATGTCGGTCGCGAAGTCGATCACGTCGACACTCGTCGGCGCCGCCATCGCGCAGGGGCGCATCGCGTCGCTGAACGATCCCGTCACGAAGTACGTCGCGTCGCTCTCGGGGAGCGCGTACGACGGCGTCTCCGTACGCGACATCCTCATGATGTCATCGGGTGTTCGCTGGAGGGAGAAGTACACCGACTCGTCCTCCGATCGTCGCCATCTCCTCGAGGCACAGATCGCGCAGAAGCCCGGCGCAGCGATGAAGCTCATGGGCTCACTGCCGCGCGCCGCGCAGCCCGGCCTCGTCAACAACTACAGTACGGGCGAAACCCAGGTCGCGGGCGAGATCGTCCGCGCGGCCGTCGGCCGCACGCTCGCCGACTACCTCGCCGATCGCATCTGGAGCCGCTACGCGATGGAGTCCGACGCGAAGTGGTGGCTGGATTCGCCCGACGGTCACGAGATCGGCGGAAGCGGATTCAGCGCGACGCTCCGCGATTACGGCCGATTCGGACAGTTCATCCTCGACGGCGGCATCGCGAACGGTGACACGATCCTGCCGACCGGATGGATTCACGAAGCGTCGACGGCGAAGACGCTGCGCGATGGCACCCCAATTCCATACGGCTACTTCTGGTGGCCCGGCACCTCTGCCAACGAGATTCGTGATGGCGCCTTCGAGGCGGACGGGATCTTCGGACAGCACATCTACATCAATCCCGCGGTGCATGTCGTCATCGTCGTGTGGAGCGCGCAGACCAAACCCACCGGCGGCGAAGTCATTGACGATTTTAGCTTCTTCGATGCCGTCGCCGCGCAGCTGCGATAGTGTGGCCAGGGAGTCTGACTGATGGCGAGACCACCGACCAAGCTCACAGAGATCTTCTATCGATACGACATCGCGAAATGCTACGGCGCGCTTCGCGCGCGCGGTGCTCTCTCGTTGAAGGGACGGCTCAACAAGGTGATGGTCATCGAGCCCTCTAGACCTATCTCAAGCCGTATCGTCAGCGTGGCCGGATCCTCGAGACATCCACTGGCGAGCCCGCGTACGCGATGTAATTTCCGGGAGGCGCTTGCGAGGCGCCCCCGGGCCCGCGGGAAGGGTTGAACCCACTCGTTCTATACAGCACGACCAAATCACTGCCACCGTGCAGCCGGTTTGCGGGCCTTCGGCGATCACCGCATGGAGGCAACATGAAAGTCCTACCCGCGTCACCAGACCTTTCACATCTGAAGAAGCAGGCCAAGAATCTCCTGCGCGATGCGCGCGCCGGAGAGGTTGCGGCGTTGCAGCGATTCATCGAGGCGCTCCCCGCCGCGCGCGGTACCAGCGTCGCTGCGCTTGCCACCCGCGAACTCGCGCTGCACGATGCGCAGTCCGTGGTCGCGCGCGAATACGGATTCGCATCGTGGCTCGAGCTACGGCGTCACGTCGAGTGGACGCACGCGGGAGCGGCCGAGCGGCGAAAGGCGTGGCTCGATCTCGTGTACGACGGTGGACGGAAGGCGAGGCGGCGCGCGATGCAGCTGCTCGAGGAGGAGCCCGAGCTATTTCGCGGTGATCCGTGGGTCGCGTGCGCGGTGGGTGATGTGGATACGCTGCGGGGCGTGATCGCAGCCGATGCGGGGTGGGCGAATCGCATCGGTGGTGCGCGGCGGATGCCGCCACTCATCGCCGTCACGCTCTCGAGGATGATGGCCGAGGAGGGGTTCGAGGAGCGGCTGGTGGCGAGCGCGGCGCTGCTGCTCGCGAGCGGCGCGGACGTGAATGTCCGATGGGTCGATCCGGGAAATCCGGAGTGGCCATTCTCGCCGCTCTACGGTGCCGCCGGCGTCACACACAGCGCGCGGATGACCGAGCGGTTGCTCGCCGCCGGCGCGAATCCCGACGACAACGAATCGCTCTATCACTCGGTGGAGAGTGCGACCTCCACGTGTACGCGCTTGCTGCTGCGCGGCGGCGCGCGCGTCAGCGGAACGAACTCGCTGGGCCGCGTGCTCGATTTCGACAAGCTCGACGATCTGCGGCTGATGCTGGAGCACGGCGGCGATGCGAACGAGAAGCCGTGGGTGCACCACGCCATCGAGCGTGGCAGATCGCTCGCGCACGTGCGAGCGCTCGTTGACGCGGGTGCGGATCTGCGGAGGACGAACGATCACGGCGTGAGCGTCTATCGATTCGCGCAGGCGCTCGGCCGCACCGACGTCGTCGAGTTGCTCCGCGAAGCGGGAGTGCAGGAGTCGCTAAGCGACACCGATGCGTTCGTGGCCGCGTGCGCGCGTGGCGATGCGAGCTCGGCGCGCGCGCTGCTGGTGCCGATGCCGGACATGATCGCGAGGCTCGATGAGCACCAGCTGCGCGCGCTGCCGAAGCTCGCGGCGACCGGAAACCTTGAGGGCGCGCGCACGATGCTGGAGCTCGGCTGGCCCGTCGACGTGAAGATGGGATGGAGCGCGACGGCGCTCAATCATGCCGCGTTCCGTGGCGATGCAAACATCGTCGAGCTGATGCTGGACTACGGCGCCGACTGGCGCGTGAAGCACGCGTACGACGACACTGTGATCGGGACGCTGTCGTTCGCGTCGCAGATGGAGACGATGGATACGATCTCGCCAAGGGACTACGTGGGGTGCGCGCGGGCGTTGCTCGCGCAAGGCGTGCCGGTGCCGAATCCGGAGGACTATTCGTTCTCGGACGAGCTCACGGAGTTTTTCGACGCAGAGCGGATGCGGGCGTAGCCGGGCCCCGCTCGGCTAACACCCCGCGATTCGGTGAATAGGCCTGAGCGGTGTGGACGGGGGCGGTTCGGCTGGGCATCTTGCAGGCCAGCAGGAAGGTGCTCTTGGCGAACGCCGACCATGCGAGGGATGTCATGTCGATGGGCACCAACTCTATGACGAAGTGGAATGGCCTATACACGAAAATGCCGCTGCGGGGTGGATCGGAAGCCGCTCGACTGGAAGGAGATCGAGTCCATCACCGGCGCCCTCGGAATCGTTTGGGCGATAGTCGGCTTCGCGATGTCGATCATCGACTGGAATCGCGAACGGCGTGAGGCGTGATGCATAGGCGACTCGTGGTCAGCGCGATCTTCCTCCTTGTCGCATGCACCCGCACTGGAGACTCCGTGCCACAGGACAACATCCGCGCGTTCGCCGCCGATTATGCGAAGGCCTGGTCGAGCAAGGATGCCGCAAGTGTCGCCGCGCATTTCGCCGAGGACGGCTCACTCAACATCAACGGTGGGCCGCTATCCGTCGGGCGCAAAGCGATCACGGCGGATGCGCAGGGCTTCATGACCGCCTTTCCAGACATGGTCGTGACGATGGACAGCATCCACATGAACGGCAGTCAACCGGTCTTTCACTGGACGCTGTCGGGCACGAACACGGGACCGAACGGCACCGGGAAGGCCGTGCGATTCAGTGGCTACGAGGAGTGGACGATGAGCGCGGATGGGCTGATTCGGAAGTCGCTCGGGCATTTTAGCCAGGTCGAGCTGGATGAGCAGCTGAAGAACGGCGCGACGGCGAAGTAGTCCTCGTGCATCTCGATCTCATGAGGAGCATCACCTGACGTGATCGACTATGAGGATGCGCTCATGACAACGGCTGAGAGCCGCATCCGCTTCGGGATCGTGCACGCGTAGAGGTGCCGGCGTCGCTATTGACGAACGCGATACCGGAAATTACATATAGCCATATGGCTATATACGCCGCACCCTCAAAATCCCTCAACTCCGACCATCTCTCCACCGTCTTCGGCGCCCTCGCTAACCCGACGCGCAGGGCGATCCTCGACCAGCTTGCCACTGGCGTCTACTCGGTGGCAGAGCTCGCGGCTCCATTCAAGATGCGCCAGCCGTCGATCTCCAAACACCTCAAGGTTCTCGAAGAAGCCGGGCTCGTCGAGCGCGGCAAGGACGCGCAGTGGCGTCCGCGCGCGCTCGACAGCGCACCGCTCCAGGAAGCCAACGCCTACCTCGAGAAATTCCGACAGCTCTGGGAGGAGCGGCTCGATCGCCTCGAGTCGTATCTCGAAAAGCTGCAGTCCGGTAAATGATCACCAATCCACCAATGTGTCATTCATGACGACTCACACGTTCGCACTCGCCACTCTCGCGCTTCTCGCCACCACTCCACTCCCGGCGCAGAAGACCCCCGACCTCGCGCCGTATCTCATGCCGGATCGCACGACCGAGATCGCACTCGCGCGCAGCGCGGCGCCCAAAGCCATCTCCGATTCAGCCACGGTGTTCGTGCTCACGCGCACCGGTCTCGTCGAAGCGGTACACGGTACCAACGGATGGACCTGCGCCGTGCTCCGATCCTTCTCCGGCGGTCTCAAGGATCCCGACTTCTGGAGTCCAACTGTGCGCGCGCCGCTCTGCCTCAATCCACAGGCGACGTCGTCGATCTTCCCCGAGAATCGCAAGCGTATCGAATGGATCATGGCCGGTGTGAGCGTCGCCGACATCGCCGAGCGCACCGCGCGCGCCTACGCGTCGCACGAGTTCCCGATGCCTGCACCCGGCGCGATGTCGTACATGCTCTCGCACGAGCAGATGCTCGGCAACGAGGATCCGCACTGGAAGCCGCATCTGATGTTCTTCTTCGATCGATCGCTCCCCGCATCCAACTGGGGCGCCGGCGGCTTCACGGCTCCCGTCATCAACGCCTCGGTCGACGACGACAAGAATCCGGTGTTGACGCTCTTGGTCCCCGTGCGCCAATGGTCGGATGGCAGCGCGGCCCTTCCCGACGCAGGCCACTGAGATGATCTTTGGCGCGGTACTCACCGAGCGTCCATCCGACCGCGAGGTGGTGTTCACGCGCGTGATCGACGCGCCGAGGGAGCTGGTGTGGAAGGCGTGGACGGAGCTCGAGCGACTGCACGAGTGGTACGGACCCGACGGATTCACTACGACGACGTACGAGTTCGAGCTCGCTCCGGGCGGCGTGTGGCGCTTCGTCATGCACGGTCCCGATGGAACCGACTACGCGACGCGCGTGGTGTTCCGCGAGATCGTGGAGCCGTCGCGTCTCGTGTACGACAATTCGTGGGAGCTCCCCGGAGCACCGGTGGACTTCACGCTCATCGTTATGCTCGCGGCCGAGGGTGCGAAGACCAGGCTCACGATGCGCCTGACCTTCGCGGATGCGGCGGCGATGAAGGTGGGGGTGGAACGCTATGGCGTGCTCGAGGGCGGAGTGCAGACGATGGACCGCGTCGCTGACTACGCGGGCCGCCTTTCGTAGCCCGGCCGGAGCCCGGCTTCTCCCGCGCACCTGCCATTGCACTACCGGTTTGCAGTGGGCATCATGCCAACCGTAGTCCCAGCGGTTCATTCAACCCGCCCCGTCTTGGAGCAGCATCCACATGCATCGCGTTCTCATCGTCCTCGTCGCCGCACTGCTCTCCGTCGCTCCATCCGCCGCGGCCCAGCAGGTCGACGTAATGGCAGCCGTGCATCGCTTCGGCGATGCGTTCAACAAGGGCGACACAAAGGCCGTGAATGCAGCATGCTCCGATGAGGCCGTGATCATCGACGAATTTCCCCCGTACGTCTGGCGCGGGCCCGGCACGTGCGGAAAGTGGATGGACGCGTACGCCGCCGATGCCGCGAAGAACAAGATCACGGATGGCCAGGTCACCCTCGGCAAGGAGCTCCACGTCGATATCACGGGTGATCATGCCTACGTCGTGATGCCGGCGCGGTACGTGTTCAAGAAGGACGGGAAGCCGGTGAGCGAGGATTCCTCATCGATCACGATGGTGCTGCAGAAGCGCGCGACGGAGTGGACTGTTGCCGGGTGGGCGTGGACAAAGCGATAGCGCGAGCTCGCTGACCCAACCCGGTCTGCGTGGCCCTGACCTCGAGACGTTGCAGCCTGCGGTGCAGGTAGCCATCATCTTCGCATGACAGCCCCCACCGCTCCGTCGGCGCCCGGCCGCCCTCGCGCCTCCTCGCGCACATTCTTCGGCGAGCCGATCGGGCTCGCCTACCTCGCGTTCACCGAGGCGTGGGAGCGATTCTCCTACTATGGAATGACGGCGCTCCTCGTGCTCTACATGAGCGAGGCGCTCTTCCTTCCCGGTCATATCGAGAACGTCGCCGGCTTCGCGACACTGCGGCACGCGCTGGAGTCGCTGTTCGGACCGATGACGACGCTTGCGCTCGCGTCGCAGGTCTACGGTCTATACACAGGCTTCGTGTACTTCACGCCGGTGCTCGGCGGACTCGCCGCCGATCGCTTCCTCGGCCGCAAGCGCGCGGTCGTGCTCGGCGCAATTCTCATGAGCGGCGGCCACATCGCGATGGCGTTCGACGCGTCGTTCCTGCTCGCGCTCGTGTTGCTGATCGTCGGCTGCGGACTTCTCAAGGGAAATATCTCGACGCAGGTCGGCGCGCTGTACGCAGAGGATGATAGCGCGGGACGGACGCGCGGTTTCTCGATCTTTTCGGTGGGTATCAACGTCGGCGCGGTGGCGGGTCCGCTCGTGTGCGGGCTACTCGCGCAGAAGTACGGCTGGCACGCGGGCTTCGGCCTCGCCGGGATCCTGATGCTCATCGGCCTCGCGACGTACCTCGCGGGCTACCACACGCTCGTCGAGCCCACGCCATCAGCTGTAAACAAGGAAACGGCGCACGAGCCGACTGACTGGGGAATCATCGGCGCACTCATCGCCGTGATGGCGCTCACGATCTTCCACTCGATCGCGTACTACCAGAATTCGAACATCGCGCTCGTGTGGATCAATGCTCACGTCGACCTGGACCTGCTCGGCTTCCACGTTCCGGTCGCGTGGTTCAATTCGATCGATCCGTTCATCAGCGTCATCTCCGTGCCCGTGCTGATCGTGTTGTGGAAGTGGCAAGCGCGAGGGCGCGGAGAGCCGGGCGAGATCGTGAAGATCGCGACGGGCGCGTGGATCGCGTGCACGGCCAACGTCATCCTGTTCATCGGATGCACGATCAGTGAGCGCGTGAACGTGATCTACCCGATCCTCTACGACGTACTGCTCGGCGTCGCCTTCCTGTACTACTGGCCGACACTGCTCGCGCTCGTGTCGAGCGCGGCGCCGAAGGGGATCAAGGCGACGATGATGGGTGTCGTCTTCCTGACACTCTTCCTCTCGAACATCCTGATCGGTTGGATCGGCGGATTTTACGAACACATGACGCCGGCGCAGTTCTGGGCGATGCACGCGGGAATCGCGGCGACGGG
>JBBRYY010000119.1:0-9883 GCA_038237245.1 Gemmatimonadales bacterium | reverse complement strand
TCTCGATCGAGATCCAGGCGGTGAAGCAGTGTAAGGCTTCACGTACTCACAGCGAGAAAAAAATCATGGCCGCCTCTCGGGGCGGCCTTCGTGCATCTAGCTGTCGGTGACTGGCCGCTAGCCCAGCTTCGCCGCGATGCGTTTGGGTGCGGTGAGGAGATAGGCGTCGCGGATGAGATCCGTAATCGTGGGCCAGCTGGGACGGCGGTCGAGGCGAATGCCGAGCCATCCCTTTGGACCGACGTAGGGCGGCGCGAAGTAGCGGTCGGCATCCTCGTGGATGAGCATGTCCTGGATGAGATGCGTCGACTTGAGCCAGATGCACGGACGGCCCGCGCCGTGGTGGTTATCGGAATCGGCGTACATCGCGAAGATCTTGTTCTTGACGCGAAAGGTCGGCTCGCTCCACGCCTCCACCTCGTGGGCCTCCGGGAGGGCGAGGCAGATCGCGCGGACACGGTCGATCGGGACGGTTGGAGCGCGCTTTTTAGGCCTGCGAGCAGGGGATTGTGGCATCGACGGATGTTAACACGGATGACGGGCGTGGCGGTGGCTTCGGGCGCCGCCGATCGTCTGTTTATCAGTGCTATCGAGAGAGCGCCGTCATGGTGCTCCGTGTCCTACAACCCCGAGGTCGAGGTCTACATGGAGCTCCGCTCTTTCGCGCGCACCACCGTCGTGTTGTCAACCGCGCTCGCGCTCCTGGCGTGCGGTAATCGCGAGGTCGGCACGGATCCCGGAAACGCCGCGCTCGAGGTAGTCGTGAACACGCCGTTCGCGCACGCGGGCGCCGTCACGGTGCACGGGCCCGTGAACACATCGTACGTGAGCATGACGGACACACTGCGCGGACTCGTCCCCGGAGAGTACGATGTGCGTGCGGACAACGTCGCCCCATCAGACTCGCTCGTGAGCTTCGTGCTCACCGGCGTCGTCACGGGGAGTCCCGTGATGGTCGAGGTCGCGACGATGCATTCCGTCAGCGCGACGTACGCGATCCGCGGAGGGTCCGGCGCGATGTGGGTGGGGAGGTGGGGAACCACCCATCTGGCCGAGGGCTTCACGTCGCCACAGCTGGCGCAGGGAGCAGCTGCTGCGGCGACCGACACGATCAGTGCCGGCGGCGACTCGTTGACCATTTCCGGCGTCGCCTTCGACTCGGCCGGCAACATGTGGGCGACCGACTACATCAACCAGCAGATCCTCGAGTTCACGCCGGCGCAGCTCGCGAGCGGCGCGTCGACGCCAACGGTGGCGATCGCCACGGCGAAGGAGCCGTGGGGGATCGTGTTCGACGCGAGCGGGAATCTCTGGGTGGGTTACTACAACGGGAATCACGTGCTCGAGTACGCGGCGAGCGATGTGAAATCGTGGAGCGGTGCGCTCACCGATCCGACGCCGATGCTCACGGTCTCGACACCAAATGGCCCACTCGGTCTCGCCTTCGATCACAATGGAAGTCTGTGGGTCGCGGGCTTCGATGACCCGGTCACGTACACGATCTCAGCGAGCGCGATCGGTGGCGCCGCGAACGGAAGTACGATCGTGCCGACGGACAGTCTTACGTCGCCATATCTCGCCCATGGGTCCGGGCTCGCATTCGATCGCGCGGGGAATCTCTGGGAGGGCACGGAGGCCGGATGGATCGTGAGCTACACGTCGGCGCAGCTCGGCGCGTCGGCGCACGGCGCTCCCGAATTTGTGCAGCTTGGCCCTTCGTACTCGTTCGACGAGGTCGCCTTCGACAACAGCGGCAACCTGTGGGCGGCGACGGAATCGCCCGATGTCGCGATGTTCTCGCCGACGCAGTTGGCCATCGGCGATCTCTCAACGCCGGCGCGTACGCTGACCGCCGCGTCGGGCGAGGCCAGCTTCGCGCTCGGCTTCAACACTCACGGTGGAGAGCTGCCGATCTCGCCGGCGTTCGGGTTTGGCGGAGTGGGCCCGGCGCGCCGCGCGCCGCCGCCGACACCGCACGTGCGCGACGGGAGTCGACCGGGAATGCTCCGGCGCAGGTAGACTTCGGCGTCCCCAATGAGGACGCCCATGGTTGATGACAGGACGCCGCCGCCCGCGAGTGCGCGCGAGGCGCTGGTTCCGAAGCTCTTTACGACACTCCGATCGTACGACCGTACACAGTTCGCCTCCGATGCGATCGCTGGCGTGATCGTGGGCGTCGTCGCGCTCCCGCTCGCCATCGCCTTCGCGATCGCGAGCGGCGTGACGCCCGACCGCGGTCTCTGGACCGCGATCGTCGCAGGGGTGATCATCTCCGCGCTCGGCGGCTCGCGCGTGCAGATCGGCGGACCGACCGGCGCGTTCGTCGTCATCGTGTACGCAATCGTGCAGAAGTACGGCATCGATGGTCTCACGGTCGCCACGCTGATGGCGGGGGTGATCCTCGTCGTCATGGGGCTCGCGCGGTTCGGAAGTGCGATCAAGTTCATCCCGCATCCGCTCGTGATCGGGTTCACGAGCGCGATCGCGGTGATCATCTTCTCGGGCGAGGTGAAGGACTTCCTCGGCCTGCAGATGGGGGCCGTGCCGGCGCCCTTTCTCGCGAAGTGGGGCGCTTACGCGTCGGCGATCACCACGATCTCGCCCGCAGCGATGGCGGTATCGATGGCCGCGCTCGCGATCATCCTCGTGTGGCCGCACGTGAGCCGGCGCATTCCCGGACCCTTCGTTGCGCTCATCGCGACGACGGTCGGTGCAGCTGTTCTGCATCTCCCCGTCGAAACGATCGGCTCGCGCTTCGGCGATATCGCTGCGTCGGTACCGCACCCGCACTTCCCGCATCTCACGGTCGAGCAGGTGACGTCGCTCGTCGGCCCTGCGTTCACCATCGCGCTGCTCGCGGCCGTGGAGTCGCTGCTCTCCGCGGTCGTAGCCGACGGGATGATCGGTGGTCGGCATCGCTCGAACATGGAGCTCGTCGCACAGGGGATCGCGAATATCGCGTCGCCGCTCTTCGGTGGCATACCGGCGACTGGTGCGATCGCGCGAACGGCGACGAACGTCAAGAACGGTGGGCGTACGCCGGTCGCAGGGCTCGTGCACGCGCTGACGCTCCTGGTGATCACGATCGCGGCGGGGAGGTGGGCGGCGTACATCCCGATGGCGACGCTGGCGGCAATCCTCGTCGTCGTCGCGTATCACATGAGCGAGTGGCGATCGTTCATCGCCGAGCTGCGGTCGCCGAAGTCGGATGTCGCGGTGCTGCTGACGACGTTCCTGCTCACCGTGCTCGTGGATCTCACGGTTGCGATCTCGGTCGGGATGGTGCTCGCGGCGTTTCTCTTCATTCGGCGCATGGCCTCGCTCACGAACATCAGCGTGATCACGCGAGAGCTTCAGTTTGGCCTCGACACGGACGGCGGCGCGGAGGAGCTGCTCGACGCGGCCGCGGTGCCTGCGGGAGTGGAGGTGTACGAGATCAACGGACCGTTTTTCTTCGGCGCGGCGCAATCGTTCAAGGATGCGGTGTCGCAGGTGGCCGGTCACCCACAGGTGCTCGTCCTGCGCATGCGCAACGTGCCCGCGATGGACTCGAGCGGCATGCACGCGCTGCTCGACGTCGTGCGTCGTGCGCGAAAGGAGGGAACGGCGGTGGTGCTCTCAGGATTGCACACGCAGCCGCTCGGCGCGCTTACGGACGCGGGGGCGTTGGCGGAGATCGGGCCAGCGAATCTCGTTGCGAACATCGACCTGGCGCTCGCCCGCGCGCGGGCGATTATTGCAGAGGAAACTGTAGCCGCCTGACGCCAGGCTACAAAACGTTCCATTGAATGCGCGCCACGCGGCGCCGACCTTTCTCCTCCGCATGCTCTTCAACAGCATCATCTTCCTGTTCGCCTTCCTCCCGATTGCCTATACGGTGTTCTGGAGTCTGCAGACTACCCGCTCGCGGCACATCTGGCTCGCGATCACGGGGTACGTGTTCTACGGGTACTGGAATCCGTGGTTCACGCTGCTGATGCTGTTTTCGACGCTCGTGAGCTATTTTGCCGGCCTCGGCTTCCTCCGCTGGGACGATCCGAAGCGTCGCAAGCTCTGTCTCGTGATTCCGGTCACCACGGATCTCGCGCTGCTCGGCTTCTTCAAGTATGCGAACTTCGGGCTCGAGACTGCGGCCGCGACGATGCATCTGTTCGGGCGCGATGTGGTGCTCCCGCATCTGAACATCGTGCTGCCGATCGGAATTTCGTTCTACACCTTCCACACGATCAGCTACATCGTCGACAGCTATCGTCGCGCGATCACACCGACGCGCAGCTTCCCCGAGTTCGCCGCGTACGTGTCGCTGTTCTCGCAGCTCATCGCCGGCCCGATCGTGCGCTTCCGCACGCTCGAGGCGGATCTCGAGGCGCTCGGAGAGTCCAGCCGCACGCGGTGGCTCCATCGCGGCATCGCCTTCTTCATTGTCGGGCTCGTCGAGAAGGTGATCGTCGCCGACAGCATCGCGGCGTTCGTGGATCCCGCGCTCGCGCACTACGACGTGCTGTCGACCGCGGGAACATGGATGGCGATGCTCGGCTACTCCTTCCAGCTGTATTTCGACTTCTCCGGCTACAGCACGATGGCGGTGGGACTCGGACTTCTGTTCGGGCTGCGCATTCCGCAGAACTTCAATTCGCCGTACAAGTCGAAGGATCCGTCCGAGTTCTGGAGCCGGTGGCACATCTCGCTCTCCACCTGCCTGCGCGACTACCTCTACATCCCGCTCGGCGGAAACCGGAACGGCACGCTGCAGACCTATCGCAACCTGATGATCACGATGCTGATCGGGGGGCTGTGGCACGGGGCATCGTGGACGTTCGTGATCTGGGGAGCGTATCACGGAGCGTTGCTCGCACTACACCGCGCCTTCGGCCGCCCGTGGGACGCGTTGAACGCCGGCATTCGTCAGCTCGGGATGTTTTTGTTCGTGCTGATCGGCTGGGTGCTCTTCCGTGCGACGACGTGGTCAATGGCGATGTCGATCTACCACCGCATGTTCGCACCGACTGCCGGTGAGCTCGTCGAGCAGCCGGTGCTCGCCGCGGTCGTGCTGTGCGTCGTCGCGTGGTGGGCGATGATCGGGCCGAACGTATATGAGCTGAATCTCGAGCCGACGCCGCCGAGGCGGTTTGCGCTGACGGCGGCGTTCGGAGCGTCGCTGGCGATCATCATCGGGTCGCCCTTCTCCCCCTTCCTGTACTTCCAGTTCTGATGGGGCGAATCGTGCGCGGGTTCGCGATGCTCGTGGTGTGCGCGCTGAGTTTCGAGCTCACGACGCGCATGCTCGATTGGGTACGCTACCGCATGCCGCTGCTGTCGACGATCACGAGCGAAGAGGATCTGATGATGCGCGACCGTTATGGCGCGCACGGCAGGCCGAATGCGCAGTACAAGAAGTGGGCGATGGACAGCCTCGGCTTTCGCGGACCGGACGTGCCCGTGCACGGCGCCAGCGGCACGGTACGTGTGATCGTCACCGGTGCGTCGGAGACGTTCGGGCTGTACGAATCGCCCAACAAGGAGTACGCGCGCGAGCTTGAGGACACGCTGAATGCGCGGCTTCGCAATGGCGAGTGCGCGGGATCCTCGACGCGGCGCTTCGAGGTGCTCAACGACGCCCTCCCCGGGATGTCCCTTCCTACGGCGCGCCAGGACATTCGCACCAGGCTCGTGCGATTCGCGCCGGACGTCATCGTATACTATCCGTCGCCCGCGCAGTATCTCGAGGATCGGCTTCCACTGGCGACAACTCCCGACACGATGGCGCCACGGAGGGGAACCGAGCGCTCGGCGATGCGCGCGCTGCATCCGCGCTCGCTAGAAGTGATGCGCGACGAGTTGAAGGAACTCGCGCCGCAGCTGCTGCTCACGTGGTTTCGCGAGCGCGATGCAAGGATGGAGCGGCAGAAGCATCCAGCGGATTGGGTATTCCGATCGGTGCCGGCAAGCCGGCTGGCGATTTACGAAGGCGATCTGCGGTCGCTCATCGGCGTGGTTCGGGCTGAGGGTGCGGAGCCCGTGCTGATGACGCACGCCACGGCGTTCGAGCAGCATCGCGCGGACAGCGCGGAGCTCGTGCAGTCGTGGGAGCGGTTTTATCCGCGCGCGAACGGCCCGACGATCATCCAGTTCGACGACAGTGCGCGCGCGTCGACGATCCGCGTGGCGCTCGATTCGGGGATCGTCGTCGCCGATGTGCACGCGATGTTCGCGGCGGAAGCAGGAAACAACTTCGTCGACTTCGTGCACTTCACTGACGCCGGCTCGGCACGGGTGGCGCATGTACTCGCGGCGGCGGTACTGGCCGCGGCAGCGCGGCGGCACGAGTGCGCGCGGTAGCGGAGTGCGAAACCGAGTTCGCGGTAAGGGACGAGCCCGGCGTCGATGGTCATTCCCGGGGACGGGGCCCAACATCGATCGGCGTTGACCTTTCGTGGTCCCACGCGCATTTGAAAGCGGCGGGAGTCACGTCAAATTCAGCAGGGATGTCAGCGGGACGCAGACGCCGAAAGGGGAGAGCTACCTCCGAATGAAGACCGCACTTGATGGAAGGCACCGCGCGCTCGGCGCGCGGATGATTCCCTTTGCAGGGTGGGACATGCCGGTGCAATACCGGGGGTTGGTCGAGGAGCACAACGCGGTGCGCACCGCCGCCGGGCTGTTCGACCTCTCGCACATGGGCGAGATCTTCATCACCGGTCCCGACGCGGCCGCCGCGCTCGACTATGCATTGATCACGGCGCCGGGGAAGCTCGCCGTCGGTCGTGCGCATTATTCGATGCTCGTCGACGAGAAGGGCGGGATCATCGACGACCTCATCGTCTACCGATTGGGTGACGCGCGATACATGGTGGTTCCGAATGCGTCGAACGCGGAGAGCGTCGCGGCGGCGCTGAAGGAACGACTCGCGACGTTCGCGGTGCAGCTCGACGACGCATCGTTGCGCACGTCGCTCGTCGCGATCCAGGGTCCGCGCGCGGCGGAGATCCTCCAGCCCTTCGTGGACGTGGAGCTGAAGACGATCAAGTATTACTCGGGCACCGAGGCGCACGCATGCGGCGTTCCCGCGATCCTCGCGCGAACGGGCTATACGGGGGAGGATGGCTTCGAGCTCTTCGTCGCGTGGGACGACGCGCTGCGTGTGTGGGACACGCTACTCGAGGCCGGCGCGGCGCGCGGGCTCGTGCCGGCGGGACTGGGCGCGCGCGACACGTTGCGGCTCGAAGCCGGAATGCCGCTCTACGGGCAGGAGCTGGGTCGAGACACGACACCATTCGAGGCCGGGCTCGGTCGGCTCGTCTCGTTCGCCAAGCCGGGCGACTTCGTTGGGCGGGCCGCGCTCGAGCGCGCACGCGACAATCCGCGGAAGGCGCTGGTCGGGCTCAGGCTCGGCGGGCGCGGCATCGCACGCATCGGGTACCCGGTTTATCTTCCCGCTGCGGCCGCTGCGGCTGGCGTGATCACGAGTGGAAGCACGTCGCCGACGCTCGGGTACGCGATCGCGATGGCCTACGTCCCCACCGATCGCACAGCGGTGGGTGGAGCGCTCGAGGTCGGTATTCGAGATCAGCGCGCGAGCGCCGAGGTTGTGGCGATGCCGTTCTATAAACGATCGACCTGAGGAGCGACGAATTCCACGTGGATATTCCCGACAATCTGAAATATTCGAGCGAGCACGAGTGGCTCGCGACGGGCGGCAAGACGGCGAAGGTCGGCATCACCGGCTACGCGGCCGAGCATATCGGCGACATCGTGTTCGTGGAGCTGCCGAAGGTCGGGAGCACCATCACTGCAGGAGCGTCGTTCGGGGTGATCGAAGCCGTGAAGTCGGTGAGCGAGCTCTTTGCTCCCGTGTCCGGGAAGGTGGTGGCGATCAACGAGCGGGTGGGGAAGGAGCCGGAGCTCGTGACGGCGTCGCCGTACGGTGATGGATGGCTGATCGAGATCGAGATGAGCGACGCGGGAGAGATCTCGTCGCTCAAGGATGCGGCAGGATACCGCGACCTCATCGCGGGCCTTTAAATAGTCGAGTTGCATGGCTGCCCCAAATGAATTCGCAGCGCGGCACATCGGCCCTCGCGGAGAAGACGTCGCCTCGATGCTCGAGGTGCTCGGCTATCAGTCGCTTGACTCGTTTATCGATGCGGTAGTTCCCGACTCGGTGCGAATGCGCCGACCACTCGCGCTTCCGCCGGGGCGTGGCGAGAACGCGGTGATCGCGACGATGCGCGAGCTCACCGACCAGAACGAGGTCTTTCGCTCGTATCTCGGGCTCGGCTACAGCAACTGCGACGTGCCGGCGGTGATCAAGCGGAACATTCTCGAAAATCCGGGCTGGTACACCGCGTACACGCCGTATCAGGCGGAGATTGCGCAGGGGCGACTCGAGGCGCTGCTCAACTTCCAGACGATGGTGTGCGACCTCACCGGATTTGCGGTCGCGAACGCGTCGCTGCTCGATGAGGGGACGGCGGCGGCGGAGGCGATGGCGATGACGCTTGCAGTCGTGAAGAGCGCGGGGGAGGGCGCGCCGATTTATCTCGTCGATCGTGCATGCCATCCGCAGACGATCGCGGTGGTGGCGACGCGCGCGGTGGCGCGCGGGATCGAGGTGCGCGTCGACGATCCCGAGAATTTCGAGTTTGGTGAGGGCGTCGCCGGCTGTCTGGTTCAGTATCCGGCGACGGATGGTGTGGTGCGCGACTACGAGGCGCTCTGCGCGCGCGCGCACAAGGCTGGGGCGATGGTGACCGTGGCGACGGACTTGCTCGCGCTCGCACTCCTGAAGCCTCCGGGCGAGTGGGGGGCGGATGTGGCGGTAGGGAATTCTCAGCGCTTCGGGGTACCGCTCGGCTACGGCGGCCCCCACGCGGCTTTCTACGCAACGAAAGATGACTTCAAGCGGCATCTGCCCGGCCGGATCATCGGCGTGTCGCGCGATGCTGCGGGAAATCCCGCGCTGCGCATGGCGCTGCAGACGCGCGAGCAGCACATCCGGCGAGACAAGGCGACGAGCAACGTGTGCACGGCGCAGGTGCTGCTCGCGGTGATGGCGTCGATGTACGCGGTCTATCACGGGCCGGAGGGGATTCGGGCGATCGCGACGCGTGTGCATCGGCGCACGGTGCAGCTCGCGCGTGGGCTGCGGGCTCTCGGGTGCACGCTCGAGTACGAACACTTCTTCGACACCGTGTGCGTGATCGTCGGCGCCGCGCGGCAGCGGCAGATTCTCGACGAGGCGGCGTCGCGGCGCATCAACCTGCGCGCGCTGGGGCGCGAGCGCATCGTGGTGGCGCTCGACGAGACGGTACGAGAGCGCGATGTGAGCGAGGTGGTGGCGTGCTTCGCGGCTGCGCAGCAGACGATCCCCGCACTGGTGGACGAGCGCAGCATCACGCCGCGCAGCATCATTCCGGCGACGCTCCAGCGCGAGTCGGAGTTCATGACGCATCCCGTGTTTGCGCGGCATCGCTCAGAGACCGAGATGCTGCGCTACATGAGGGGGTTGGAGGCGAAGGACCTCTCGCTCACCGCCGCGATGATTCCGCTGGGCTCGTGCACGATGAAGCTCAACGCGACGACGGAGATGCTGCCGGTGTCGTGGCCGAAGCTGGCGGGGATTCATCCGTTCGCGCCGCGCTCGCAGACGACGGGCTACCTCGAGCTCTTTCACAGACTGGAGGCAGATCTGTGCGAGATCACGGGGTTCGCGGCAGTGTCGCTGCAGCCCAACGCGGGATCGCAGGGGGAGTTCGCGGGGCTCTTGACCATCGCGGCGTACCATCGCTCGCGGGATGAGGAGCATCGCGATGTGTGCCTGATCCCGGCGAGCGCGCATGGGACGAATCCCGCGAGCGCTGTGATGGCGGGGATGCGCGTGGTG
>JBBRYY010000118.1:0-9919 GCA_038237245.1 Gemmatimonadales bacterium | reverse complement strand
GTTCGTGCGCTCTGCACGTTCGTAGTCCCACCCCTGCGCCGCACTCAACTCACCCGGCTCGCACGCCGCGAGCCACGCGTGCGTGTAGCCGTCGCGATGCGCTCGAGTCTCCATCCACTGGCAAGGCGTGTCGAGCACGTTGTCATTGCCAACAATCACGAGCTCGACGCATTGCCCGTCGACGATGTATCTGAGCCCGAGCGTCGCGAGTCTGTCCGCGACTCTCCTCGCATGCATCGTCAGCAGAAAGCTCACGCACACCAGATGGCTGTCGACGCACGTGCGAAGCACGCGATGCTCCGGCAGCTCCATGTCGCGCAAGAAGCCGTTCATGCCGCCAGGGTATCGAACATCCAGTGCGGCGCGGCGTACGATCAAACTCGGGGACTCGACGAGCACACTCATTCAACGCTCCTCTCGAAGGCGTGCTGAATGGTGGGAGCGACCTCTGACAGCGTTGCGATTCTGGTTACGTGACCTGTAACGAAGCGTTTCGATCATCCCGATCACGGTGCGCTACACACGCGTGCGGATACATCCTGCTTCCACCTGGCTCAAGGGTTCTTGGGTTGACATTCGACCCGACTGATTACATCCTAGGGTAGGATGCCTACCCAAGAGCCGAATCCCAATCGCGTCACCCTGCTCCAAGGCACACTCGACCTCCTCATCCTGCGTACGCTCCTCGCCGGCGCGCAGCACGGCCAAGGCGTCGCTCGCGCGATTCAACGTACGTCGCGCGAGGCGCTCCTCGTCGATCATGGCTCGCTGTATCCAGCGCTGCAGCGGCTCGAAGCGAACGGCTGGATCCGCGCCAAGTGGGGACTCTCCGACAACAACCGCAAGGCGCGCTTCTACGAGCTCACCGCCAACGGCAATCGCCAGCTCACCCACGAGGAGAGCCAATGGCGAAAGCTCGTGAGTGCCGTAGCACTCGTGCTCGGCCCGGATCCATCCGGAGCGCGTTGACGTGCGTTGGCGCTCGAAGCGCTCCGACGATGATTTCGCCGCCGAGATTCGGACGCATCTCGAGCTCGAAGCGGATGAGCTGAGGCGCCAGGGCGTGCCGGAGCGCGAAGCGCGAGACGCCGCGCACCGCGCGTTTGGCAACGTCACCAGCACACGCGAACGATTTTACGACTCGCAGCGCATCCGTTGGCTGCCGAGGCAACTTGCCTCGGACCTTCGGCAGGCTGCCTCTCGCCTGCTACGACAGCGCGTGTTTGCAATCGCAATGATGCTGACGATGGCGCTCGGCATCGGAGCGAATTTATCCGTGTTTCTGATCGCAGACGCTGCACTATTCCAATCCGGACCCCTAAAGAATCTCGAGCGTATTGTCGTCCTGAAGAATGCCGGCGGCACCTACTCCGGCTCGAGAGATTCTCGTGTTGTGCCAGATCTGCTCGACCTCGAGCGCGACAGCGGGATGTTTGAGGCGGTGGCCTCGTATGCTCACGGCGCCGGCAACCTGGTCGGAGCCAACGGTGCGGAGCGGGTCGCGGTGACGCTTGCGACACCCGATTTCTTCAACGTTCTCCATTTCGCGCCTACCGCCGGGCGATCATTTCTCGCTTCCGAACGCATTCCACAGAACGCGAACGCCGCGATCATCAGCGACGCACTGTGGCATCGCGACTTCGGCGCAGCCCAAAACGTCATCGGACGACAGCTGCATCTCAGCGGAAAGAGTTATGACATCGTAGGCGTCATGCCGCCGGAATTTCAATTCCCCGGTGAGACGGATGTCTGGATCCCATTGACCGTTCCGTTTGACATATCGCAGGTCTCACTACTTCGCATTGCGTTGATCGAGACGATCGTTGCTCGCTTGAAACCAGAAGTAAGTAGGCGCCAAGCGCAGCTGTCTATCGACGCGATGTCAGCGATGATCTCACCGGGCAGCGTGCGACGCGGCGAAGATGATCGCGTGACGGGCGAGTCGTTTCGCTCGCACCTGGAACATGGAAATCGTGATGGTATTGCGTTGCTGGCGAGCATGGCCCTGTTGGTGCTCTTGATCGCGATCGCGAACGCATCGAATCTGGTTATGGCCAGAGCGAGCGCACGACTCGACGAAATCAGGTTGCGGGTCGCGTTGGGGGCCACGCCGAAGCGCATATGTCAGCAGCTCATGAGCGAACCCTTGCTGCTGACGTTCGTTGGCGGCGGTACAGGTCTGATTATCGCCTACTGGTTTACGCAAGCGATGGTCGCGACTGGCACGCTACCCAGGAGCGAACTTGGGGAAGTGCACTTCGGCATTTACCTCGCTGCATTGGCCATTGGCATTTCAGTATTCGGCGGAGCGCTGGCAGGAGGAGCCTCGGCAGTCATTCTGAGCAGGCAGGCTCATCTTCCTCCTTCCTCAGTGCGCGGCGGCTCATCGCGAATGAGTCTGAACGCTCGCAGATACATATTAGGCGTTCAAATCGCAGTCTCGTTTGCTCTGCTCGTGGGTGCCTCACTCGTAATTCGTAGCCTCGCCACGCTACTCGATCACGACGCCGAAATGCCCTCCGATACCTGGACTGCGGAGATGTCATTACCACCAGCGACATACACGAACGGAGTGATACGCTCGAAATTCGCTGGGGATCTTCTCGATCGCATCCGCATGATCCCGGGCGTTCGAAACGCCGCGATCATCGACAATCTGCCGCTCGGCGGCGGCGCCGAAGTCAGTCTCCCGGTCCGGATCAGCGAATCCAAGGTTGCGAGCACGGAGCCGAAGTCCATCCAGGTCGATCTCGAGGTTGTTTCGCCGGGATACTTTCAGACCATGGGCGTTCGCGTCGAACGAGGGAGAGAGTTTAGGGAGGCAGATGGATTTGGCGCACCATTGGTTGCCCTCATTAGCGAGGATATGATGACTCGTTATTGGCCACGCGCGAATCCTGTGGGAGCAACGGTCACACTGGAAGGCGATCCTCGTCCGAGAACGATCGTTGGAGTCGTGCGCGGAGTGAGATCTTACTCCCTCGAGCAGAAAGTTATTCCGCAGGTCTATTTCCCGTACTCACAATCGCCCACGACATACTTTGCCGTGGTCGCAAGCGTAACGATGGACGCCGACCGAATCACGCCAGCCATACGCCATGCGGTGAGCGGGCTGGACGATCGCGTTCCCGTTTTCAAGGTCCGAACGTTCGGACAAGTCCGTCGCGATTCTGTCGTTCCACAGCGCAGTCGAGCAATGTTGTTGGGTGCGTTCGGATTTCTGGCGCTAATACTCTCGACGATCGGTGTTTACGGCGCCGCGGCGTACCAGGTTGCGCAGCGGCAGTTGGACATTGGGATCCGACGTGCACTTGGTGCTACCACGCTTCAAGTATTCCGTGGGGTCCTCGTGGAGACGCTCGTACCCGTCGTATTTGGAATTCTTGGTGGGGCATGCATTGCTGTGGCACTCGGAGAAGTGATGGGACACGTACTCTATGGCATCGGCCCGTACGACCCAGCCACCTTCGTCATTGTGTGTGTCGGGTTGTCGGCCGTCGCCATCGCCGCGTCTTCCATACCTGCTTGGCGCGCTACGCAGATAACTCCGGATCTGGCGATTAGGTCGGAGTAACTCCGTTCTCTTTCTCAGGAGAGGGCGACTGTTGACCGACGCGCTGCTTCGCCAGCAACCCCCTTCGCGATCTCCATCGCCCGCTCTTATTCTCCGGCGTAGAGGTCGCACCCTGCGTCGAGCGCCTCACGCCGCCGCTGCGGCATCGTCCGCCAGTCCGCAATCAAGGACGGCGCTTGTCGAGGGCGCGGATTGTGGTAGCGGAGGGAGCCGCAGAGTACTACTTTCGATCACATGACCTCCTCGCGCACGGGCCGAAGGTGGTTCATGACGGTGTCGCTGCTGTGCGCGGCGACTACCGGTGCGTGCGCGCATTCTTCGCAAGCCGCGTGGCTGCCCGACTATACCGCTCGGGACTCTCTCCTCATCTCACCGACGGAGATCTCGGTCGATCAGCGCATTCCCATCGGCGAGATCGACGGCATCGTCGTTGATGCATATCGCGGATCCGTGTTGAGTCATGCAACCGTCAGAGTTCTCTATTCGGATTCACTCAGGAGAACAGCCGCGGTCGGATCCGACGACGGCGGCCGATTTCGACTCCTCGGGGTGAAGCCCGGGATGGCGACGCTGCAATTCAGCTACACCGGCTATGGAACTGAGCTAGTCCCGATTTCGGGAGACAGCGGCCTCGTCGTGCGCGCCGGACTTCACGCGGTGGCAATGCGAGTGTGCGGGCTGATAATCCGTACAGCTCCGAGCCCCGCGATCACAGTGATGGTGCGCGACGCGCAGACCGGCGTCGCACCGACGGTGGCTGTAATGCTTCACCTGAGAGATGGCCGATTCGCGGACAGCGCGACCGGCATTGCGACTGCGCCGGCGTCTCAGATGTATCCGACGGATTCCCTCTCGCTCGCTGCCGCACCCGAGCGCAATGGCAGCTATGATGTTCGTGTCACCGCGCGGGGTTACAAGACGTGGGAGGCTCGCGGAGTGCGTGTGGCACTGAACTCGTGCGGCGTCCTGGAAGGACGGTGGCTTCCGGTGTGGCTGCTGCCGACCTCCCAACCCGCGTCTTCATAAATCGCAGCCGGCCGCGCTGCGGTCAGCCCTCCCGCTCCCCCGCCCGCAACACCTTCGCGAGCATCGCTGCCCACTCGCACTCCCCCGGCATCGCGGTCGCACCCTGCGTCGCGCGCCGCAGCGCCTCGCGCCCCCACGGCGGCATCGTCCGCCAGTCCGCCAGCGACGCGAGCAGCGCCGCCATCGGCCCCTCCGCATCCTTGAGAAACTCGTCGAGCGTCGATGCCCCGCTCCCCGCGAGCTCCGTCGCCAGCGGCCCGCGCGTCGCCCACCCCGTCGCGATCCCGCGCGACACGAGATGATCCAGATCGCGCACACCGATCGCTCCCTGCGCGACGAGATCCAGCGCCTCCCTCAGCAGCGCCGCCGTCAACCGATTCGCCACCAACCCCGGCAGCTCCCGATGCACCACGATCGGCTCCCGCCCCGCGAGCCGCAGCGTCTCCGCCGCGCGCGCGATCGTCAGCTGCGTCGTCTCGCGCCCGCCGCACAGCTCCACCACCGGCACCGCGTACACCGGATAGAGCGGATGCGCCACCAACAATCTCCCCGCGAACGACCGCCCCTCGCCGAGCACCGTCGCGCCCAGCGTCGACGTCGAGCTCGCGACGATCGCATCCGCCGGCAACACGCCCTCGAGCGACGCGAGCACCGTGCGCTTGAGCACGAGTCCCTCGGGCACCGACTCCTGCACCCACACCGCGCCGCGCACCGCGTCGGCCGCATTCGCCGAGCGCAGAATGCGTCCGCTCTCCGCGCCCTTCCGCAGCGTGCGCGCGCACGCGAGCGCATCCCTCGCGCGATCGAGCGCGCGCGGGTCCGGATCCACAATCCGCACCTCGGCCCCGTACGATGCGAACAGCGCGGCCCATCCACTCCCGATCTCCCCCGCGCCAATGATGGCGACGGGCGCGGCCTTGCTCATGCGCTCGTGGCCCTCAGTGCCGCTGCGGCAAGCCAGCGATCCGCCGCCGCCGCGCCCGGCGCGAGCGAGCCTGCGGGCATCCATCGCGCGAACAGACTCTGCTCCAGCATGTCGAGCACGCGATGCGCATGCACGCTCATCGCCACGCTCGCACGCCCGCCCGCCGCCGAGCGTCGCACAGCGCCGCGGCGCTCATCGTCGGAGAGCGAGACATCGAGCCGCGTTTCTTCCCACGTCGCGAGCGACGGGTCGGCCACGAGAGCGATCGCCAGCGCATCGTTGACGATGCAGCCCTCGAAATGCTCGTATTCCTTGTGGAAGTCCGCATAGAAGCGAAGCGCGTCCGCCCAGAAGCGCGCGACCGGGTCGCTCCTCCCTCGCTCCATCAGCATTCGCACCGCGCTCCCCGGAATCGCGATTCTTCGCGTCACGTCGAGGGGCACCAGACGCAGATCGAGATGCGCGTGAAGGACGAAGTCCGCGGCCTCGGGGTCGCTCCACCAGTTGAACTCGCTCGTCTCCGTCTGCGTCCCCGGCACGCCGAGCGCGCCGCCCATGACGAAGACAGGCCCCATCGCGTCGGCGATGTCCGGCGCGAATGCGATCGCCGTCGCCAGATTCGTGAGCGGGCCGATGCAACAGATCGTCAGCTTGTGATGCCCGCGCACCTGCGCGATAATTGCCTCCGCCGCGCCGTCGATCTCCTGCTCCACCCCCTGCGCGGGAATCGCATAGCCGAGCCCCTCGGCACCATGCGTCGCTCGCGCGGGGTGCGCCTCGCGCACCAGCGGCGCGGCCGCACCCGCGATGACCGGCACGTCGAGTCCCGCGATCCCGCACACGAGCCTCGCATTTCGCGTCGCCCTGTCGACGTCGGTGTTCCCGTGCACCGTCGTGATCGCGACGATGCGCAGCGCCGTGAGCTTCGCCGCGAACGCGAGCGCCACGGCATCGTCGATTCCGGGATCGGTGTCGATCAGGACGTGTGTCGGCATGGACCGTGAAGATGTACCAGGGGCGCAATGCGCGCCATTCGTGACGATGATCTCTTCTACCGACGATTAGCTTCCATTCATGGTTGCACTGCTCCTCGCGCTTCAGCTCCGCACGATCACGATCGATCAGCGCCTCGCAGCCGACGCGCACGTCCGCGTTGGCGACACCGTCGTCGTCTCGGCGGCGCCCGGCGCCGGCGGCGACTCGGTGATCGTGGCCGCGATCATCGGCCGCCGCGCTGACCCGAGCGAGATCGCGCGCAGCGACTATCGCGTACACCTCCATCTCGACCAGCTCCAGCGCCTCATCGGCTACGGCGACCGCGTCGACCGGTTTGCTGTCTCGACGCACGGGGATTCGGCCGCCGACTCGGCCGTGCGCGCCATCAACGATGCCGCCTTCGGCTTCCGCGCCTACCGCTCGCGCGACATCGCCATCGAGACATCGGAGACCTTCGCCGTCGTCAGCCGCTTCCACCGCGCGATCGGCGTGATCACGATCGTCGCGAGTGCGGTCTTTCTCCTCTGCATCCTCCTGCTCAAGGTCGACGAGCGACGGCGCGACGTCGCCGCCCTTCGCCTCCTCGGCATCTCGCGCCGGTCGGTGATGCTCACAGTCGTCCTCGAAGCCGCGTTCGTCTCGGTCATCGGGAGCGGCGTCGGCGTCCTCATCGGATGGGTGACATCGATCGCGGTGAACTGGCATTACCAGGCGCGCTACCAGACCCCACTCCGCTTCGCGCTCGTCACCGGCGACATCGTCCTCTTCGCCGTCACGCTCTCGCTCGTCCTCGGCATCGTCGCCGGCGCCCTCGCGGCGCGACGTCTCGTCCGCACGCATCCGCTCGTTTTGCTCGGCCGCTGATGCGACTCGTACTCGCGCTCGCCTCGCTGCGACGCAACCGCGCGCGCACGATCCTCGCCGTGTGCGGCGTCGCCATCGCGGCCGCGATGCTCCTCGACATGGTGATGCTCTCCACCGGCATGCGCGAGTCGTTCCGCCAGCTGCTGTTGAGTCGTGGCTTCCAGATGCGCCTCACGCCGCGCGGCACACTTCCGTTCGACACCGAGGCGTCGATCGCGAACGCCTCCGACGTCACCGCGAAGCTGCGCGCGCGCCCCGAGATCGACCTCGTGAGCCCCGTGCTCGGCGCCTCCGTCCACGTGCTCCGCGGCGACTCGTCGATCACCACCTTCGCGCTCGGCGTCGATCCAACGTCGCAGGGCGACTACCAGCTCGCCGCCGGCCGCGATGCCACCGACCCGGGCTCCTTCGTCGCCAACGAGGATTTTCTGCGCGCAACCGGCGCGAGAATCGGCGACACACTGCGCGTGGCCGCGGGCTTCGACCCGCAGCTCCGCACGCACTCGGGCGAGCGTGCGCTCGTCGTCTCCGGGCGCGCGAAGTTTCTCTACCTCGCATCCGGGCAGCTTGCCGTCGCGATACCGCTCCACACGCTCCAGCAGATGACCGGCGCCGCACGCGAGGATCGCGTCTCGCTCTTCATGGTTCGCCTCCGCGATGCGAGCACGATCGACGAGGTGAAGCGCTGGATGCGCACCGCACTGCCCACCATCGACGTCATCTCCACGGCCGACGCGATGGCGCGCGTCGACGAGCGCCTCGGATATTTCCGCCAGCTCAGCGCCATCCTGGGCGCCGTCAGCCTGGTCGTCGGCTTTCTGCTCGTCACGACGCTCGTCACCGTCTCCGTGAACGAGCGCGTCGGCGAGATCGTCGTCATGCGCGCGATCGGTGTGTCGCGCGCGCACGTCGTGCAGCAGATCGTGCTCGAGGGCACCGCGCTCAGCGTCACCGGCGCCGTGCTCGGCACCGGGCTCGGGCTCATCACCGCGCGCTATCTCAACACCATCCTTTCCCGCTTCCCGGGCCTCCCTGCCGCCATCGACTTCTTCCTCTTCCAGCCGCGCGCCGCCTGGACCGCGATCGGGCTCCTTACGGCCTGCGGCGTCCTGGCCGGGCTCTACCCCGCCTGGCGCGCCGCGTCGCTCCCGCTCGCGAGTACGCTGCGCGAGGAGGCGGTCGCGTGACCGTTCTCGTACAGGCCCGCGATGTGCGTCGTGATTATCCGCTGGAGCGCGAAGCCGTCCACGCGCTGCGCGGTGTCTCGCTCGAGATCGAGAAGGGAGAGTACCTCGCCATCGTCGGACCGTCCGGATGCGGGAAATCATCGCTGCTCAACCTCCTGGGCGCGATCGATGCTCCATCGTCCGGCGCCATCGAGATCGAGGGGCGCGACGTCGGCTCGCTCGGCGACCGCGAGGTCACGGAGTTCCGGCTGCGACACATAGGATTCGTCTTTCAGCGCTTCTATCTCTTGCCGATTCTCACGGCAAGGGAGAATGTCGAGCTGCCGATGGCCGAGGCGGGGGTTTCTGCGGTAGATCGTCGGAAGCGTTCGACCGAGCTGTTGACGTACGTTGATCTTGGAGATCGAGTGAAGCATCGTCCTGCGCAGCTGTCCGGCGGCGAGCAGCAGCGCGTCGCGATCGCGAGAGCGCTCGCGAATCGCCCGTCGCTGCTGCTGGCGGACGAGCCGACGGGTGAGCTCGACGCGAAGACCGGCAAGGAGATCATCTCGCTCTTCGCACGGCTCAACGCGGATGGGACGACGGTCGTCGTCGTCACGCACGACGAAAGTCTCGCTCGCGCGGCGCGTCGCGTCGTGCACATGCGGGATGGTGTCATCGTTCAGGACGAGGTGTCCAGTGGGTGATCGGGTGATGAACGTTCGATTCATTCCTGCGGACGACGCGCCCGGCGTCGCCACTTCGCGCGAGTGGCCGCTGTCCACGCTCATCGCCTATCTCTTCGACGGGCGCAGCTGCGAGGAGGTGCGCGAGCTGCTCGCGCTCGGCGACGGCGTTGCGCACGACACGATCGTCTCGTGGGCGCCGGTGACGCTCACTGCGGCGGAGCTCAGCGCGATCGAGTCGCGCTTCCCGAAGCCGCACCCCGCGCCCGCGCTCGCATACGAGCGCGCGACCTTCGTCGAGCTCGACATGCCGGCGCTGCAGCCGACTTTGAGCGTTCCGATTCGCGGCGATCAGCCACTCGTGGAAGGAATCGCGCAGCGCGCCGCGTATCTCTCTTTCGACTATGGACCGTGGGCCGACGTGTACGTCAGCACGCTCACGCGCGAGGAGGCGGCCGAGCTGCTCGCCGATCCCGCGCGGCGCGTGCACGACGCTGGCGAGGCCGAGCTCGCGCAGCGCATCATTGGCGAGGATGATGCTGCGCTGCGCTTCGCGGTGCCGCGGGCCGAGAGTCCACCGCCCTGGCGAGAGCCGCGCGCGTGATCACGCTGCTCGCGCTGCGCAACCTCGCGCATCGCCCGCTCCGCTCGCTCTTTCTGCTGTTCGGATATTCGTTGGGCG
>JBBRYY010000117.1:0-9985 GCA_038237245.1 Gemmatimonadales bacterium | reverse complement strand
TCGTTCGCCCACGGCATGATCTCGCCGTCGATCACCGTGCCGTCCGGAAGGAAGTCCGCCGCCGCCGCGATCTCGGGGAAGCGCTCGGTCACGAGCTCGTCGCCGCGCGACCAGAGATACGTCCTCCCGTCGCGGCGGATGAGCTGCGAGCGGATGCCGTCCCACTTCCATTCGAGCTGCCAGTCGCTCGCCGGGCCGAGCGCCTCGAGCGATCCCTCGAGCGCGTACGCGAGGTAGAACGGATACGGCCGCGAGCGGTCGGCATCGCTCGTGTCCGGCGCGAGCAGTGCGAGATACGCCGCGGCTGTCGGCTTCCAGTGACCCGTGAGCCGATGCGCGATCGTCCCCTCGTCGATTCCGCTCGCACGGGAGAGCGCGCGCAGCACGAGCTGATGCGACACGCCCACGCGGAAACCTCCCGTGATCAACTTGTTCCACACGAAGCGCTCGACGCCGTCGAGCGCGCTCCAGCTCTCGCGAACACTCTCGCGCTGCGCCTCCTCGCTCAGCTTCGCGAGTGGGAGCACGCGCTGCTCCATCCACTCGTGCAGCGGTCGATCCGTGTAACTCGTGGCCGGCGGGAGAAGCAGGGAGATCGTCTCCGCGAGATCGCCGACCGCGTCGTAACACTCTCCGAAGAGCCACTCCGGAATGGCCGCGATCTCCATCGCCCACGACGACAGCCGTCGCACGGGGATCAGTCGCTTCGGCCGCCCGCCCGAGAGGAAGTAGACCGCCCACGCCGCGTCCGCCGCGTTGGCGTTCGCGAAGTACGTCGTCATCGCGTCGACCTTCTCGTTCGTCCGCGTCGTGCGATCCACCTCGGCGAACAGCTGCGCGAAGCGCCTCACGCGACGACCTCCTCGCCCGCCGCCGGCGACTCGACTTCCTCCTCGCCCTCCCAGTGGCTCGCGATGCTGAGCGCGTCGATGCCGCGCTCGAGCAGCCAGCGCACCACGGGCTCACGGAAGCCGTGCGTCACCCAAACGCGCTCGGCGCCGGTGGCCTCGATCGTCGCGAGCAGTGCGGGCCAGTCGGCGTGATCCGAGAGCACGAAGCCGCGATCGACCGCGCGTCGTCGGCGCGCACCGCGAATCTGCATCCACCCCGATGCGAACGCGGGCGACGCCGCGCCGAAGCGGCGCAGCCACGTGCTCCCGGCGGCGGACGGTGGCGCGACGATGAGCGATCCCGCGAAGTCGTGCCCGCGCGGCATCTCGCTCGCATGCTGCGTTGGCGGCAGCGCGATCCCCGAGTCGCGATAATCACGCGTGAGCCGCTCCACCGCGCCGTGCGTGTAGATCGGACCCATCGCGCCGCCGTCGGCATCGAGCAGCCCCGCGAGCACGCGCTGCGCCTTGCCGAGCGCGTAGGCGTAGATGATCGATGCGCGCTTCGCCTCCGCGTTTGCGCGCCACCAGTCGCGCATCTCACCGAACACTTCGGCCTGCGGGCGCCAGCGATAGATCGGAAGTCCGAAGGTCGACTCGGTGATGAAGCTGTGGCACTTCACGACCTCGAACGGCGTGCACGTCGGATCGGGATCGGTCTTGTAGTCGCCGGAGACCACCCACACTTCGCCGCCGCGCTCGACGCGAATTTGTGCCGAACCGAGAATATGTCCGGCGGGGTGGAGGGAGACGCGCACGCCGTTGAGGTCGAGCGGCTCGCCGTACTCCACCGTCTGGATCGACGCGTCCGCACCGAGACGGGTGCGCAGCACGCGGCGCCCTTCGGCGGATGCGAGATAGCGGCGGGATCCCCACCGTGCGTGATCGCCGTGCGCGTGCGTGATTACCGCACGATCGACGGGCTGCCACGGGTCGATGTAAAAGTCGCCGGCCTCGCAGTGCAGCCCTCGATCGGTGATGCGGAGAAGCATGTGGAAATTTAGCTGAGGCCGAGGCTGGATTCTCGTTGACGAGCTCGGCCGCGAAGTTCGGTTCGAGTCCTATTCGTTGCCGCTTTCGCGGAGTGGAGGTCCGGAGAGATCGTTCGCGCGGAACATGTGCGCAGCTCTCCTGCCTGCGCGGGCACGGTAGTTCCACGAGTACCATTTCGAATCCGCGGCTCGCTGAAGTTCGATGTCCTTGTTTCGAAGAAACGACCTCACCGTGTCGCGCTCGGGCTGGTGCAGCCACTTGATGTTTTCGACCAGCGCCGGAATCGCATCGTCGGACATCTGATAGGTGATGTACGACGAGTCGAGCTGACCCGTTTCGCGGTACCGCTCGATGTTGTGCTGCACGATCCACGACTCGGTATTGCAAAACACGCACGCCGTGAACACGAGGAGGGCGGCGCTCGCGCTGTGATAGGCGAAGTGACTGGACGTCGAGCGTCGGAGCGTTTCGCCGAGCAGCAGCACACTCATGCAGGCGAGGACGACGATGTAGGCCTGCGCATACAGTCGCTGCTGCGTGAAGCCGTAAGCCTGCTCGTAGCGCACGATACGCATGAACCCGATCGCGATCATCCCTGTCTCACCGAGAATCGCCGCGGCCGCGATCCCCCGCGTCCACGCATCGGATCGAATCCACGATCGACGAGTCACCAGTACTGCGCCGATCACGATCGTCGCGGCCACCGAGAGCTCGGCAAAGCCGCGGTGCACGTACTCGGCGTACGTGATCCCGCTCCCCGCCACGGCTGCCGGATTGTGAGTGAGCGAGAGCCCCGCGCTCGCGACGAAGATCCACACGATCGAGGCGAGGGCGCTCATGAGGACGCGTCGCTCGATGGCGCCGAGCTCGAGTGAGTCCGAGGACGAGTGTGCAACGGGCGTCGTCGTGCCGCGCGTTACTTCGCCGAATGCTCCGAGCGTCACACCGAGCAGGAGAGCGAAGAAAGCAGATTTTGTAATGAGCTCCTGGGAGATGCCGTGCATGAGTCCATCGCGTACTGTCGCGAAGAGCGGATCCGCCTCGGCCAGAAGAAAGACGAGTGCGGTGACGAGGGGAAGCGTGATGATCGCGCTGCGTATCGTCGACGCGAATGCGGGACTGCGAGTGCCGCGAGCGGTGCCGATCGCTTCTCTGAGCGCGGACGCGGCGACGAGTCCCAGCGCGAGGATGGGAGCAGGGAGGGCGGTGTGGGGTTGCAGCGAGTCGAGCGACCACCGGTTCGCGCAGACCAGCGCGATTGCGAGCAGGGAGAGTGAAGCGAAAAGCAGAAGGCCAATACGAAAGGAATCCGTGGTGATGGCGGTTCCGAAGGCGAGAATGACCGCCCATGCACTGGCCGCGAGGCTCGGCGGGCTGACGACGCCGAAGCGATCGCGCATGACGGTGAGGAGCGCGATGACGACGCAGAGGATCCAGACGCTGAAATTGATGCCGATGCCGGCGTGCCAGAGGGTGGCGGTGCCGAGTGTGGCGAGGGCGCCGGCGAAGCCCCAGGTGGCGAGGGCGGGTGCGTCGGGGAGGGCGCTATCGATGAGGGCGGAGTGGGACATGTGAGCTCCGAGTAGTTCCAAGTACTTTAAAGAACAAAGTACTAATACGCAAGGGTTTGCTACCAAACTCCGGTGAGCCTGCGCGCGCCCCTCTTTCACCCCTCTCCAGCAGTCTGCACGCGAGCCGTCATGCGGCTGGCGATTCCCGATAAATTGTGGCGTGTCCGACTCCCCCTTCCGCCACCCGCTCCCCGCGGGATGACGCCCTCCCCGGCGCCCTCATCGCGCGATCTCGCCCGAATACCCGGCGAGCCACTCGCCAAGCTCGTCTTCCTCGCGCGCTACCTCGCGTTCTGGTTCCTCTACTTCACGCTCCTTCGCGTCGCGTTTCTCGTCTATCACGGCGCCGAAACCGCGCCGCTTGGCGCTGCCACGCTGGCCGGGGTCCTCCTGCGCGGAGCGCGCATGGACATCTCCGCCGCGGCCTACCTCGCGGTTATTCCGACGCTCCTCCTCGCGTTCGCGCCGCTCATCCCCGCGCGCGCACTGACGATCGTGCTCCGCGCGTACAGCTACGTCGCGATCGTCTTCGCTGCGGTGCTCGTCACCACCGATCTCGACATCTTCGCCAAGTGGGGCGCGCGCGTGGACTCGTCGCTGCTCCCCTATCTGAAGACGCCGAGCGAGGCCGCGGCGAGCGCGGAGTCGTCGCCGCTGCTGTTGCTGGTGCTCATCCTCCTCGCGCTCCTCGCGCTCGGCATCGTTTGCTACAAGCGCGTCGTGGAGACGCACGCGGCCGAGGCGCCCGGCGGTCGGCTCGTGCGCACGGTGCCTCCGCTGCTGCTCACCGTGGTGCTGCTGCTCGTCCCGATTCGAGGCGGGGTGCAGTGGACGCCCCTCAACCCGAGCAGCACGTATTTCTCGCACAGCGACTTCGCAAATCAGGCGGGGCTCAACGTCGCGTGGAACTTTCTCCACTCGCTCACCATACGCGACTACCGCACGACGAATCCCTACGCCGCCGCGATCTCCGAGGCGGACGCGCGCACGCTCGTCGACTCGCTTCTACACGCGACCGACAGTACCACGCGCCATCTGCTGCGCGTACGAAAGCCCAACGTCATCTTCGTCATTTGGGAGAGCGGAACCGCGAAGGTTGTTCAGCGTCTCGGCGGGCTTCCGAATATCACCCCGCATTTCGACTCGCTCTCGCACACCGGCGTGCTCTTCGACGCGATCTATGCGTCGGGGAATCGGAGCGCGAAGGGGCTCGCCGCGATTCTGAGTGGGTGGCCCGCGCAGGTCAACGCGCAGATCCTCAACTCACCAGCGCGCGCTGCGCGACTGCCGGGGCTGGCCGAGGATTTCGCGCGTGCGGGATATCACACCGCGTTCTACTACGGAGGGGAGCTCGAGTTCGCGGACTTCAAGTCGTATCTCGTCGCCCACGGCTTCGACCGCATCGTTGGCGAGAGCGACTTCGATCGCAAGGACTGGAGCTCGAAGTGGGGCGCGCACGATCACGTCGTGCTCGCGCGGCTGCTCGCCGACTCGCGCACCTTTCCGCGGCCCTTCTTCGCGACGCTCTTCACGCTCAGCAGCCATGAGCCCTACGACGTGCCGATGACGCCTGTGATCGAAGGCACGAGCGAGCAGTCCCGCTTTCTCAATGCGCTCGTCTACACCGACCGTTCGCTCGGCGACTTCGTCGCGCGCGCGTCGCATGAATCGTGGTGGGATAGCACCCTCGTCATCATCATCGCCGATCACGGGCATCCGCTGCCGAAGCTGCCACCGCTCGCAGGGGAAGACGCTTCGCAGCTCTACCACATCCCGATGCTCTGGCTCGGCGGGGCGCTCGCGGTGCGCGACACCGTGGTCACCGTCGTCGGCTCACAGGTCGACGTCGCGCCGACGCTCCTCGCGCAGCTCGGGCTCGCGCACACGCAGTACACGTGGGGGAAGAACCTGCTCGCGGCCGACGTGCGGCCGTTCGCGTTCTTCGCCTACCTCGATGGCTTCGGATGGGTGGATGGGCGGGGCAGGCTGGTCTACGGCTACAACACGCACCAGGTCATGCAGCGCACCCCGGGCGCGGACGAGGGATCGGTCCGCGCCGGAGAGGCGTATCAGCGTCTCACCTACCAGGACTTTCTTGGACGCTGACGCGGCGAGGCGACAGTCGTGTGGCGCGCTCCCCGGTGTGCAGCTACTGCACCGTGATGGAACCATGGTGTTCGGCGTGGAGCGAATCGTCGTACGTGTAGGTGCCCGCCTGGAGGAAGGTCGTCGACGCATTCTGACCGTTCACGATCACGTTGCTGTTCGGATCGCCACCCGTGGGCACGTTGCTCGTGAAGCGGATGACATGGTGGTTGACACCGGAGGTGACGCTCCAGGTGACGAGCGTATTCGTCTGCACGGAGAGCGCGGACGGGGCGAAGCCGGTGTCCGAGACGACGATCGTCGAGAAGTGCGCCGGCTGCTGGGGACCGGTGCTGCTCCCGCCGCAGGCGGCAGCGAAAGCGATCGCGACCAAAGGCAAAACGAGACGTACCCGCATGACTGAACCTCCGAAAGAGTGCGAACGGCCATCGCCGATGACGGCCCTCAGGTGAGTATCAATTGTTTCCATGCGGCCCGGCTGTCGCGCACGCGCCACCGCTGCACTGCTTCCCGAGCAAGAGTTCTGCCCGCGCGATTCCGGTACGGGGCTGGAGCTTCCGGATGCGTGATCTTGTTGGGGCTTTTTCTCGCGTCCGCAGCCCTGAGAGCCCAGGACCGCCCCCTCCGGACGAAACGCGCGAGGGCCATTGCAACGACCGTCGCCATAGATAGCTCCCATATTCTCGCCACCTTCTCACCTGCCGCCGCTCTGGGAGCCGGCGTCGATGGGCACGGGCAGGGGACGCTTCGCGACATCTATACCCCGCAAAACATAACCGCCATGCGGTCAGCCGGCCTCAGCCGTCTGACCTACCGCCTCCGCACCGAATTGGGCATCGAGGCGTGGCATTGGAACCCGAAGGGGCAGTGGAGCGATGTCGCCGGCGCTCGAGGATACTGGATCTCCGATTCCAGCTCGGCCTCCCCGATCATGATATCGCATGGCTACAAACTCCCCCGTCGCGGCAACACGATCGACCAGGCCGACAACACCGGCTACTCCCGCCTGGACGACGGCGACACCACCACCTTCTGGAAGAGCAATCCGTATCTCGATCCGTGGCTCGATCGCGAAGATTCCACCCCGCACCCGCAGTGGGTACTCGCCGACCTCGGCGCCGTCGCCGGCGTCGATGCGATTCACATCGCGTGGGCGGATCCCTTCGCGACCGACTTCCATGTGCAATACTGGAAGGGGGATGTGGTGAGCGACATCGACGAGAGCCCTGCGGGGCGCTGGGTCACCTTCCCGCGCGGCGACATCCACGCAAGCCCAGGCCGCGACCAGCGCATCTCGCTCGCCGACACGCCGATCGCGACGCGTTTCGTGCGCCTCGTCCTCACGGCGAGCTCGCACACCGCGCTTCCTGCCGCGCGCGACGCGCGCGACTCCGCCGGCTACGCGATCCGCGAGCTTCGAATTGGCCGCGCGACGCCCTCCGGTGCGCTCACCGATCTGCTCCGCCACGGCACCTCGCGCACGACGCAGAGCATCACGTACGCCTCGTCCACCGACCCGTGGCACCGCGCCACGGACATCGATCTCGATCTCGAACAGGCGGGCTTCGATCGCGTCGTGACGAGCGGGCTCACGAACGGTGAGCCCATGATGATCCCCGTTCCCGTGCTCTTCTCCACGCCGGAAGACGGTGCGAATGAGCTGCGCTTCCTGAATTCGCGCGGCTATGCGTACGACCGCGTAGAGCTGGGCGAGGAGCCCGATGGGCAATACGTCACCCCCGAAGACTACGCATCGCTCTATCTGCGCTGGGCGACCGCGCTGCACGCAGTGGCACCACACGCCACGCTCGGTGGCCCGAGCTCGCAGAGTCCGGAGAGCCAGGTCATGATGGCGTGGCCCGAGGACTCGGTCGGCGCCCCGTGGATGACGCGATTTCTCGCTGTGCTCGAGCGTCGGCATCGCCTCGATGACTTCGGCTTTCTCTCCTTCGAGTGGTATCCCTTCGACGACGTGTGCGCGCCGACGGCGCCGCAGCTCGCCTCAGCGCCGGGGCGACTCGCCGATGCGATGCGGCATCTCGAGGAGCAGGGCGTTCCGCGCACACTTCCGAAGGTGATCGCCGAATATGGTTACTCGGCGTTCGCGAGCCGCGCGGAGGTGGACATCGAGGGTGCGCTGTACGACGCCGACCTCCTCGGACACTTCCTGTCGCTCGGCGGCGCCACGGCATTTCTGTACGGCTACGAGCCCACGTATCTCGACGAGGATCCGCGCTGCGGCGCGTGGGGGAACAACGCGCTCTTTCTCGCCACGAGCCGTCGTGACATCCGGTATCCGGTCGCCGCGTATCACGCGATACATCTCATCACGCACGAGTGGCTCGAGGCGGGATCGCGCGCGCACCCGATGTACGCCGCGTCGTCGACACTCGCGGGCGGTGCGCGCGACACGCTCCTCTCGACCTTCGCTGTAAAGCGACCCGATGGCCGCTGGGCCGTGCTCCTCGTCAACCGCGATGCGGCTCACGCGCGTACCGCACGACTTCGTTTCGCCGGCGCCGGCGCCGGCGACAGTTCGGGAGCACCATTCGCGCGGCTGCACGATGAGTGGATCTTCTCGCGAGCACAGTACCGATGGAGAGCGAACGGCGCCGATGGCCACCCGGATCCCGACCGACCGCCGCGATATCGCACGACGCGCCGCGCGGAGATCGTGCTGCCGCCCTACTCGCTGGCGGTAGTGCGCGCACACTGAGCGCTAACAGCGCGTCATTTGCATCCCGATGCCGATATTTGCGACATTTCGAGGGCACGTGACACACGACGTACATCCTTGCACATCGGACGAAATTTTATGACGCCTCTCGCTCTGCGACTGCGCGCATTTGCGACACTTTCCGCACTCGCGATTCTCACCCCGTTTGCTCTCCGTGCGCAGGACACGACGGCGCACGCCGACACCGCCACGCGCGTCACCGACACGTTGTCGCGGGCGCGGCAGGACTCGATGGCGCGGACCATCCAGCGACTCGCGCCGGTGGTCACGGTGAGCCGCGACGTCGGCCGCTCGGTGCTCGATCTGCCGTATGCGATCACGAGCGTGCGCCCCGACAGCCTGCGTCCCGGACAGCAGCATCTCGCGGCGGACCAGGCGCTCTTCGGACTTCCCGGAGTCGTCGTCGCGACTCGCACGAATCCGTCGCAGGACGTTCGGATAGCGGTGCGCGGCTTCGGCTCGCGATCGTCCTTTGGTGTGCGAAGTGTTCGAATTCTTCGCGATGGCATGCCGCTCACTAACGCGGATGGCCAGACTCCACTCGATTATCTCGATCTGGAAACCATCGGCCGTATCGAAGTGATTCGCGGAACCGCGGCGTCCCTTTACGGAAACGCGTCGGGCGGCGTCATCGACATTCGGAGCGCGGAGGCGCCGACCGACGGCTTCGCGGCGCAGCTGCGCTCGGAGGGCGGAACGTACGAGACCTCGCGCTTCACGGGACTCGTCGGCGGCACCTTCGACAATGGCAGCTACCAGGCGAACGTCGGGCACACGTCGACGAACAGCTATCGTGAATATTCCGCGCAGCGTTTGACGAACGGTTACGCGCGCGCGCTGTACACCGCGGGCGGAACGCACTTCGAGCTCCAGGCGATGGGAATCGATGAGCCCACGGCGCAGAACCCCGGCGCGCTCACCGCGGCACAGGCGGACAGCGCGCCGTGGATGGCGGATCCGGCGCAGGTGCGGAAGAAGACGCGCAAGGAAGTCTCGATGGTGCAAACCGGCCTCTCCGCGAGCCATGCGCTGATGGGGACGGGCGAGCTCTCCGCGCAGATATACGGCGGCGGACGCTCGCTCTACAATCCGCTCACCTTCGCGATCGTGAAGCTCGAGCGCCGGCAGTGGGGCGGCGGCGCGCGCGCGACTGCGCCGCTCAAGCTCTTCGGAATCGATAACCGCGCGAGCATCGGTGTCGACGTGCAGGGCGTGAGCGACCATCGCTTCAACTGGGCGAACTGCAACGGCCTCGCGTCGCCGACTACGGCTTGCACGGATCTCGGCAAGGAGCAGGGCGCGCGCACGCTCGACCAGCAGGAGAAGGTCTCGAGCGTCGGCCCCTATCTGCGTGATGAGATCACCTTCGGCGAGCGGTACACTCTGAGCGCCGGCATTCGCGCCGATTATGTGAAATTCGAGGTCGACGACAACTTTCCGGTTTCGATGTCGAATCCCGACGACTCGGGACAGCGCACGCTGCACGCGTGGAGCCCGATGGTCGGCTTCGTCGACAAGTTCTCGCCGCTGCACTCGGCCTATGCCACCATCTCCCGCGCGTTCGAGACCCCGACGACCACGGAGCTCGGCAACCAGGCGAACGGCTCGGGCGGCTTCAATCCCGACCTGCAGCCGCAGCTCTCTACCACGTACGAGATAGGCCTCAAGGGAATCGTGTTTTCACGCGT
>JBBRYY010000116.1:0-10088 GCA_038237245.1 Gemmatimonadales bacterium | reverse complement strand
GAACGCGACGGCGAGCGTCGCGATCGATCCGCTGGCGATGACGAAGAAGCTCGTCCAGCCATAGAGAAAGGCGGGGAGCGGGCCGAAGGTATCGCGCACGTACACGTAGAGCCCACCCGCCTCCGGCTTCATCGCCCCCATTTCGGCGTACGTCAGCGCGCCGAGCAGCGAGAGGATGCCGGCCGCGAGCCAAACGAGCATCGCGGGTCCGACCGCGCCGGTCTGGCGCAGCACGACGGCGGGGACGAGATAGATCCCCGAGCCGATGACGGTGCCCATCGCGATGAGCGTGAGATCGGTGACGCCGAGGAGGCGGCGCAGCGGCTCGCCCGCGGGCGCGGCGACGGGGGGCGTCTGGATCGTGCTCACGGTTGTGGCTCCGCGTTGAGGACGGCGTCGTGGTACTCCTTGCCCCAGAGCTCGTGCTGCAGGGCGACGCACGCCTGGAGCTCGTCGAGCGTGACGAGCGGAGGGTGGGGAGCTGTGGCGCACCTTGATGCGGGACCAACATAGAGTGCATTTCGGTATACCACAACGGTGGACCCGTTGACCACTTTTTTTGCTCGGCACTACGCCGAGCTCCCCCGCCGACGTCTGCTTGCGCCGCCTTCCGCCACCCGGTATCGTTGACGCCTGTGCCGCGACTCGCTCCTCCCCCCGCTCCAGGAAAGCCCGCGCGGACGCGCCGCGCTGCGAGCGTCGACTCCGGCTCCCACGAGCGCTTCGACAACGTCTCGCGCGCCTATCACGACCTCCGCAGCGTCATCGTCTGGGGCCAGCTTCCACCGGGCTCCCGCATCTCCGAACGCGTCATCGCCGAGCGGCTCGGCCTCAGCCGGACTCCCGTTCGTAGCGCGCTCCACCGGCTCGAACAGGAGGGGTTCATCGCCTCCTCCGGGCGCGGCCGCGAGCGCCGACTCATCGTCGCCCCGCTCACCCAGGACGATGGCGAAGAGCTCTTTCAGATCGTCGGGCACCTCGAGGGACTCGCCGCGCGCACCGCCGCGATGCTCGCTCCCGCCCGGAGAAAGGAGATCGCCGCGCGCATGCGCGAGCTCAATCGCGAGCTCGCATCGCAGTCGCGCACGCGGGGCGCCGCCGCGCGCTTCTTCGAGCTCGACCTCCACTTCCACGAAGCGTTCGTCGAGACCGTCGCCGGCCCGCGTCTCCTCACCCTCCACCGCGCTATCAAACCGCAGTGCGAGCGCTACACACGCCTCTACGTTAGCGTCCTCCTCGACGAGCTCCCGACCTCGGTAAAGGAGCACGAGGTCATCACCAGCAGCATCGTGCGCGGCGATCCGGAGGCGGCGCAGGCCGCAGTCGAGACCAACTGGAACAACGCCGCGATCCGCCTCGCTCGCATCATCTCCCAGCTCGGTGAGCGTGGGAGTTGGGCCGGCGCGGGGCGCGACGGTGACTCGAGCGAACGCCCCACGCGATCGCGCGCGCGCAAGCGCTGACTCAGGAGACATCGATGGCAAGGAAGAAGAGGAGCAGCGCGATGTGGCGCTGCCGTCCATTTGCGCTCGCCGCCATCGCGCTGGCCAGCATCATTCCCGGTCGCGCCGCCGCTCAGGCCTCCCCACGTCCCGACGTCGTTCACCCCGATGCCGCACACGCCGACGTCGCCGCGTATCTGGAGCGCATCATCAACACGGAGATGCGGGCCAAGAGCCTTCCCGCGATCTCGATCGCGCTCGTAGACCAGGGGACCATCGTCTGGGCGCGCGGCTTCGGCGAGGCGGATTCCGCGAAGCACACGCCGGCGACCGCCGAGACGATCTATCGCGTCGGGTCGGTCTCGAAGCTGTTCACGGACATCGGGATCATGCAGCTCGTCGAGAAGAAGCGTGTGAGTCTCGACGCGCCCGTCACCCGCTACCTCACCGACTTTCATCCGAAGAATCCGTTCGGCACACCGATCACGATTCGGCAGCTGACCTCGCACCGCTCCGGCCTCGTCCGCGAGCCGCCCGTCGGCAACTACTTCGACGCGATATCCCCCTCGCTCTCGGCCACGGTGTCGAGTCTCGACTCCACCACGCTGGTCTATCGTCCCGCGACGCACGCCAAGTACTCCAACGCCGGCATCGCCGCGGTCGGGCTCGTGCTCGAGCGGGTGGGCGGTCAGCCCTTCGCGTCGTATCTCGGCGAGCATGTGCTCGCGCCGCTCGGGATGGACGAGAGTGCGTTCGAGCTCACCCCCGCGCTCAGCGATCGCCTCGCGACCGGATACATGTGGACGTACGATGGCCGGCGCTTCCAGGCGCCCGGCTTTCAGCTCGGGGAATCGCCCGCGGGATCGCTCTACACCACCGTCACCGACCTCTGCCGATTCATGGCCGCGATGTTCGCACGGGGGGAAGGCGCGCGTGGGCGCGTGCTGCAGCCCGCGTCGCTCGAGGCGATGTGGAAGCCGCAGTTCGCGCGCGCCGGACAGCGAACGGGCTTCGGGATCGGATTCGCCATCGACACGCTCGCGGGACATCGCACCGTCGGCCATGGCGGCGCCATCTACGGCTTCGCCACCGAAGCGCTGATGCTCCCCGACGATCAACTCGGCGTCGCCATCGTGACCACGATCGACGCTGCGAACGTGGTGACGAGCCGCATCGCCGAGGCCGCACTGCGCGCAATGCTCGCGAGCCGCGAGCATCGCGCGATACCGGCATGGGAGACGACAGATCCCGTTCCTCCGGCCGAAGCATCACGACTGGCGGGACGCTACGTGTCGGGGAGTGCGGCGCTCGAGCTCACGTACATCACGGCTCCCTCCGATTCTCCATCGACGGAGGCGCAGCTCGTCTTCCAACCCTCGGCGGGGGGGACGCGCGGCGAGCTTCGGCTGCGAGGGGACACGCTCGTGCGCGACGGCCGACTCGGCTTCGGCACGCGCTTCGTGCGGCACGGGGACACGCTCGTGACGCAGGGGCGGCGATTCGTGAAGGTTGCCTCTCCGAAGCCAGCACTGCCATCCGCGGCGCTGCTCAAGCTCGTGGGCGAGTACGGGTGGGATCACGATGTTCTCTATATCCTCGAAGAGCGCGGGCATCTCGAAGCGCTCATCGAGTGGTTCTTCCAGTCGCCGCTTACGCGCAAAACCGATTCGACCTTCGCGTTTCCCGCTGCCTCGCTGTACGACGCGGAGCCGGTCTCGTTCTCGTTCGACCGGCAGGGTGCCGTGACCGGGCTGCACGTGGGCAAGGTGTGGTTTCCACGGCGTGCGGTGGGGCCGGCGTCCGGTAATCAGCTCGTGGTCACGCCGGTGCGCCCGATCGCCGAGCTGGAGCGCGACGCGCGCGCGGGGTCGCCACCGGTGGAATCCGGACGTCGCGCTTCCGATCTCGTGGATCTCGTGTCGCTCGACAGCACGATTCACCTCGAGATCCGCTACGCGACGGAGCACAACTTCCTCGGCACGAAGTTCTATCCGCAGGCGCGCGCCTTCCTGCAGCGCCCCGCGGCCGAAGCGCTGGTGCGTGCACACCGGCGGCTGCGCGAGTGGGGCTACGGCATACTCGTCCACGACAGCTACCGGCCGTGGTACGTGACGAAGATGTTCTGGGACGCCGTCCCGGCGGACAAGAAGATTTTCGTGGCCGACCCGTCGCAGGGGTCGCGGCACAACCGCGGCGCGGCGGCGGACATCACGCTCTACGATCTCGCCACCGGCGCGCCGGTCGAGATGCCGGGCACCTACGACGAGACATCGGACCGCTCGTTTGCCAACTATCCAGGAGGCACATCACTGCAGCGGTGGCTGCGCGCCCTGTTACGCCGGGCGATGGAGGCGGAGGGATTCACCGTCTACCATGCGGAGTGGTGGCACTTCGACTACCGGGGATGGGAGCAGTATCCGATCGCGAACATCCCGTACGACCGGATTCCTTCGGTGCGCCCGGACGCGCACTAGGCGCAGTCGCCGACCGCGCGCGTGCGAGCTTGGCAGACACCCCGCGCAATTCACGCCGATCGGTGACGGTCTCTTCCAGCAGGTCGACGGCGACTACCGCATTGGGTTCACGCAGGATGAACCGGGGAAGTAGTGCGCGTGAACTTCAACGCCTTCCCGTTCATGTGCACCGGGCGCGGCTACGGAGCCGCGTGCACGCCGAGCTTCCGGTCGAGGTAGGCGACCGTCGCGGAGTCGGCGGTAACCCACGACTTGTGACGCAGGAATCCGTGGATCTCGTCGGGGAGCACGAGCTCCTCGTACGACACTCCCTTCGCCTCGAGACGGCGGGCGATGTCGACCGTCGCGTGGAAGTTGACGTTGCGATCGTCGTCGCCCTGGATGAGCAGCACGGGACTCTTCCACGTCGCCATCGACGCGACCGGCGATGACGCCCACGCGACGTCGAGCGCGCGCTTGATGTCGCCCTGCTCGTAGCGGAGCTTCGCCTGCGTGAGATAGTTGCCGAAGTCATCGATCCAGTCGTGCACGCCGTGCAGATCGACGCCCGCCTTGAACACATCGGAATTGCGCGCGAGCGCGAGCGCGGTGAGGTATCCGCCGTACGATCCGCCCCAGATGCCGATCCGCGATGCGTCCACGGCGCCGAGCGCTTGCAGGTATGCGGCGCCGGCCTGCACGTCCTTGTACTCGGAGGCTCCGAATGGCCCGCTGTGCGCGGGATTGTGAAAGCGCTCGCCGTAGCCGACACCGAGCCGGTAGTTCACTGCGAGCACGACGTAGCCGTGATTCGCGAGATACTGGTTCACCGCGTAGGCGTTCGAGTAGTAGTTCATGTAGTGCCACCCCAGCAACATCTGACGCGGCGGGCCACCGTGCACGAAGATGATGCCGGGCTTCTGCGCGCCGGGCTTCCCGTCATCGCGAACGAAGAGCTGCCCGTGCACCTCGACGCCATCAGCTGCGTGGAAGACGACGGGCTGCGGGATGACGAGTTGCGATGTCGGGAAGGTCGACGGCACGACCTCTTCGCCGATGACGTGCGGTGCGCCGCCGCTCACGGACACCACCATCGGCAGTGGCGACTTCTGCGCGCCGGCGCCGACGTATGCGACCGAACGGCCGCCATCGACGAGATGCGGATCCCACTCGAGCCCCTCGCCCGATGTGATCACGGTGGGCGCAGCGCGATCGACCGGCACAATGTAGAGATGCCGGCGATCGATGTCCCCGCGCGTCGTCCCCGTGTTCGCGTTGTAGATGGTCGAACGGCCATCGGGCGACTGCTGTACGTACTCGACCATGAACTTGCCCGGGGTGAGCAGCAGCGGCGTGCCGCCGTTGTCCGGAATCGAGTAGAGATGCTGCCAACCATCGAGCGAGTTCATGAAGACGATACGGCCCATCGTGCTCCAGGAGAGATTCGCCTCCCCCTGCGTGCTTGGCGCCGTGCCGAGCAGCGTGTACGGCGCCTTCCACACGCGATGGCCGATGCCGCTGCTCGCGTCCGCGGTCCAGAGCTCCCATCGCTGCGGGTGCAGCTCGAGTAGCGTCTCGGGCGCGCCGCCGCTGCCTGGTTGCCGCACGAAGGCGATGCGCGAGCCGTCGGGCGACCAGCGCGGTGAGCCGTCGTTGGACGTCGACGGTGCGAGATAGAGGACGGGCGTGGAGTCGGACGTGAAGATACCGACGAAGGCGTGATCCGTGCGACTCGTGACGAAGGCGAGCTTATCGCCGCGTGGCGACCACACCGGAGAGCTGCTCTCGCCTCGCGCGAAGAAAAGCCGCTTCCCCGAGCCGGCGCTGTCGACGCGCGCGATCCAGATCTGATGATCCTTGATGTACGCAATGCGGTCACCGCGCGGCGAGGTCACCGGCAGGTCGCCGTCGGAAAGAAGCTGCGGCGACTTGCGATCCTTCCCCTGCGCGAACGGGACGGCGTAGATCTCGACCTTCGGCTGCGCCGTCGAGAGCGCGGGATTGGGCTCGTGGTCGAGCGGCCAGTTCGCGTCGTGGTCGCCGCCGCGCACGAAGACGATGAACTTGCCATCGTTCGTGATCGAGAGGTGCGTGAGCTCCTGCCCATCGTCCGCGCGGTAGTCGGTGATCTGGCGTGCCTTGTAATCCGGCCCTTCGGCCGCCCAGATGTTGCGGACGCCGCTGCGGTTGAACACCCACGCGATGCGCGCGCCGCTGTCCGACGAGGTCAGCTCTTCCGTGTATGGGTAGCTGAGGATCTGCTCCAGCGTGAAGCTGCCCTCCGCAGTCTGCGCGCGTGCGAGCCCCGGAGTGCCGATGCACATCGCGAACGCGATTGCAGCGGTACACGCGAAGGAAAAGGCAGCGCACGACCGGAATGCGTGCATCAATGCGTTGGGGCTCACCATGACTACCTCGTCGTTACGATATGTGGAGAAGCACGATCTAGCGTTCCCGCGACGCTACGCGCGCCGCCTCCGCGAGCACCGCTGCACCGACGAAGAGCGCGCCCTCGGCCGCGTAGAAGCCAGAGGAATGTGCCGCGATCTTCCTGCCGCCGGGCTCGCGCGCACCGATGCGCATGAAGCACCCAGGAATCCGCTCCATGTACGCCGCGAAATCCTCGCCCCCCATGTTCGTCGTGCCGAGCGGCACGAGCGCGCTGGCGCCGAGCACGTTGGAGACGGCTTCGCGAGCGATCTCCGCGGCGCCGGGAGGATTTACGATCGGCGCGGTTCCGCCGCTTATGTCGACTAGCGCGGTGAGGCCGTAAGTGGTGGCGATCGCCTCGGCCATGCGGCGAAGCTCGGTGGTGAGCAGGGTGCGCGCACTGGCGCTCGTCGCGCGGATCGTTCCCGAAAGCTCGGCGCGCTCGGGGATGATGTTGGACGCGCTGCCGGCAGCGATCGTGCCGACGGTGACGACACCCGGCTCCGCGGGGTCGAGTCGCCGCGAGACGAGCGTCTGCAGCGCACCGATCAGCGCCGCAGCGCCGACGACGGGATCGGACGATTCGTGCGGCCGAGCGCCGTGTGCGCCTGCTCCCGTGAGGATGATCGTGAAGGTGTCGGTCGACGCCGCGAGCGGTCCCGCCTGCGCCACGACCTGCCCGACCTCGAAGCGGCGGTCGACGTGGCCGCCGAAGATCATCTGCATCGCGTCGAGCGCGCCGCTGGCCAGTATCGCCTGCGCGCCCTCGCCGACTTCCTCCGCCGGCTGCAGAATAATGAGCACATCGCGATCGGCCGGATTCTCGATCAGCAGTCGTGCGGCGCCCACGGCCCACGACGCGTGCACGTCGTGCCCGCATGCGTGCATCACTCCCGGAGTCTCCGATGCGAAATCGAGATTCGTCGCCTCGGTGATCGGCAGCGCGTCGATGTCGCCGCGTACACCGATCACGGGGCCGCCGCGCGTGCGTCCGGGGACGCGCGCGATGAGTCCCGTCCGGGCGACACGTGTCACATCCGCGATGCCGAATGCCTGAAGCGCCTTCGTCAGCCGCTGCGCCGTCCCCTCCTCCGCCCACGAGAGCTCGGGGTGCCGGTGGAGGTCTCGCCGCAGCGCGATGAGCGACGCGGCGACCTCGGGTGCGAAGAGCGACTGCAGCGACTCGGGCATCGCCGCGATCATGCGCGAAGTACCGCCGAGCGCACGGTGAGATCATCGACGCGGTCGACGTTCACGGTCACCCCGATGCCGGGTTTGTCCGTGGGCACGCGGACCATTCCTGCGGAGCTCATCGTCCATTCCGGCGTGACGATATCCTGTTCCCAGTAACGCGCGCTCGGGCTCACATCGCCTGGCTTCGTGAAGCCGGGCAGCGACGCAAGCGCGACGTTATACGCGCGTCCGACGCCGCTCTCGAGCATTCCTCCGCACCAGACAGGGATGTCGTTCTTCATGCACAGATCGTGAATCGCACGCGACTGCTGAAAGCCGCCCACGCGCCCCGGCTTGATGTTGATGATGCGGCCGCTCTTGAGCGTCAGCATGTCCTCCGCGCGGTCGAGGCTCACGATGGACTCATCCAGACAGATGGGAGTTCGCAGTGCGCGCTGCAGCTCGGCATGCCGCACAAGATCGTCGTGCGCGAGCGGCTGCTCGATCATCATCAGGTCGAACGCGTCGAGCTTCGCGAGCCGTGCGGTGTCGTCGAGCGTGTAGGCGTTGTTCGCATCCGCCATGAGCGGAGCCTTCAGATAGGCCTCGCGCACGGCGCCGACGAAGTCGAGGTCGTGTCCCGGCTCGATCTTGAGCTTGACCTTCTGATAGCCCTCGGCGAGCGCCTTCCCCACGCGCTCGACGAGCGCGGCGGGAGAGTGCTGGATGCCGAGCGAGATTCCCGTTGCAATCTCGGCGCGCGTGCCGCCGATGAGCTTCGAGAGCGACAGCTTCTGCTTCTCGGCGAAGAGTGCCCACACGCCCATCTCGACGGCCGCCTTTGCCATCCGATGCTCCCGGAAGTTCAGCTCGAGTGCGGGATGCACATCCTCCGGATGCTGATACGAGAGTCCGAGCAGGCGCGGAGCGACGTACTCCTCGATGATCATCCACGCGGTGTCGACGGTTTCGGAGCTGTAGTTCGGCGCCTCTCCGGCGACGCATTCGCTCCAGGTGGTTGCACCGTCGGCATCCTCCAGCTCGAGCAGCAGGATGCGCCGGGTGGTGACCATGCCGGAGGAGATGCGGAATGGCTCCTTGAGCGGGAGGTGGATTTCCTTCATCGAGAGGCGGACGAGCTGGATCATTGTCATGTCTCCGACGCGCGTACGGTGTAGAAGCACCGCCCCGTGTCCGGTGCGGAAGAGAAGCCGGTCACGCGATAGCCGCGCCGGAGATACCAGGTGAAAGCCTCTCGAGTCGTCATCCGCCACTCATGCGCGACCTCCGGCGCCTCGTCGATGAGCGCGTAGATGTCCGGCGGAATTTCGATGCGGATGCTCGGGTCGTTCGGGAGATCGAGGAGCACCGGCGGATTTCCGTCGTGCTGCGGATTCACAATGAACGCGTCGTCCGCGGTCTTCGCTAGCACCGGGGCGGGAGCGATCCAGTCGGGCTCTCCGTCTCCGATGTGCCATTTGACGATGAAGCGGTCGGTGCCGAGGTTTCCGTGCAGCGTGCTGCCGGTGTCGGGGCCGTAGAAATCGACGACGTATGCCGACGCGTAGGCGCCGAGCTTCACGAGGTTCAGATAGGCATTGCGCGCGACGAGCGGATCGTACGTCCAGTGCATCGTGCTGATGCCGATGGCGCGCAGCACGTCGCGCTGAAAATGCTTGAGGCGGCGCCCGATGCCGCGATCGCGGGCGGATGACTCGACGGCGAGCATGTCGGACCAGTGGGAGAGCTCGCCATCGATGAGGCCCGTCATGCCGAAGACGAAGCCGAGCATCTGCCCGTCGGCGTCGAATGCTCCGGCGACCACTCCGCCGAGCTTCTGCGCGAGTGAGAGGATGACCGTGGGGACGGTGCCGCTGTAGCTTTCGCCCCAGATGCGGTGCTGCATGCGGACGCATAGCTCGAGCTCGTCCTCGCCGGAGACGCTGCGGATCGTGATGCCGTCCTCGCCGCGGTGTGTCGGTGGCGAGGCGATCGATCCATGGGCGTCGTCGCGTCCTGTCATCGGGCAAAGTTGGTGAAGAGCCGTTGCGGTGGCGGTCGGCCGGCAGTGGCGACTCTTCCGCAGCCGTGGTATACCGAACTAGTATACAATACCTCAGGTGGCGTCCATTCGCGAGAGCCAGCGCCACCCAGCTTACCGAAAAACACACGTTCGCGTGGTGTCGCGTTTGCCGCGTCTCACCGTCGCCGCCATGATCGCCACGCCGTTCGCACTTCCCCACACCTTGGCGAGCCATGTCCGAGTCCCGCTTTACGCCACAGCTCAGAAAGGAGATAGCGACCTTTCTGATCCTGACGTTCGCGCTCAGCTCGATCTTCTACTACATCCTCGGCACCGCAAAGACGCTCAGCCTGGGCGGTGGACGCTACGTGCTGATGCTCATGTGGTGCCCCGGCGTATCCGCGCTGAGCACCCGACTGCTCTACCAGCGCAATGTGCGTGGCGAGGGATGGCGCGCCGGTGCGCCTCGATGGCTGATGCTCGCGTACACGCTCCCTATCGCGTATGCGCTCGTCGCGTACGGGCTCGTCTGGCTCTCGGGATACGGCGTCGTCGATCTCTCACGTT
>JBBRYY010000115.1:0-10148 GCA_038237245.1 Gemmatimonadales bacterium | reverse complement strand
GACGAGCATCTCGCTTCTCGTGATCGCTGCGGTCGGACTCATCGTCCCGACGCTTTTCCTCGCCGCGCATCCGGATCCAACGCGCGCCGCGACCGTGCGCCTCTCCGAATACGTCGCCGGCTTCCTCATCGTCGGCTACGGCCTCTACCTCCTCTACTCGATGGGGACGCACAAGAGCGCCTTCGATGCGCTCGAGTCGGAGACGTACGACGAGACGCCAGGCGCAGACGCGGCGCCGAAGTGGACGATGCAGCGCACCATCGTCGTACTGGTCGCGGTGGCCGGCGGCATCGGATGGATGTCGGAGCTTCTGGTGGGCGCGACCGAGGCCACGGTGCACACCCTCGGGCTCTCGAGCGTCTTCGTCGGCCTCGTCCTCATTCCGATCATCGGCAACGCCGCGGAGCACAGCTCGGCCATTCTCATGGCGCGCAAGAACCGCATGGACATCGCCGCCGGCATCGCGATCGGCTCATCCGTGCAGGTCGCGCTCTTCGTGGCCCCGGTGCTGGTGTTCGTCGGGATGCTCGTCGGACATCCGCTCGACCTGGCCTTCGGAACTTTCGAGGTGGCCAGCGTGACGCTCGCCGTCTGGATCACGTCAGCCATCGTGCTGGATGCCGAATCGAACTGGCTGGAGGGTGCATTTCTGCTTCTCGTCTACGGGATTTTGGCCGTTGCGTTCTTCTATTTTTGATCGTCCAAACAAGACATCCCTGTGTGCCATAACGCTTTGACTTCCTCGACCGCGAGGACTATCCAGGCGTCCGCCAGCGTGAGGACCGCGTAGCTTGGCCCAGAGTCCAGCCGTCTATTTCGCCCCTGATGCCGCGCCGCTCCCCGAGCTCGCGCGGCACTGGTTCGACGCGCGCGGTCTTTCGCCCGTCCTCTGCCGCACGGTGGATGAGCTCATGGCGATGGCGCTCCGCGGACGGCCGCACGTCGTGATCTTCGACGCGCGCACCTATGCGGATCTCTCCTGCTCGGCGTGCGTGCGGCTCAAGGGCGACTCGTACACCGGTGTCGTGCCTGCGGGAATGTTCGTCAGCGCCGGGGAGGCCGCGCTGGCGCAGGGCTTCGCCGCTGGCGCCGATGAGGTGCTCGCCCCCAACACTCCGGATGACGAGGTGGCCATCCGCCTCGACGTGATGCTCCGTCGCGCCGACCGCGACGTCCACGTCCATCCGTCCACGCGCCTCCCCGGCGCGCCGGAGATCGAGGCCGCCATCGGCACCAGACTCGCCGCGGGTGAGCTCTTCGCCGCCTGCTACGCCGATCTCGATCACTTCAAGGAATACAACGACCGGTACAGCTACTTCGAAGGTGACCGCGTCATCCGCATTCTCGCGAAGATTCTGCACGATGTGGTACGTGGGCTCTCGCCAGAAGGCGGCTTCGTCGGACATATTGGTGGAGATGATTTCATTTTCCTCGTGCCGATGCTGCAGGCACCCGAGATCTGTCAGGAGATCGTCTCCATTTTCGATTTGCTCGTGCCGTATCAGTATTCCGAACAGGATCGGCAGGCAGGCTATTATTTCGGCAAGGACAGGCGGGGACAGCTGCACCGCGTCCCGCTCATGACGGTCAGCATCGGCGTCGTGACGAACGAGCGACGGACCTTCAGTCACCCCGCGCAGGTCAGCGAGCTGGCCACAGAGATGAAGAGCTATGCGAAGACCCTCAACGGATCCGTCTATGTCGTCGACCGTCGGCAGGATCCAATCCTCGGCTCGCCGGTGGGCGTTTCCGAACGATGAACGGAACAACTCTCGCGTGAGCGTCGCCGCATGAACGTCACCTGTCCCGAGTGCAGCTCGGTCTTCCGTGTCGATCCTGCCAAGATCCCGCTCGCGGGCGTGCGCGCACGCTGCTCGGTGTGCGGCGGTGTGATCGCCATCGGCGAGCGCGGTCGCATCGACGAGGACTTCACCGCATCCGCGCCCGCTCCGCATCCGGCGCAGACGCCGGCGCGCCAGCGTCCATCCGTCGCGCCGCCGCTTTCGCCGCGCCCGCCCGTCTCGATGCCGACGCCGCCGCAGCCGATGCACGCGGGCTTCGCGGCGCAGGGTGGCGCCGCGGCGACACCGGTCGCGCCTGCACCACCGGCCGCGCCGCGCACCTCGGCCGGCACGAGTATGCCGTCTCGTCCGTCGGCGCTCACGCCGCCGGCATCCGCGTCCGTCGCGCCGGCGGCACCGCCAGCGCCCGCAGCGTCAGCGCCTGCTGGCGCTCCACCGTCAGCGCCCGCCGCTGCACCAGCGGCAGCGCCGCCCGCGCCGCCCGCGGCTCCAGCCGTCCGGCCGTCCGCGCCACCAGTATCGCAGCCGCCCCTCGCGCCGCGCATGTCGCCCTTTGCGCCGACCTCGTCGCCGCAGCCGAGCATGCCGTCGGCGCCTGGCGGATCGTCGTACGCGTCGCCGCCGGTGCAGCGCTCCGCGCCCCCCGCCGCTCCGGCGCATCCGACGTCGCCAGCATCGCCGCCGCCCGCGGCCGCAAGCGCTGCAGCTGCGCCCTCCGCACCGGCCCCCGCGCCGCGCGCCACGGCGCCCGTCGCACGTCCCTCCGCGCCGCACGTCGGTGGTGCGCCGGCTGCACGACCGCCGATCAACCCGTTTCTCGCCAACGATCCGAATCAGAAGGCGAAGCGGCTCGCGCGCGCGCTCGTCTCCGACATCATCGCGTACTTCCCGGATCGCCACGCGCAGGGGAAACGCGACGGTACGTTGCGCGAGAGCTTCCGCGAGGAGATCAAGAAGAGCTACGAGGAATACGTCGAGCAAATGGGGAAGGAGTTCGCCGAGAATACGACGCACTTCCAGGATGCGCTCAACGACGTGCTCGCGGGCGGAGCCAAGATCTTCTAGCTCCTGCGCACATGCATCGACGCCGCGTCGTGCTGAAGCGCCGATGGGAGATTATATTTGAGATGCGAGCCGTTCCGGCGCCCGGAGCGGCTCGCGTCGTTTGTGGCCCCGCCGCGCGTACCTGTCCGGCACGCGCGTCTTCATCAGTGGAGTGGATCCAATGTCCGAGAGTGAACGCACCCGGCAGCTGCGCCGGCACGATGAGCGACTCGCCGAGCTCCGGGGGTTGCTTTGACTTGGATACCAGGCGCGTCACGCTGACCACACGCGAGGCGCAGATGGGCGAGCCGAAGTTCTGGGACAACGCCGACCGCGCGCGGGAAGTGATTCAGGAAGTCAACACGATCAAGAACTGGGTCGAGCCCTTCGACCGGCTCGACGCGAAGCTCCGCGAGATGACGGAGCTCGACGAGCTGATGCAGGCCGAGCCGGACGCGGAGCTCTCGGGCGAGCTCGATCGTGATCTCTCGGGATTCGAGGAGCAGCTGCGCAGCTACGAGCTCCGCTCGATGCTGCAGGGCGCCGACGATCATCGCAACGCGATGCTCGAGATCAGCGCCGGCGCCGGCGGCACCGAGGCGCAGGATTGGGCGGGGATGCTCCTCCGCATGTACACCCGCTGGGCGGAGCGTCGCGGCTTCTCCGTCGACGTGCTCGACGTCAGCGAAGGCGAGGAAGCGGGCATCAAGGGTGCGATGCTCGAGGTGAAGGGCGAGTACGCATACGGCTTCCTGCGCTCCGAAGCCGGCGTCCATCGACTCGTGCGCATCTCGCCATTCGACTCGCAGTCGCGCCGGCACACGAGCTTCGCGTCGGTGTTCGTGTATCCCGACGTCGACGAGCAGATCAACATCGAGGTGCGCGACGAGGACATTCGCATGGATGTCTTCCGTGCCTCGGGCGCAGGCGGCCAGCACGTCAACAAGACCAGCTCCGCGGTGCGCCTCACGCACATCCCGTCGGGCATCGTCACGAGCTGCCAGCAGCAGCGCTCGCAGCACAAGAACAAGGAGACCGCGCTCAAGATGCTGAAGAACGCGCTCTACCAGCGAGAGGTCGAGGCGCGCGAGGCGAAGAAGGCGGAGATCGATTCGGCGAAGACGGACGTCTCCTTCGGCAATCAGATCCGGAGCTACGTCTTCCAGCCGTACACGATGGTCAACGATCACCGCACGGAGCTCAAGATCACCGACGTCGGCAAGGTGATGGACGGTGCGATCGATCCGTTCATCGAGGCGTATCTCAAGCGCGCAGCGCCGGGAGTGCACACGTCGTGACCACCGACGAGCAGAACTTCGTCCTCAAGGCGCGGCGCGACAAACTCGACGCGCTGCGCGCGCGGGGAATAGAACCGTACGCGTATCGTTTCGCGCGCAGCCACACCGCCGCCTCCGCGATCGCCGCCCTTGGCAGCGCCGATGCAGGCGAGACGGTGAGCGTCGCGGGACGCCTTGTCGCCTGGCGCGGGCAGGGGAAGACGAGCTTCGCGCATCTCGCCGACGACTCCGGCCGCATCCAGCTCTACTTTCGCAAGGACGATCTCGGCGAGGAGCTGTTCGAAACGCTCAAGCTCTTCGACATCGGCGATGTGATCGGCGTGACGGGCGCGCTCTTTCGCACGAAGACCGGCGAGGCGACCGTGCGTGTCGCGACGGCGGAGATGCTCGCGAAGTCGCTGCGCCCGCTCCCGTTCGGAAAGGAGGAGACGGTCGACGGCGTCGTGGTGCGGCACTCGGGGTTCAGCGATCCCGAGCAGCGCTACCGCCAGCGCGCGGTCGATCTCGCGGTGCACCCCGATGTGCGCGCGTCGTTCGTCGCGCGCTCGAAGATGATCACCGCGCTCCGCGCCTTCCTCGATGCACGCGGCTTCCTCGAGGTCGAAACTCCGGTGCTGCAGCCGCTCTACGGCGGCGCCGCCGCGCGTCCGTTCACGACGCACCACAACGCGCTCGACATGCCGCTCTTCCTGCGCATCGCCGACGAGCTCTATCTCAAGCGGCTGATCGTCGGCGGCTTCGATGCCGTCTACGAGATCGGCCACGACTTTCGCAACGAAGGCGTCGATCGCACGCACAATCCCGAGTTCACGATGCTCGAGTGGTATCAGGCATACGCGGACTACACGGACATGATGCTCCTCGTCGAGCAGCTGCTTGTCGCCGCGGCCGATGCCGTGCGTGCGCATCCAACCCTCGGCGCGAACGTGCCGGCGCTCGCGACGCCGTTCGCGCGCCTCGAGTGGGTGCCGTCGCTCAACAAGGCGCTCGGTGGCGATGCCCTCGCGATGTCGGATGTGGAGTTGCGCGCAGCGGCGGAACGCGCAGGGGTAACGAAGCCCGAGTCGCTGTCGCGCCCCAAGCTACTCGACGAGCTGTTTCAGGCGCACGTCGAGCGCACGCTGCACGAGCCGACCTTCGTCCTCGACTATCCGCTCGAGCTGTCGCCGCTCGCGAAGCCGAAGCGCGGCGCGCCGCATCTCACGGAGCGCTTCGAGCTCTTCGCCGGCGGACGCGAGCTCGCGAATGCCTTCAGCGAGCTCAATGACCCCCTCGACCAGCGCCGCCGCTTCGAGGCGCAGGCGAAGCTCCGCGCCGCCGGCGACGAGGAAGCGCCGGGGATCGACGAGGACTATCTACGCGCGATGGAGCACGGGATGCCGCCGATGGGCGGCGTCGGTGTCGGCATCGACCGGCTATTCATGTATCTATCGGGTATAGCACATATCCGCGATGTGATCCTCTTCCCGACGATGCGCCCCGAATGAATCGCCTCGAGCTGTCGATCGCTTGGCGCTATCTGCGCAGCCGCGGAAGCGCGCGGCTGTTCTCCTTCATCAGCGTCATCGCGATCGGCGGTGTGCTCGTGGGCGTCGGTGCGCTCATCATCACCAACGGCGTGATGACCGGGATGCAGACGGATCTCCGCGAGAAGATCCTCGTCGGCAGCCCGGATCTTCGCGTGCTCACCTTCGGCGAGGATCTCAAGATCACCGACTGGCAGCCGACGCTCGTGCGCGTGCGGCGCAATCCGCGCGTCGTCGCCGCCGCGCCATTCGTGCTCACACAGGGGCTCGCGACCGCGGGGCACGACTACTCCGAAGGCGTCTTCATCGAGGGGATTCCGTCGGCCGGCCCGGGCGTCGCCGACGTCACCACGATCCGCAAGCACGCGTCGACGGGCGACTTCCGCTTCTACACCGAGGACGGACAGCACCGCGGTGCCGTGCTCGGCAAACGGCTCGCCGAACGACTCAACGTCTTTCCCGGGAGCAAGCTCACGATGATCTCGCCTGCAGGCGCGAAGTTCAACGCGTCGGTGGGCAGCATCGTGCCGCGCATTTTTCAGTTCGAGGTTACCGGCGTCTTCGAGACCGGGATGTACGAGTACGACAACTCGTACGTGTACATCGATCTCGATCGCGCGAAGGATTTCGCGGGGCTCGGCGACGCGGTGACGGGGATCGAGGCGCGTACGACGAATCGCTGGGAGGCGGGCGACGTCGCGAAGCAGCTCACCGACACGCTCGGCTATCCATATCGCGTCACCGATTGGCAGGAGGCGAACTCGCAGCTCTTCCAGGCGCTCAAGCTCGAGAAGCTCGCGATGCGCATCATCCTCCTTCTCATCGTGCTCGTCGCCGCGTTCAACATCGTGAGTACGCTCACGATGGTGGTGAAGGACAAGACGCGCGAGATCGGGATCCTCAAAGCGATGGGGCTCCCGGCGAAATCGGTACGGCGAATATTTCTCGCGCAGGGGCTCGTCATCGGCGTCGTCGGCACGGCGATCGGCGTCGTGATCGGCGTGACGGCGGGGATCGTGATCAATCGCGGGAAGCTCATCCCGCTCGACCCGACCGTCTACTTCATCGATCATCTCCCCGTCACGATCGAGTTCGGCGACGTGATCTGGATCGCCGGCGCGAGCGTCGTCATCGCGGCGCTCGCGACTCTCTATCCAGCGATTCAGGCGGCGCGCCTCTTTCCCGTCGAGGCGATTCGACACGAATGAACGTCATCGAGGCGCGGAACCTGTCGAAGTCGTACATCGGTGGCGACGGTGGGCGAGTGGATGTGCTCAATGCGGTGAGTCTCGACGTCCGTCGCGGCGAGATGATCGCCATCGTCGGCGCGAGCGGGGCCGGGAAGAGCACGCTCCTCCACATCCTCGGCGCGCTCGATCGGCCGTCGGAGGGAGTCGTCACCCTCGATGGCGAAGCACTCAGCGAGCTCGGCGATGGCGAGCTGTCGATGCTCAGAAACAGGAAAGTCGGCTTCGTCTTTCAGTTTCATCACCTCTTGCGCGAGTTCTCCGCACTGGAGAATGTGATGATGCCACTGCGCATTTCGGGTTGGGACACACTGAAGGCGAAAGCGAGGGCGACCGAGATGCTGGCGCGCGTCGGGCTGAGCGCGCGGAGCACGCATCGTCCCTCGGAGATGTCCGGAGGCGAGCAGCAGCGCACCGCCGTCGCCCGAGCGCTCGCGGTCGATCCGGTGGTGGTCCTCGCGGACGAGCCATCCGGGAATCTCGATCACGCGAACGCCGAACGGCTCCACGAGCAGTTTACCCAGCTCGTGCGAGACCTGAACATCGCCATGGTCGTCGTTACTCACAACAAGGCGCTTGCTGCGCGCGCCGACCGGGCGCTACTGCTGGAGGATGGCCGGTTGCAGGAAACGGATGTGCGGGAGGTGTTGCCCTGATGCTGTGCGATAGTTGCAAGGAGCGCGATGCGGTGGTGCAGGTTACGCAGGTCACCGATCCGCCGGTGCGTCAGCTCAACCTGTGTGAGAAGTGCGCAGCGGAGCGCGGCATCGAGACGCACGTCACCATGCCGAAGCAGCCGTTGGCGGACTTCATCCAGGCCGTGCAGCAGAAGCAGTTGCTCGCCGGAAGCGAGAGCTGGCGTTGCACCTTCTGCAACTCCACGCTGCGCGACTTCCGGAACACGAGCCGCCTCGGCTGCGCCTACTGCTATGGCGCCTTCGAGGCGAAGATCCGCGACCTCCTGCGCGGGGTGCATGGCACATCGAAGCATCAGGGCAAGCGCTATCGTCCGCCGGCCGAGGGTGGGGTGGAGGAGGGCGCGACGGTGGCGACGGAGCTTCGAACGCGGCTCCGGCGCGCGGTGGAGCAGGAGCACTTCGAGGAAGCGGCGAAGCTGCGCGACCAATTGAAGGTGATGGAATGACGCTCGACCTCTCGCTGCTGCCGGATGGCGGGGTCAACTGGCTGGACGCTTCGGGCGACCATGCCGGGATCGTGCTGTCCACCCGGATTCGGCTTGCTCGCAACCTGGAGGGCTTTGCTTTCCCCGGGCGGGCGCGAGACGGGGAGCGGCTGCGCATCCTGGCGCGGGTGCGGGAGGCGGTGGAAAGCTCGCCGCACCTGCGCGCGAATCTGTTGGTGCGCGTTGATGAGCTCGGCTCAGACGACCGACTACTCCTTCATGAGCGGCATTTGATCAGCAAGGAGCTGGCGGGGCTGGACGTCCAGCACCCGGTTCGGAGCGGCGCCGCCGTGTTTCTTGGCGACGGAGTAGGCGTCATGGTAAATGAAGAGGATCACCTCCGTCTCCAGACGCTGCGCTCGGGTTTCAACCTCGCGGATGCCTTCGCGGACATGCAGCGGATCGACGAGGAGCTGGGCGAGCGCGTCCCCTTCGCGTTTCACGACGAATTCGGCTATCTGACCTCGTGCCCGACGAACACGGGCACCGGTTTGCGGGCGAGCGCGTTGATCCATTTGCCGGGGCTCGTGTTGACGAAGGAGATCAACAAGACGCTCGCCGGCTTGCAGCAGATCGGCTTCACCTATCGCGGGCTGTATGGTGAAGGGAGTGAGGTGGTCGGCAACTTCTTCCAGATATCGAACCAGACGACACTGGGTCGGACGGAGGAGGAGATCGTCGACAAACTGTTGCAGGTGCTGACGACGGTGATCGCGCGCGAGGAGGAGGCGAGGCGAGTATTGCTTCGCGATGCTGGTTATATTATTGAAGACAAGCTTTGGCGAGCATACGGGACACTCCGCTACGCGCGCAGCCTGACGTTCGACGAGGCGATGAATTTTCTCAGCGGCGTACGGTTGGCCGTTGGTCTGAAACTGATCACCGGCCTGAGTGTATATACCCTCAACAAGCTCCTGATCTTTTCGCAAGCTGCGCACCTGTCCCACGCGGAAGGCCGGCTGCTCTCGGAGAGCGAAGCCAATCTTGCGCGCGCACGCTACGTGCGGCAGGCACTCGCAGCGGAAGTAGGCATGTAGGGGTGCGCCTCCGGGGCGACACTCCGCAGCATCAGAGGGATTATGAACGGCTACAACTTCACTGAACGCGTGCGGAAAGTTCTCGCGATGGCCCGCGAGGAAGCCGCCCGCCTTCACCACGAGTACGTGGGGACAGAGCACATTCTGCTCGGCCTCATCCGTGAGGGTGAGGGAGTTGCTGCGGCCGTTCTCCAGAATCTGAGCGTCGACCTCGACGAGATACAGCAGAAGATCGAGGAGACGGTCAAGAAGGGGAAAGCGGCGCAGACGACAGGCCCAGACCTTCCCTATACCTCGCGCGCGAAGAAGGTGTTGGAGCTCGCCATGAGCGAGGCGCGCGAGCTGAACCACAGCTATGTCGGCACTGAGCATCTCCTCCTCGGATTGCTTCGCGAGGAGAAGGGCATTGCCGCGCAGGTTCTCACCGACACTGGTGTGAACCTCGACGCCGCGCGCGCGGAAACGCTGCGCCTGCTCGGCACCGAGATGCCGCAGGGCGGCGCCGCTGCGCAGCAGGGCAACGTCGCTCCACCGCAGGCGACGAAGGGGGACAAGAAGTCCAAGACTCCTGCCCTCGATCACTTCTGCCGTGATCTCACGCAGCTCGCCGCGGAAGGACAGCTCGATCCGACCATCGGCCGCGCGAAGGAGATTCAGCGCGTCATGGAAGTGCTGACGCGCCGCAAGAAGAACAATCCCGTACTCATCGGTGAGCCGGGTGTGGGCAAGACCGCCATCGTCGAGGGGCTCGCACAGCTCATCGCCAACAGCGAATGCCCGGACTCGCTGCGCGACAATCGCGTGCTCGCGCTCGACATGGCGGCCGTCATCGCCGGCACCAAGTACCGCGGTCAGTTCGAGGAGCGCCTCAAGGCGGTCATGAACGAGATCGCGCAAAACAAGAACGTCATCCTCTTCATCGATGAGCTGCACACGCTCGTCGGCGCAGGTGCTGCCGAGGGCGCGATCGACGCGAGCAACATGCTCAAGCCGGCGCTCGCGCGCGGGGAG
>JBBRYY010000114.1:0-10229 GCA_038237245.1 Gemmatimonadales bacterium | reverse complement strand
TCGGCTCCGCGCGTGGGTCGGCGCAGTCGCGTGCGGAGAAGGTCTCCGTCGCCATGGACAGCACCGCTGGGCTGCTTCGCATCCTCGCGGGGGCGGATACGCTGCTCGTGCGCCCGCTGCGCGCGGAGCTGGGGGTAGCGTTCGCCGCGTCGCGCGACAACGTCACGTACGGCGCGAGCGGTCGTGGATACGGCGCGGCCAACTCCACCATCGTACTGAGCCGCGGCGCTGCCGCCGAAACGGTATACGTCGCACGGCTCGGTCGAGCACGATGGTGATCGCGGTAATGGGTGCTAGGCGACCACCGCCGGCACGTCGGCGGCGACTGTACCAAAGTCGTAGCCCGGCACCGAAATGCGGGGAATCGGTGTGCCGAGCGTGCGTTCGATGAGGCGGACCATCGAGATCTCGTCGGCGGCCATGAAGGTGAAGGCGTCGCCGGTCGCCGCCGCGCGCCCCGTGCGTCCGATGCGATGCACGTAGTCTTCGGCCTGCGCGGGCACATCGTAGTTGATCACGTGCGAGATTCCGGCAATGTCGAGTCCTCGCTGCGCGATGTCGGTGGCGACGAGTACGCGGATCGTTCCCTTCTTGAACTGGTCGAGCGCATCCGTGCGCTGGCCCTGCGACTTCTCGGAGTGCATCGCGAGCGAGGAGATCCCGGCGCTATCGAGCTTGCGCACCACCTTGTCCGCGCCGTGCTTGGTACGCGTGAACACGAGCACGGAGTCGAGCTCCTTTTGGCGCAAAAGCTCCACGAGAAGCTCGCTCTTCCGGTCGCGGGGCACCGGGTACACCGCGTGGGTGACCGTGTTGGCCGCCTGCGTGCGAAGTCCCACCTGCACGACGATTGGCTTGCGCAGATATTTTCGCGCGAGCGCTTCGACCTCGGGCGCCATCGTGGCGCTGAAGAGCAGCGTTTGGCGGTACTTCGGGATGTCGGCAACGATGCGGTTGAGCTGCGGCGCGAAGCCCATGTCGAGCATGCGGTCGGCTTCGTCGAGCACGAGCACCTCAAGATCATCGAAGGCGACGTTCTGCCGCTCCATGTGATCGAGCAGCCGTCCCGGCGTCGCGACGATGACATCGACGCCGTTGCGCAGCGCGGTTTCCTGCGGTCCGAGCGGAACGCCGCCGTAGACTACGGCGATCTCGAGCCCGCTGTGAATCGCGTAGCGTGCGAACGAATCCTTCACCTGCACGGCGAGCTCGCGCGTGGGCGTGAGGATGAGCGCGCGTGCGCGGCGTGGTCCGCCGAGGAGACGCTGGACAATCGGGAGGGTGAAGGCGGCGGTTTTGCCGGTGCCGGTTTGCGCGAGCCCCATGATGTCGCGCCCGTTGAGAATGAGCGGGATCGCGCGAGCCTGGATCGGCGTGGGGGTGGTGTAGCCCGCGTCTTCGACCGCGCGGAGGAGTTCGGGCGCGAGCATCAGCTCGGCGAAGCTCGTGGGCGCGTCTGCTTCTGGTGTTTCGATGATGTCTGTCAAAATGATCTCGAACTCGGCGCCGGGGCCGCAAGTCCATCGAGCGCTCGATGGGGCCGGCGCACTGCAAATGTCGCGTGGCACGTTCGTGCCGCGCTTGCCGCTCCATGCCCCCGAGGTGAAACCGAGCGGGGTGCGGATGCGGTACAGCGACCTGTGGAGCTCTAGTGACCCTGCCCCGCTCCGGGGGCAGGCTGCGCGAGCGCCTGAGAACGCAGGATTTTCGTGTACCCTGTTGTGCTTACGGAGCGAAAGCTAACCCTCTGACGTAAGCGGGCGCTACGTGAGATTGATTGGGCGTCCCGAGTGGCGTGCGATGACGCCGAGCCGGAAGGTGATGTCGCTCCAACGCTCTTCGGCGGTCGACTGTAGCTCGAGCGGGAAGCCCGGCCACGCGTACGCATTCTCGGAGCGCATCGTCGCGGTGCGCTTGGGCGGATGCCACACGCCACCGGAGTCGCAGTCGTCGATGAGACGCTCGTAGAGCTTCGTCCACTGATCGTTGCGGCGGAGGAAGCCGAGGCGGGCGAAGCTCTCGAGCCAGAAGAGCGCGGCGGGCATGTCGGCATCCGCCGCGTTTCGATGAGGAAGGGGATCGCCCAGCACGAGGTGAGGCTCGAGAACGATCTTGCTGCCGACCATCGTCGCGGCTTCCTGCCGCGGTTGCGGCTGCGAGAGCTGCGTGTAGAGTCGGTCGAGCAGGTCGTAGTGCTCGCTGCGATAGAGCGGCATATGCGCGAGCATGACCAGCGTATGCACGCTCGGCGGCGACGCGCCGGGTGCGAGCACGTGATGGTTGCCCACGCGGATGAACGGCTTTTGCGCGATCGGCGACTTGAGGAAGGCGTCGACGCGCTCGAGGATGCGGCGGGCCGCGCCGCGCAGGCGGGGATCATTTTCGTAACCGGCCTGAGCGAGCGCGGCAGCAGCGGCTTCGCGGAGGAGTTGGCGTCCATGACGAACCATGGCGAGCTCAGGCTTGGCCTTGCCGCCGAGCTCGTAAAGGTAGGCCGGGTCGTCATCTTCAGCGAGGAGGCGGAAGAGGACACGCCGGGCCTGGAGGAGCGGGGGCGACTCGCGATCCCATCCGTACTCGAGGAGGCGGCGGACGGCGCTGATGGTGCCGATCCCCTTGTAGCGCTCGCTGCGCGCTGTGGGGATGGCCAGCATGTTATGGTTCCAAGTGCCGTCTGCCAACTGACTTAGCGCGAGCTCAATGGCTGGCTTATAGGCGTATGGAAGGGCTGAAAAGCTCTTTGTCGCAGCGAGGGGCAGCTTCGCCACCTCGATAACGGCGCGATACTGTATGGGCGGTGGCGCGAACTCGAGCAACCAGGAAAGTGGAAATTCCAGTGGCACGGGAGGTAACATCGGCGCCGCCGGAGCCACGGGAGGCACCCCAGCTACGCTCGGCATCGGGCTACTGGGAGTCGGCAAAGCTGTCACTGCGCCCTCGATTTGTGCGTAAGCCTATAAACAGCAACGGACTCGGCCCGCAAAAACGCGTCGGCCCAGCCCGGCGCGGAACGATACCATCTTTTTTGCGAAACGCTAGGTCGGGGGAATCCCTTAACACCCGCCTCAACCCCTCGTCTACCTCCTCGAACGGCGCGATGAAGCGGTCGCGTGCCCACCGATCTCTGGAGGATTTACAGATGCTTCGCAATAAGCTGATTGCACTGGGCGTAGCGATGACGCTTTCTGCCGGTGCTTCCACCATGGCACGCGCCCAGGCAGCTGCGGCTCCGCAGCCTTTCGGCGCGCAGGGCTCGCGCGACGTTCGCGGCGACACGCGCGACATCCGCTCCGACCGACGGGATCTCCGCGGCGACCGCCGCGATATCGGAAGTGACCGTCGCGACATCCGTTCCGATAATCGCGATCGCCGAAGCGACCGTCGGGCGCTGCGGAACGATCGCGCTCATGGGCGCACGGCGCAGGCGCACCACGATCGTCGCGAGCTCCGTCGCGATCGCCACTCGGAGCGTCACGACCAGCATGCGCTGCACGGCGACCGTCGCGACCGCCGCGGCGACCGTAAAGATCTGCATCACGACAAGCGCGAGCGCGGCCACGACCGCCGGTAGTCGTACACAGCGTGCTCACGATGCGATCGTGCATCGAATCGAAGCCCGGCCTCTATTCGCCGGGCTTCGTTGTGTCGTCGTGCTGCCTCGCTTGTGATAGCCTCTTGCCGCCCGCATCTTCCGAGACATGATCGAGAGTCTCCGCACACGCGCCGTACAGAAGGTCCCCGACCGCATCCGCTTTTCAGGACGCGTCCTCCTCCTCACCGAGGATCCGGCGCTGCTCCATCGCCAGCTCGCCGGCGAAGACCTTCCCTTCGATGCCTCCGCGCCGGTCGGCTCGCCGACGCATCCGAAGCTCCGCGACAACATCTCGACCGACGAGATCACCCCGGCGTACATCTGCTACTACTTCGATGAGACGCTTGGCGACTTTCCCTACCTCGGCCTCAAGGCTGGCGAGGAATTCCCGATGGTGCGCGGCTCCGTGCGCGCGGGCGGGTTCGTCGCGAGTGCAGCCGGCGCCCGGCGCGGCAAGGGCTCATCGCGCGAAGCGTCGCCGTACGCGGAGATGCACGCGGGGATCAAGATCGTCATCGCCGAGAGCATTGAGCGTATCTACCGCGAGAACTGCCAGAACCTCGGCGTCTTCACCTCGACGGACTTCTCGCTCATCGAGCGCATTCGGAACGGAGAGGAAATCGCGCTCGAGGAGCTGACGCGCGGCGAAGGCGGGATCTCGCGCGGCATCGTCGAGTACGGGGGGCTGTTTAATTACAACGTCGCGCGGCTGCAGGGATTGGTCGAAGTGCCGGTGGTGACGACGCCGAAGAAGCCGATGACCGTCGCCGAAAAGATCTTCGCGCGCCACTGGGTGCTCGACGCGGCGAAGGAGAAGGTCGGGATCGCGGCGGTGAAGCCGGGTGATCAGGGCTTCGTGCGCACGGACATTCGTTTCAGCCACGAGTACGTGACGCCGATGGCGGCGATCTTCTTCGAGGCGCTCGTCGGCAAGGATGAGCCGATCAACGACCCGAAGTCGGTGTTCTTCTTCCGCGATCATCTGACGTTCCTGTCGCAGGTGATGCGGCCGGAGCACATCGAGATGGGGCTGCTCGATGTCGCGAACCAGCTCGAGGCGAAGCAGCGAATCTTCGCGGGCGAGAAGGGCGTCAAGCTGTACGGCGAGCTCAATAGGCAGAATCTGCACGGCGCGCTGTCGGCGCAGGGCTCGGAGGCGATCTGCCATTCGAAGATCCTCGAGGCGCACGCGGAGCCCGGGCAGATCATCATCGGCTCGGACTCGCACACGCCGCACGCGGGCGCGGTGGGGTGCATCGCGTTCGGTGTCGGAACGACGGCGATCTTCAACTCGTGGATCACGAAGGATGTGCGCGTCGAGGTGCCGCCGACGTTCCGCGTGACGCTCCGCGGGAAGAAGCCTCGTAACGTTACCGCGAAGGACTTCATGCTCGAGATCCTGCGCCACCCCTACATCAAGGGCGGCTCGGCGATCGGCCAGATCATCGAGTACGCGGGCGACGCGGTCGCGGCGCTGTCGGTGGACGAGCGCGCGACGATGACGAACATGGCGGCGGAGGTTGGCGCCTTCACCGGGATCATCGCGCCGGACGAGAAGACGGTGGAGTATCTCGTCGCGCAGCGCGGGATGACCGCGGAGGCCGCGCGCGCGCTGTGTGAAGGGCTCTACTCCGACGAGGGCGCGACGTACGTCGAGGAGATCGAGATCGATGCGTCGACGATCCGCCCGATGATCGCGCTTCCCGGCGATCCGGGGAACGGGATTCACATCGACGACAAGCACGGCGACGTGCGCATCGACATCGCCTATGCGGGCTCGTGCACTGCTGGAAAGAAGGCCGACATGGACATGTACGCGAAGGTGTTCCGCGAGGCGCTTGAGCGCGGCGAGAAGGTGGCGGAAGGTGTGCGCTGCTTCATCCAGTGCGGCTCGCAGGAAGTGTTCGCGTACTGCCGTGCGCAGGGCTACGACGAGGTGTTCGCGGCGGTGGGGGCGACGCTCATCGAGCCGTCGTGCGGCGCGTGCATCAACGCGGGGCCCGGCGTGTCGCGCACGCGCGACGAGGTCACGATCTCCGCGATCAATCGCAATTTCCCCGGCCGTTCGGGCCCCGGCCAGCTCTATCTCGCATCGCCCTACACCGTGGCTGCCTCGGCGATCGCGGGACGGATAGTCGCGTGGGACGCCGATGCACGCCAGCTCGCGCATGCATAGCACGAACGCAGGCCGCCATCAGGTGTGCCCGCGTCTGCACCTGTCACGATGCATCCATGCGAGGTGAATTCGTAGATGTCGGCGGCGTTCGCCTCTACTACTACGCAGCAGGAAGTGGTGGTGACGGCGAGCCGATCGTGTTTCTGCACGGCTTCCCGACGTCGTCGCACATCTGGCGCGATGTCGTGCCGCTCGTGCCACCGGGACGACGCGTCGTCGTCATCGACCTGCTCGGCTACGGCCGCAGCGATCGCCCCGAAGGGCGCGATCTGAGCATCAAGGCGCACGCCGAGCGTGTGCTCGCGCTGCTGAACGTGCTGCGCATTTCCTTCGCGACGATCGTCGGACACGATCTCGGCGGCGGCATCGCGCAGTACCTGGCGGTGCGGTATCCCACGCGCGTCGCGCGGCTCGGACTCGTCAGCTCGGTCGCTTTCGACAGCTGGCCAACGCGCGAAGTACGGCTCGTCAAGGCAACGCTGCCGCTCACGCGCTATCTCCCCGCGATGTGGGTCGCGTCGGTGCTCCGCTCCGACCTCCTGCGCGGCTACTCGGACGTGCAGCGCGGCGGCCACTCGGTGGACATGTACATCCGCCCGTTCGAGGGAGCGGAGGGGCGCGACACGCTCGTCGAGCATCTCGCCGCGCTCGACTCCGGCGAGACGGAGGAGCTCGCGCCGCGACTCAAGGACATCGTCGCGCCGACGGCGATCATCACCGGCGCGCACGATCCCTTCCTCGGAATCGCCGTGGCTGAGCGGCTGCACGCGGAGATCAAGGGCTCGACGCTCGAGGTCATCTCGGATGTGCGGCACTTCGTTCCCGAGCTCGCGCCGCAGCGCGTTGCGGACGTGATCGCCGATCTCGTGGCGCGATGAGCTCGCGTCTCGAGACGTTCCGCGCGATGGTGGCACAGCATCCGGACAATGTGCTCGCGCGCTTCGGTCTCGCGAACGAGGCGCTCAAAGAGGGGTTGCACGCCGAGGCGGTGGAGCAGCTGCGGGCGTATCTCTCGGCGTACGACGACGAGGGGAATGGATTCGGACGGCTGGCGGTCGCGCTCGAGCATCTCGGGCGCGCGGATGAGGCGAAGGACGCGCTGCGCGCGGGGATCGCGGCAGCGCGGCGGTTCGGGCATCCGAGCATGGCGGCGGAGTTCGAGGCGCGTCTGGAGGAGATGGACGAGGGGTGACGGCGCCTAGTGCAGCGCCGCCGTCGCCTTGTTCAGCGCATCCGTCGCGTTCGTGAAACGCGTCGCGAGGTCATTCATCTCCGCCTGCGCAAGCTGCTGATCGCCCGCACGCGTCGCCTCGTTGATCGACGGGAATACCATGTTTGAATATCCGTTGTCCACGTCGGCGGCGTAGATGAGGTTGCGGAACCATGGGCGCGTCTTGAGTCCCTGCGGACGCGTGAGTGCGCGCTCGACGAGCATCAGCGATGCATTCGTGCGCGTGCTCACCGCCTTCGATGGCGAGCCCTTGGCGAGCACGGAGTCCCGCGCGGTGGCGAACACCGTGGCGGCATGCTCGAGCCCATCGATCGACGCGCTGAGCGCGGTCGCATCGAGCGTCCACTTTTTCGCTGTGGCGTTCTTGAGCGTGGTGCCCATGTGCGCGCGCATGTCGCGCGCGAACTCGGCGTAGTCGTACGGAAGGATCTCGGCGTCCGCGAGACGCAGCACCATCGCCGCGGCGACGCGGCCGGCAGCGGCGTGATACGCGTACGTCGGATCGCCGAACGTCGACATCCAGTGATACGAGTCGAATTGCGAGTGGTAGACGCCGCCGCGCCCGTGATAGCCCCAATCGACGATCGGAATGCCGAGGTGGTTGTAGAAGCCGGCGAAGTCCGAGCCGCCGCCGGGGTCATCCATCTCCGGCTCGGCGCTGTCGGGGACGGCGCCCGTCTTGCGCCACACTTCGTAGATCGAGCCACCGCCGCTCGGGTCTGCAACTTCGCGCGCAACATCGCGCAGCGTGGGACGCAGCGATGGTGATCCGCCCGCGCCGAAGTGCGGTCCGTCGGCTGCGCCGTCCTGATTGAGATACGCAACCGCGCCACGCTGCAGGCGAAGTGAGTCGTCTTCGACGAACTCGGTGGAGCCAAGGAGTCCCCACTCTTCCGCGTCCCACGTGGCGAAGAGGAGGGTGCGCTTCGGCTTCCATCCCTTCTTCACCTCGGCGGCAACTGCGCGCGCGGCCTCAAGGATGCTGACCGTGCCGCTGACGTTGTCGCCGGCGCCAGGACCCCACGCGTCGCGATGTCCACCGATGATCACGATCTCGTCGGGGAACTCGCTTCCCTTTACGATTCCGAAGGTGTCGTAGATGTGCTTGATGGCGTTTGTGGCCGAGTCGCTGCGCACGATGATGCGTGCTGCGACCGGGCCGGGGCCCGCATGGTAGCGGAACGGGAGACCGCCTTGCCACGTCTGCGGGATGTCCGCCCCGCGCACGCCTTTCAGCAGCGCAGCGGCATTCTTGTAGCTCGCGGGAATCACCGGGATGTGCGGCACCTTCAGCTCGCTCAGCGGAATGCGCTTCGCGCCGGGGTGGCTCGGATAGCCGGGGGTGCTCGGATCTCCGTTGTCGTTCATCACGCTGCCGCGCTGCACGCCTGTCTCGCCGCGCATCGGGCCTTCGGGGTAGACATCGCCGCGCGCGTAGCCGTCATCGGCGGGATCGCTGTAGATGATGAGCCCGAGCGCGCCGCGCTTTTCCGCCTCGCGCGCCTTGATGCCGCGATACGAGCGTCCGTAGCGCGCGATCGCGATCTTCCCCTTCACGGACACGCCCATCGAGTCGAGCTGTTTGTAATCCTCGATCAACCCGTAGTTGACGTAGACGACGGGGGCGCTGACGTCGCCAGTGCCGCTGTAGCCGTTGGCGATGATCTTCTCGAACGCGGGACCGCTCGTCGAGTCGCCCGCGACGGTGCCCTCCGCGAGATCGAGCGAGAGCGTATCGGGAGCGATGCGCCAGAGCTTGATCTCGGTGGTGTGTGGCATCCACACGTCGTACGAGCGCACTTCGGTTTGCAGTCCCCACGACTTCATCGCATTGATGACGTAGTCGCGCGTGTGCTCCTGCGCGGGGGTGCCCGCAATGTGCGACTCCTTCGAGAGCTCGTGCGAGTGATGACGCGCGCTCGCGCTGTCGGGGCGCGCGGTAACCGTCGTCTCGAGCGCGCGCTCGGTGCGCGCGGCGGCTGGGGAGTAGCCGGGCGTCGATGGCGCCTGGGCCGTCTGGGCGCCGAGCGATGCGGCGGCGAGCGTGAGCGAGAGGGAGACACACATCGTACGACGCATCATCACGACCTTGGTTCGGGATTCGTTGTGGCTGCACGCGCGGCGCCGGTGCGTCGCTTGTCGAATTGCATAGCGGTGCGCTCCGGCGCCGCCTTGATCGCACGTTCCGTGTACATGCTCCGTGGATTCCAGAGCACCCATCCCTGCACGCCGTTCGCGTAGCCGGCCTCGATCTGCGCGCGAACCTCGGTCGCCGTGTAGTGCGGCGGCCCGAGAGTGAAGTCCTGATACCACGGCCGCACCGCAGCCGCACCGGCGATGCCGGCCGAGCGCCGGTGAACGTCCTTCAAGCCGTGCACGATGATCTCGTACGGGTGCGCGTTCGGATTGCCGATGCCATACGAGCCCGGATTGTAGTGTGACGGATACATCATCGGCAACACCACGTCCACGGTGTTCACGAACTGCTCCCACTTCTGCCCGATCCCCATGTCCGTAGTGTCCGTGGCGGTGAGCCCAAACACATCTGCCGTGACCGGAACGCCGAGCGATCGGAGGCGTGCGCGAGTGGTGAGAAGCTGTTCGCGAATCACCTGCGCGCGCAGTCGCCCGCGCGAGAGCGGGAAGGTCGCTTCGGAAACGAGTCGCTTGTCATCAGGGAATCGAACGTAATCGAACTGGATTTCGCTGAAGCCGAGATCGACGGCCTCGCACGCGAGGTCGGCGGCGTAATGCCAGGGGCCGTCCTGGTGCGGGTCGAGCCACGGATTCCCCTTCCTGTCACGCCACGGCGTTAACGGATCGGCCTTCCGGCGGATCGCCCACTCGAGCTTGGTGCTCGCGAGCAGCGGATCCTTCGCGACGACGATGCGCGCGATCGGATAGATGTGGTGTGCGCGCATCGAGTCGAGCATGGTGCGCAGCCGCGCATGCGACATCGGGCGGTTGGTGTCCGCGCCGATCGCCTGCGCGAGCGGCACGCGCGACCGATAGAGCACGAAACCTCGGTCATCCTTCACGTCGATGACGAGCGCGTTGACCTCTGTGCGGCTCGCGAGAGCAATGAGCTCCCAGCCGCGGTCGCCGAGGGCGGCCCAGCGATTGACGTAGAGTCCGCGAACGACTTTCGGCTGGGGGACGAGCGGGGGGCGGAGATCGGGGAGCGAGTCGGGAGAGGTGACGCGCGCGGGAGTGGGGCAGAAGTTCGGCTG
>JBBRYY010000113.1:0-10250 GCA_038237245.1 Gemmatimonadales bacterium | reverse complement strand
CGTCTCGTTAAGAGCGTCCGAGATCCGCCGCACTTGATTGAAAGTCCAAGGGGCCGGCTCCTCGCCACCCCTCACCGGCGGATTGTGTTCACCAGCCGATTTTGCCGCGGCTCCGCGCGGCAAGAATCTCTACTACGTTATGTGGCCCGCTCTAAGATCTCCGCATTGCGGCTCTGCGATTGAGAGCATTGCGCATTTCGATCAGCGAGCTGAGCGAAGCCGTAGCGTGGGGTTGAAACTCCTTTTCCCAGTGGCGGGACAACTGCCCGAGCGTCTTGTACCAACCGTCCCTGCTGTAGACATCCTTCATTCGCAGGCCAATCCCGTCTGCGAACCCATCGATTGCCGCGACCCATCCAGCGCGCGTCGCTTGACGAAGGCAGTACTCAACTAACTCATCGTGCGCGTCAATAGCTGACTTGATGTGACGAAGACGAACTGGGCATGTCTCGGACTCCAACGTACTAAATGAACCGATCACGCTGCGGCGCTCTTGAGCTTTTCCGCGAGTCGCTACGATCTCCTTGCCCGCTACATCCGAAAGCAGCGGAGAGTCGTGCGCAATGCTATTGCGAAACAGCATGAGATCAGAGGACTTCTGAAGAGAACCACGTGGATTCGGGGCACGCAACTCGGCAAGGAGGGCACGACACCGTTCGCCGAATGTCTTCTGCTCGAAATCGGCAATGCGAATGGCGAGCGTCTCCTCTAGCCCATTTGCTCGAACGGCTCGACTCCGCTGAAGCCGCAGCTCAAGCGCCAGTTGATATGCGAGGCGCACGAAACTTTCCTGCGCAAAGGCGATTAGGCCAATGGCCCCAAGCGCCGGACCGCCGACGAGACGGTTATGATTGAACCCTAGCATGAACGCCCGCTCGGCGGGATGATCGATATTCTCGACGATTCGTCCTGCCGCCGGGAGCAGCAGGTTCGCCATATTCGCGACGCTACAAAATGTCGTTGAATAGGCAGCAACCTTCAGCCGACTCCAGTTGCTGCGATAGGTACCTTCCGTAAGCGCCGCCACGCTAGCCGGATCATCTGCAATCGATGGGTCGATTAGTAGGCCGGCATCGAAGGACAGCAGGTCGTCGGAAGACATGATGAGACTATACCATGTTGCAATGCCGGTGGCCACATAACGCCCCAGCTCTGCTGCAAAGGCTCCTAATAGATGCGAGCGAAGCGAGCTACAGTAGCGCCTTTGTCGGCAGCAGCGCACGTTATGCCGCATGGCGCAGCAAAGCCTGTGGTTCGTAACGACACAGACAATACGTGAATATCTGCGGGGTGCCCCAAGGGGTGCTGTGCTCCTCGCGGCGGCTTTCCACGAGATGAAAGTCATTGCCGAACTCGCCGTGCAGCGTCTCCGGTGAATAGCGCGCCACGTCGAGGCCGCTGCATCGCGTCGGACCGTCGTCCGCAAAAGTGGCCACGAGCACAAACCCACCTGGCTTGACCGCGTGGCGCACCTGAGCGATGTATCGGGCGCGATCTGCCGCGTCTGTAAGAAAATGGAAGACGGCCCGATCGTGCCAGACATCAAATTCGGAGACGGGCAATTCCATCGTCAGGATGTCGGCGTGGTGCCAGACCACTGAACATCCGGCATCCGAGAGGCGCTTCTGCGCCTGGGCGAGTGCGGCCACGGAGAGGTCCAGCACCGTAAGTCTGCCATATCCGGCGGTGACGAGACCGTCCACCAACGTCGATGCGCCGGCGCCCACATCAATGATTGCCGAATCGCGTGCGGGGGCCGCTTGCAGAATCAATTCGAGCGACAGTCTCGCCTCGGGTTGGAACCAGCTCATTTGGTCCGGGCCCTTCGTGCGATAGACCTGCTCCCAATGGGATGCTTGATCCACTTTACCCGCCACCATTCTGTGTTGCGGCATAACGCCCAAGTTCTGCTGCAAGCGAGTCAAACAAATAGCGAGCGAAGCGAGCTTCATTGATTTCGCTTGGCAGCAGCAACGCACGTTCGGCCGCTGGCGCGCTGAAACCCGATCGCGCATGCAAACCAGCAAGGTCCAAGCGCACGGCACGTCTCCTGCGCGCGTTAGGCCCCATGCAAGCTGTGCCCGACGAACTCTCTCACGTCCGGATACTTCTCGACCAATGCCGCGACCACAATGTGGAGACGCGTACCGAGGATGTACCGGTGCCGTCCACGGCGCTGCCATTCCACGGCTATGGCAGAGAGCTTAGCGAAACCTGTTGCATCGCGAAGGCTACGGCCGTACCGCCAAAGGCCACAGCCGCTCGCGCCGTACAGATCAGGAGCGGTCTTCATACCGTCTGGACTCCACATTTCCTGTTGCTTGAATCCTACTAGCAGAGCGGACTCGACGTCGTGACCGGTTGCTCGATACGCATCTAGATCGCACTCAAGGCCCGCCATTCGATAAGCGACGCCGATGATCCGCTCACCTTCGACGGGGTGCTTGTTCCTAGACACAGGATATCCAATCAAGCCAAAAGTGTGGGACGCGGCGAGTTGTGGACGGATGTCGAATTCATCCCAGGATGCGAAGCTATGAGCGGAAACTGCCCCCCACGCCTCGCCTTCGAGGCGGACAATGCCAATGTCAATGTGGTCGTCGGCGCGCGACGTGGCCCCAACAGTGCTCAGCGACGTCACTTCCCCTGCGACGGGAAGCATATCGGGGGAGACGCCGATCCAGAGCCCGCCCTCGTGGCGCAGGTCGAGGACGTGCGCAGCAGTGAGCAGCACTCGAATGTCTCCGAGGATGGCAAGGACGGCTGAACCCACAAGCCTTGGGTGGTCATGCGTATCGAGCTGATAGACCCCCGACGTGACCGGCAGCGCTCGAGGTGACAGCGCTTCCGCTTGTATTGCGAGTTCGCCGGCTAGTCGACGCTGATCAGCGTCTTTTCCGGACATCGGTTCTCCTTGGTTACGTGCCTGGAGAGGCGCCTAACTATCCCGATCGCCAGTCTGGCGGAGCGCACGTTCAGCAGCAGGGAGAGAGGGAGCATCCCCCCGTTTGCCGACGACTGAAACTGGCAACTGGCAGCCTGGCTACTTGCTGCGAGGCCTTGGGATCGTTCGATGTGGCCCGAGTAGTCGCGTCCACGCGCGCCGCGCTCTCGCAACGCGCTGCGCGCACTCAGGACTCGGCGTCTCCACAACCCAACAACGCATGCGCGCCTGCCTTTGTCCGTCGAGACCATGCGCTTCGGTCGCACGCGCATAAGTGTATTCCTCATTCAACGCACGCGTGATGAACACGGTGCTCGCTGCCAGCATCGCCGCGCGATCATGCGCATCGTCAAGTAGCCACATGGCAAATTCATCCGCTGCTATTTCCTCATCACCAGTGATGGGCAGGTCAAAGCGCGACATAGCAGCGTGTCCCACTTCATGAGCAATGAAGAATCTCAAGGCATCCATGGTAAGTTGAATAGCATCACTAGTCCCCGCGCGCTTCTCCGCATTCTCGATATCGTACAGAAGTTCGGCACAAATCGTCACGCGTGAAGGCCTGGCGGCATAGAACGCGTTACCAGTGCCGCACGGCTGGAAACGAAAATTTAGTCCGGGCATCCGTAGCCGTCTTCCGACCATTGCCACCATGGTGTCGAGCACGCCATCCTCGCGAGCAAAGTCGGTTAGCAAGGAGAGATACTCGGCTTCCCTTGGTGTGCGATAGAGCACGGTATCTCGCCTGTCATCGCTGATCCAATAGCGCTGATCCCCAATCCAGACAGCTCGCGCGCCTCTAACCTGCTGAGCGCCAAGAGACTGAAGGGCTGAACAAAGCAAAAGCATGCCAGCGACGAAGTAGCTCAAGCGCATCTGCACGCTGCAAGAGAAGGAAACTGATGTGGAAAACGAACCGGTCACAAGTACGACCGGAATCGAGCAAACAACCGTTGAAGGATTTGCGATGCGCCTGAACGGGCCGTACGAGTGCTCCACCAAAGAAGCGCAAGGCACTGGGTGAACGCGAGAGGGATCTCAATATCCGCAGGCACTAAGATCTTCCGCGATCTCCGTTGCTGCCGAACGCCCCAGCTCACTTGCAAAGGCATCAAACAAAATGCGAGCGAAGCGAGCTACAGATAGGCCTTTGTCAAGTGCAGCGCACGTTATACGGCGCGTGAATGGCGATGCGATCTACGCTGCCGCGCCGGAGTTGCCCACCGGCGGCGGTACGATCACTCGACCGCGCGCGCGCTCCTCGGCTTCGACGGCCTTCACCTGCGCGAAGATGCGATCCAGATCGAAGTCAACCGCGGCGGCGAGCTGATGCCGTATCGCGCGCACTTCGGCGACGATCTCGTCATCCTGGTACGACCCGATCTCTGGCGAAACGACATCACGTGGCATCGCAATCTCCCACAGTTGGGCTATCGGCCAAGAGTTCTTCTGGCGTGCACAACATCGGCGGATCGAACCCGCGCCCGCGCAGCGCCTGTTCGATGCGCCGACGGACTACCGCCCCCGCCAGGTGGCGCAGATTCCATGTTGCAGGGTAATCGACCCGATTCACGGCAGCCACCGCCACGTGGAGGGCATCAGCTCCCGCATCAACGGGAAGCAGCCCAGCCGTGAGCAGGGCGCGAGCGAGGTCATTTGCTTCGTCGGTGACTTCGACGAGCGGAATGTCGGCCATCAGTGCGAGACGCCGCTCAGCCATCAATGCGTTGCCGGCCCGTACTTCCCGGGTGACCACTGCAGAGGAGACCAGCCGATGCCGAACGGCGGCGGTGCCCCACCACTGGGCCGTGCTTCTTTGGTGGCCGGCCGTGACCAAGTCGCCACTCGGGCGCGCCGTCAAGTAGCTGAAGATGGTGGTCTCGACGTAGACGCTCGATAACATATCGGAGGATTCTAAGGTGATCAGAATCTACGCGGAGACAGATGCAGCGGCCGTATAACGCTCAAGTTCTGCAGCGGGCGATCATGCTACGGGCTCAATTCTGCCTGCAGCGCACGATAGAAGCAACGGGGGGCTATCCGGATGCGGGTCGCGCCCGACTGCAGCAACGGCTCGTTAGATGACCGGCGAGCGACCCCGACGGAGCAAACCCCACCAAGAGAGCACCACCAAGCGAGCATCGTGAGCCGGCAGGCTCGTCTTGCTATCTATGCAGTTACTCCTCCACGCTCAACGATGCTGGTTTTGCGAAGAAGTAGACCGAGAACGAGCGCTCCGAGAACTGGAAAGAACCACATCATACCAAGGAAGCCGATTCCCAACATAGCACCGAGACCGGCGCCCGCTTGTGATGCCGTATCATTGCCGACGGTGCTCATTGCTGATGACATTCCCACCATTCCCATGATGCCTGCGTATTTCGCTCGAATCCGATCACCCGTTTCGCTCGAAGCCGATCACCAATTTCGGTCCAAGCCGATCACTCGTTTCGCTCGAAGGCGATCACCCATTTCGCTCGAAGCCGATCAGTCAGATCGACTGATTGCGATGGCGACATGAGCTGAGGCCGCAGGATCCCCACCGCAGGCGCTAACTCCTCCGGACGTCTACCCGGAGCGAGGCTGTGCCTGCTGAGAGGATTTCCATGCGGAAGGTGTTGGAGGCGCTACGCCTCACGTTTGATCAGGACCGGAGCCAGCGCGAGATCGCGACGATCCTCGCGCTCTCCCAAAGCACCGTGCACGAGTACGTGGTGCGCTTTCGGGCGAGCGGGCTCCCTTGGCCGCTCGCGACGGACGTCGACGAGGCAGCCCTCGAAGCTCGCCTCTTCACGCGTGGCGCGCTGCCGGCCGCGGCGACGCGCCCGGTGCCCGACTGGGCGATGGTGCATCAGGAGTTGAAGCGGAAGGGCGTCACGCTGCAACTGCTCTGGGCTGAGTACCAGGATGCCGCATCGGAACCGGCCCGGTGCTACCAGTACACGCAGTTCTGCCGCTTGTATCACACGTGGGCGGGGACCCTCGAGCCCGTGCTCCGGCAAGTGCACGTCGCGGGCGAGCGGCTCTTCGTGGACTACGCGGGCCCGACGATGCCCATCGTCCATCCGCGCACGGGTGAGATCACCGCGGCGCAGATCTTCGTGGGGGCGCTGGGCGCGAGTCACCTGCTGTACACCGAGGCGACGTGGACGCAGACGCTCCCCGATTGGATTGGGGCCCACGTGCGGATGCTCGAGTACGTGGGCGGCGTCCCGGCGCTGATCGTCCCGGACAATCTCAAGAGCGCGGTGCGCTCCCCGTGCTACTACGAGCCCACGCTGCACCCGACGTATCAGGACTTCGCCACCCATTACGGGACGGCGATCCTCCCTGCGCGCGCGTATCATCCGCGCGATAAGGCCAAGGTCGAGACGGCGGTGCAGATCGTCGAGCGGGAGATCCTGGCGCCGCTGCGCCATGAGATCTTTCACTCGCTCGCGGAATTGAATCACGCCCTCGCCTTTGGACGGGAGCGGGTGAACGACCGGCCGTTTCAGAAACTCGCCGGGAGCCGGCGCACCGTGTTCGAGGCGACGGAGCGCGCCACGCTGCGCCCGCTGCCGACGGGGCGATACGAACTCGCGGAGTGGAGGACGGCGAAGGTGAATATCGACTACCACATCTCGGTCGAGGGTCACCTCTACAGCGTGCCGTACCGGCTGGTCGGCGCCGAGGTCACCGTCCGGCTCACCACGACCATGCTGGAGGTGCTGCACCAGGGCACGCGCGTGGCCGCGCATGCGCGCAGTCCCGAGAAAGGCCGCTATACCACCGAGCCGACGCATCGCCCCAAGGCGCATCAGCGGCACCTCGACTGGAGTCCGTCGCGCCTGATCGCGTGGGGCGCGAGCGTCGGCGAGGCGACGGGCCGCGTGGTCGAGGCGATTCTCGCGCGGCAGCCGCATCCCGAGCAAGGCTATCGCGCCTGTCTCGGGCTCCTGTCCCTCGCGCGCCGCTACGACCGGCCGCGGCTCGAGGCCGCGTGTGTCCGCGCGCGCCTCTCGGGCGCGGTGAGCTATCGCGCCGTCAAGTCGATCCTCGCCACGGGGCTCGATGCCCTGCCACTCGAGGCGATCCCACCCACGCTCCATCTCCCGGCCACGCACGAGCATGTGCGCGGCCCCGCCTACTACCAGGCGTGCGTCGCAGACGACGCGTCCGCTGTCCTCCCCCTCTTTGGAGCGCCCGTATGTTGATCGAACAAACCCTCACGCTGCTGCGTACCCTCAAACTCACCGGCATGGCCACCGCACTCGAAGAACAGCGCGGCCTCCCCGATCTCGCGGCCCTCACCTTCGAGGAGCGGCTCGCGCTCCTCCTCGAGCGCGAGCACGGCACGCGCCACGACCGCCGCCTCACGCGCCTGCTCCAACTCGCCCGCTTTCGGCACGCCGCGTGTGTGGAGGACGTGAACTTCCGCACCAAGCGTGGGCTCGAACGCGGACCCTTTCTGCAGCTCGCCGGCGGCGAGTGGATCCGCCAGCACCAGACGCTCTTCATCATCGGCCCCACCGGGACCGGCAAGACCTGGCTCGCCTGCGCCTTAGGCCAAAATGCGTGTCGTCAGGGCCACTCGGCGCGCTATGTGCGACTGCCGCGCCTCTTGAGTGAAGAACTCGTCCACGCGCGCGCCGACGGCTCCTACGGGAAGCTGATGCAGACGCTCGCCAAAACCGACCTCCTCATCCTCGACGACTGGGGGCTCGCCCCCCTCGGGGACCGGGAGCGGCGCGATCTCCTCGAGCTCGTCGAGGATCGCGCGGGACGGCGCGCCACGCTCGTGACCAGCCAATTGCCCATCGAGCACTGGCACGAGATGATCGGCGACGCCACCTTCGGGGACGCCATCCTCGACCGGCTGGTGCATCACGCGCACCGGATCACCCTCACGGGCGGCTCACTCCGCCGACTCACGCCCACCACGACACAGGCCAATTAACCGATCCCGTGGTCCAGCGCATCCGATGATCGCCTTGGAGCGAAACGCGTGATCGCCTTGGACCGAAACGCCTGATCGCTTTGGTCCGAAACGAGTGATCGACTTCGCCGAAATACGCAAGGGGCACGTCGACGAATCAGGTGGCGCGAATGTGCCGGTACCGCGCCGTGGCGAGCTGGAAAAGGCCGTACGCCACGAAGCCCAGCGCCACCGCACCATACACGTACCGGCCATACGGCGCTGCCGCGAGTGCCGCGAGCCCCTGCGCGATGCCGCCCGCCTCGCCCGCATTGTGCTGCGCCGCCGCGCGCAACAGGAGCACGCCGATCATCGCGAACACCACCGCGCGCGCCCCGATGCCGAACCGCCCTGCCCGCACGATCCACGTCGCCTGCGGCTCGCCCGCCTCGGCGAGATCGAGATGCTTCTTCAGCTTGTCCGTGCCCGCCCGATACAGCTGGTAGCACGCAAAGCCAATGACGCCGAGCCCCACGGCCATCACGAGGAAGCGGCCGAACGGAAGGTCGAGCAGCTTTGCCGTCCAGTGCCGCGTCCCGTTGCCGCCCTGCGAAGGCGATGTCGTGAGTTGCTTCAGCGCGTAGATGCCGAGCGCCCCATAGCCGATGCCGCGCAGTGCCTCGCCAACCCGCTTCGCCAGACTCGTGGGATCATTGCCCTTTCGCTCGGCGTCGGTCGCCGCCGAGATGAGGCGCCACGCCATGTAGCCCAGCAACCCCACGCCTATGATGACGAGCGCAATCTTCCCGAACGGGCCGTCACCGATGAAGCGGACCGCGCCCTTCGGGTCGGTGGTGCCGCCGCCGTGCCCGACCGCTGCGTTGGCCGCGAGCGAACCGATCACTATATAGACGATGCCCTTCGCGGCATAGCCGGCGCGGGCGAGGAGCACGAGGCCGCTGGATGCGGAGCGCAGTTGCGCCGAGGGAGAGGAGTTCATGGCTGGTGAACCGTAGCAACATTCCGGCCGGAGATCGTTTGCTTCGCCCAGCCGCCGACTTCCTCTCGTAGCCTCGGATACCCATGACTACATCGAAGACATGCAGGCGGCGTGAGGGATGCGCAGCGCGCGTAGCGCTTGCCAGGGCGTTGATCGTGTCTGCAGCCTGCGCATTGCCAGTGGAGCGCGCGGTTTGCCAGACGATACCTGCCCGCGCGGTCACAGGTATCGAGGTAGCGGACTCGCTCGTGTCCGCGGAGTTCGCCAAGGACAGCATCGGCAGTATCACCGTCGGCGTCATCGCGGGATCGCAGCTGGTGTGGACGCGCAGCGTTGGGTTCGCGGACATGAAGACACGTCGCCCGGCGAACCGTCACACGGTCTATCGCATCGGCTCGATCACGAAGCCGTTCACCGCGGTCATGCTGATGCAGTTGATCGCGGCCGGACGGATTCAGTTGTCCGATCCCGTCGAGCGATACCTGCCGGAGGTCAGGCAGATTGCCGCTCGGCCGCCAGGTGCTTCGCCATTCACCTTTCTGCAGCTGGCGACGATGACGGCCGGGCTGGCGAGGGAGCCTGACGATGCTGGGCCATTCTGGACGGGACCGGTATCAGCGTGGGAAACAAAGTTGCTCGCTGCACTGCCTCACACGAGCTACATCTCATTTCCCGGCACGGAGTATTCGTACTCGAACATCGGCTACGCAATCCTCGGGGCCGCGCTCGGGCGCGTAGCCGGCCAGCCATACGTCGAGTGGGAACGTTCGCACGCGTTCAATCCGCTCGGCATGAACCGCACGCGATTCGAGATCGATCCCACGATCGCATCCGATGTGGCGGTGGGGTATGAGGTGAACGCCGACGGAACACTCGACGACCAGACGGCGGCACAAGAGGCTCGAGACGGGCGTGGCTACAAGGTGCCGAACGGGGCGATCTTCACGACGGTCGACGACCTCGCTCGCTTCGTGGCGCTCGAGCTTGGGTACGGCCCGGACAGCGTCGTCCCCAAGGCGATGCTCGATGACGCGTTCGGCGGCCTCGTGGCAACCGACCGTTTTCTGGAGACCGGGTATGGATTGGGCTTCATGGCGAAGAGTCGCGACGGCTTTTCCTACCTCGGGCATAACGGGAGCGTCGCGGGGTACCGTGCCTCCGTGCTCGCCGCGAAGAAGGCCGCCGAGATCCAGGCAGACATCGACATGCGATACAAGGCGCGAGTCGCATCGCCGGGAAGTGAGGCCGCCGTGCGCAGACTCATCGAAGAGTTGCGAATCGGGAAGCCCGACTATGAACGCATGAGCTCAGGGGAGGCCAGGGAGACGCGGCGGCAGCTCTCGCAGCACGAGACCACCATCGCGAAACTCGGGGCACTTCAGTCGCTGACCTTCAAGGGGGTCGGCCCG
>JBBRYY010000112.1:0-10352 GCA_038237245.1 Gemmatimonadales bacterium | reverse complement strand
TTGGTGCTCGCCTTCGCGGTGGTGGCATCGTTCCCGTACTTGCCCGGTTCGCACACGGACGCGTTCAAGGGAGTGTCCCTCTTTTTGGGGGTGCTCTTCTCCCTGGGCTCGTCGTCGGCCGTGAGCAACATCGTGGCAGGCATCGTCCTCACGTATACGCGGGCATTCGAGGTCGGGGACCGCGTGCAGATCGGCGAGGCCATCGGCGATGTCACGGAGCGCTCGCTTCTCGTTACGCGCGTGCGCACGATCAAGAACGTCGAGGTCACGATACCCAACGGAACCGTGCTCGCGGCTCAGGTGCGCAACTACACGCGACTCGCGCAGGGGGCGGGGCTCGTGCTGCACACCACGGTGACCATCGGCTACGACGCGCCGTGGCGAACCGTGCATGAGCTGCTCATTGCGGCAGCGCTACGCACGGAATACATCATCGATGAGCCGGCCCCGTACGTCCTGCAGACGAGCCTCGACGACTTCTACGTGTCGTACGAGGTGAACGCGCTCACCCGCCGCCCGGAGCTCATGGCGACCACGTATTCGGCGCTGCATCGCAACATCCAGGATTCATTCAACGAGGCCGGAGTAGAGATCATGTCGCCGCACTACGGCGCGCTGCGGGACGGCAACGACATCGCGATCCCCACGAGCTATCGAACCCCGGGCGATGAGGCGCCGGGCTTCCGCGTGGTGCTTCGCAGGCGAAGAGAAGCGGACGGTGCCTGATCAGGAGCGGCTGGGACGGACATTAGTTGCGCGGGCGCGGGTCGTGCATTCGTGAAGTACGGGACGTTCTCCCCTCTCCAGGAGCCATTATCGACACATCGATCACTTCGCGACTTCTGAACGCACCGTTGGTCACTGTCGGAGGTACGCCGGTGACATTGACCACCATCGTGGTCGTTGGGTTCATTCTACTCGCCGCCCTCGTCGTCTCGAGACTGGTGCGGCGCGGCATGACGCGCGCGCTCGCGATGCGAGGCATAACGGACGCCGGCACGATCGGTGTGTCGCTGCGTCTCGCGCACTATGCGATCGTCCTCCTCGGCTTCGGCATCGGGCTGCAGACGCTCGGGCTCAATCTCGGCGCGCTGTTCACGGCTGGGGCGTTCTTCGCGGTGGCGATCGGTTTTGCGATGCAGAACATTGCGCAGAACTTCGTCGCTGGGATCCTGCTGCTCACCGAGCGCACGATCAAGCCGGGTGATGTACTCGAGGTCGAGAACAGGGTCGTGCGGGTCTCGCGCATGGGGCTGCGCGCCACCGTTGCTCGCTCGCGCGACGAGGAGGATCTCATCATTCCGAATTCCACGCTCGTGCAGAACACGGTGACGAACTTCACGCTGCGAGATCCGATCTTCAGGCTGCACGCATCCGTGGGAGTGTCGTACGACAGCGATCTGGCGGAGGTGAAGCGCGTGCTGCACGAAGCGGCAGCGGCGCTGCCTGGCCGCCTCTCGGATCGAGATCCTCGCGTGCTCCTCATCGAATTCGCGGCGTCCGCGGTAAACTTCGAGGTGTTGGTGTGGAGTAACGATCCGTGGAATGCGCGCACGACCAAGTCGGAGCTGAACGAGGCCATCTGGTGGGCGTTCAAGCGCGCGGGGATCGTCATCGCCTACCCGCAGATGGATGTGCATCTCATTCGGGCGATGCAGCAGGGCGAGGGCGCGCTTGGCGATGCCGCGCCGCGCGAGGCGACGAATGGTGGCTGAGCGGGACGACGACAAATCGCCCGCGCATGTTGCAGAGAACCGCGGCCCGCTCTCCGCCGACGATCGGCGTGCGATCTTCGACGATCTCGCGAGCATGGCGACGGATACGGGGGCAGCGTACTGGATCGTGCTGCTACTCGCTGGAGCGATTGCCTTGCTGGGGCTCGCACTCAACAGCGCGGCCGTCGTCATTGGCGCCATGCTCATCGCCCCGCTGCTTGCGCCGGTTCTCGGCCTCGCGCTCGCGCTGGCGATCGGGGAGGGCCGACTCGCGATACAAACTGCGGTCGCCGTGCTCGGAAGCACCTTGGCCGTCATCGCGATTGCTGCGCTGGTGACCGTCGTACTGCCGTACCACGAGATGACCTCTGAGATCCTCGCCCGCACGAAGCCGACGACCCTCGATCTCGCCATCGCCGTATTCTCCGGTGTCGCCGGCGCGATCGTGCGGGTCGCGCGTGGGGACAGGCTGGCGGCGGCGCTGCCAGGTGTTGCCGTCTCCGTCGCGCTCGTACCGCCGCTCGCAGTCACCGGCTTCGGTATCGGGGCAGGATGGAACTGGCCAGTGATCCGCGGAAGCCTGCTTCTCTATGGCGCGAACCTCGCCGGTATCGTGATGAGTGCCATGATCGTACTGCTCATCGCCGGTATGCATCGCGTGGAGGTGCTGGAGGAGGTGCGCCGCTGGTACCGGGAGTCGCCGCGCAGCGGAGTCGCGGCATGGGTCGGGCGGGCGCCGGGCATCAGATCGATGGGTATTCTCAAGTCGATACCCGCGCGCCTGACACTCGTACTCGCATTCGTCGCGCTCGTTGCAATTCCGCTCAGCGCGTCACTCAAACAAATCACGCGCGAAGCGCGCATCCATCGCGCCGTGAACGAGGCATCGAAGATCTTCAGCACTGCCGGACACTCGTTCATCGTGAGCCGTGACGTCACGCTCGGACAGAACCGGACGCAGGTGATTCTCAACGTCGCGACCACCCGCTGGTTCGACGATTCTACTCGCCGCGCCTTCGAGTTGCGCGCGGCTACGCTGGCGAACGAACCGGTGGATCTCGTGCTCGAGCAGCTCCCGGCCTCGAGTCAGGATCTCGGCCATCTCGCGACGATGATCGAAACGCACGATCCAACGCGCGTGAACGCCGGCGCGCAGGCCGACAGCGCCGCCCGCGCGGATCCCGGTCTGCAGCTGACGGCGCTGCGAGCGTCAGTCGCAAAGGCACTCGGCGTCCTCGCATGGCCGGACTCGATGCGGATGGTGAGCTTCACACTGAGCCTTGGAGGCGACAGCGCTGCGCCGCAGATCGTGGCGCGATATGCGTCGAAGGACACACTGACGGCGCAGACCCAACAGGTCATGCGAGGTGAGCTCGCCAATGCGCTGCATCTTCCGGCGGTGACATTCGACGCCGTCGCGATCTCTACCGGCGCACGATCGCTTCGTGGAGTGGATGATGCCGCAATGGACACGCTCCTCAAGGTCATGCGCGCCGCCCCATCCGCGCACCTGGTAGTGTTCGCGGGCTCTCTCGTGCCCGGGACACGCGTCGACAGCCTGTTGAAACGCATCGCCGACGGAGGAATCCAGGAGAATCGCACATCCGTGGAGCGCCCCCGGGGAAAGCTACTGCAGGCGCGCGTGACATTCCCCTGATCGACCGACTCGCTTTCTACAAAGGTTCAACACATGTCATGGCTCCACGCCAGCACCGCCTTCATCGCCGCCTTCCTCGCCTCGCTCGTCGAGTGCGTCGAAGCGCTCACCATCGTCCTCGCCGTCGGCACCACGCGCGGATGGCGCTCAGCCCTGCTCGGCGCGTCCGCCAGCGCGATCTTTCTCGCGGCGCTCGTCGGGATCTTTGGTCCCGCGCTCGGTCGCATTCCGATCACGACGCTGCAGCTCATCGTCGGAGTTCTCCTTCTGCTCTTCGGCATCCGCTGGCTGCGCAAGGCGATCCTGCGCGCGGCCGGCGTGATCTCGATGCACGACGAGGCGAAGATCTATGAGAAGGAAAAGGAGCTCATGCTCGAGAGCGGACAGCCCGCCCGCGCGAAGTTCGACACGATCGCCTTCCTGGCGTGCTTCAAGGCGGTCTCACTCGAAGGGCTCGAGGTCACCTTCACCGTCCTCGCGATCGGCGCGGGCGGCTCGCTCCTCGTCGCCAGTCTCGGTGCCGCGCTCGCCACGGCGCTCGTCATTGCGCTCGGTTTCGTCCTTCATCGCCCGCTGTCACGCGTGCCCGAGAACATGCTTAAGTTCACCGTCGGCATCATGCTCACGGCGTTCGGCGTCTTCTGGATCGGTGAAGGGCTCGCGTTTCCCTGGCCCGATGAGGATCTCGCGCTCCTCGCGATGATCGCTCTGCTCGTGCTCTTTTCCGCGCTTGCCGTCACGCTCGCACGTGCGCGTGCACGTGCGCGGGTCGCAACATGAACGCACTTCGCATTGCACTGGCCGAGCTGTGGGGACTCTTCGTCGAGGACGCGACGCTCACCGTGGGCACACTCGCCTGCATCGCGCTCGCGGCGTTCGTTCTTCCGCATACCGCGCTCCCGTCGCATTGGCGCGCGCCTGTCTTTTTCCTCGCGATCGTGCTGATGCTGCTCGAAAACGTCTACCGCGGCGCGCGCTAGATCCAGCGCCGCACCCGCCTGCGGTACTCCGCATACGCCTCGCCGAATTCACGCGCGAGATATGCCTCCTCGACCTTGATCACCAACAGATACACCAGCACGATCGCCTCCGGCAGAAAGAGTAGCGGCCAGAAGGCGTTCGCCACGAAGGTGATCCCCAGAGAGATGAGCGCGAGCGACAGATACATCGGATTGCGCGTCAGCGTGTACGGTCCCACGGATGCTAGCGTGCGCGCGGGGTGGATCGGAATGATCGGCGTCCGCAGCCGCTTGAACGTCGCCACTGCCCACGCCATGAGCGACGCTCCGATCAAGATCTCGATTTCTCCGACGATACCGAGGATCTTTGCCGGCCCGACTCCCGTCACGATGCGGATCGGCAGGAAGTGCTGGATGATGAAGCCGGTCAGCAACGGCATCACGAACAGAAGTGGCGGCGGGATTCGTACGCCCGGTCCACGTGACGCGCTCTGCTCCATCGCGCAACTCCTCAGGTGCGGGAAAGCCGCTCTCCCTCATCTCGAATCCTTCGCCAAACATGCTCGATATGCCGCTGAGCCGTAAGCACGTTGCCGACCCCGATGCGCATCGCGCGCCGGCCGCGTAGCGTCGTGTAGGTAAGGTAGGCGTCGCCCGCGGCGTTCACCGCCTCCACAATCCGCTCGTTCAGCGAATCACAGCTCGTCGCGTCCATTCCCGGCGGCGCGAAACGGAAGCAGACGACGGCCATCGTCACCGGCGCGGTAATACTATAGTAGGGCTCGCGCTCCACAAACCCCGCAAACAGCTTCGCGAGCCGGCAATGCTCGCGGATCCGTGCCTCCATTCCCTCACGACCGAACGAGCGAATCGCCATCCATGCCTTGAGCGCACGAAAGCGACGGCCGAGCTGGATGCCGTAATCCATGTAGTTGACGACGTCGTGCGCACCCTTCGAATCCGCATCGCCGCGCAGGTACTCCGGCGTCAGCGCGAACACCGAGCGCAGCACCTCGGGCCGACGCGAGAACAACGCGCTGAAGTCGAGCGGCACGAACAGCCACTTGTGTCCGTTCACCACCACCGAGTCGGCGAGCTCCGCCCTCGCCATCACGTCGCGACGCTCCGGAAGCATTGCCAGCGCGCCGCCGTACGCCGCATCGACGTGCAGCCACACGTCGTGTGCTCGGCACACCTCCGCGATCTCGGCCACGGGATCGATGCTGGCCGTCGACGTCGTCCCGACGGTCGCGATCACGGCCATCGGCCGCAATCCATGCGCGAAGTCGTCGGCCATCGCGCGCCTGAGCTCACTCACATCCATCCGATACTGCTCATCGCTCCGTACTCTCACGACGTTTTCCTCGCCGAGCCCGAGCACGATCATCGCTTTCTCGATACTGCTGTGCGCCTGGTCCGACGCATACACGCGCAGCGGCTTCAGCTCCGCCCGCCCCACGAGCCCTCGCTTCCGGATATCGCTCCCTGCAGCCTCCCGCGCCGCCGCCAGCGCGTGCATCAGCGCGACAGACGCCGTATCGTACACGATCCCCATGAACGCATCCGGCAGTCCGATCATCTCCCGAATCCACGCGAGCACCACACCTTCGAGCTCCGTCGCAGCGGGCGACGTGCGCCATGTCATCGCGCTGACGTTGAGCGCTGCCGCGATCATCTCGCCGAGCAGGGCGGGCGAGTTGCTCGTGCTGCCGAAGTAGCCGAGGAACGACGGATGTCCCCAGTGTACGATTCCGGGCATGATGAGCGCGTCGAGCTCGCGCATCACCTCGTCCATGCTCGCGCCCTGCGCGGGTACGCTGGTCGCGAGGCCCGCCGCTATCTCCCCCGGCGATACGCTCGGCACGATCGCGCGCGTCTCGATCGTCGCCTTGTAGTTCGCGATCCACTCCGCCACGCGATGCAGCTGCGCGCGCAGCTCCTCATCGCTGAAATCGCCGAGTGCACCCAACGGCGCGCTCACGCGGGCACGCCATCGTGCTCGGCACGCCTGTTGCCTTCGTCTACGCCATGACCGATCCCGTTCGCGCGCCCCTCACCTACATCCTCCCGATCAAGAGCTCGCGCCCGAACACGTCGCCCAATCTGCGCGCGTACATCACGTGGATTGCGGCGCGAGCCGAGGTGATCGTGGTCGACGGCTCGAGCGACGCGATTTTCGCGGCGCACGAGCGCGAGTGGGGCGCGGGGATCCGACACGTCGCACCTGCTCCCGATCTCATTTCGCCCATGGGGAAAGTCGGCGGTGTGCTCACCGGACTCCGCCTCGCGAGTCACGAGGCCGTCATCATCGCCGACGACGACGTGCGCTACGACGATGAGTCGCTCGCGCACGTGGTTGCCGCGCTCGCGACGGCCGACGTCGTGCGCCCGCAGAACTATTTCCAGCCGCTTCCATGGCACGCCCGCTGGGACTCGGGCCGCATGCTCCTCAACCGCCTCACGGGCGGCGACTGGCCCGGCACGCTCGGCGTTCGCCGCTCGCGCCTGCAGGCGACGAATGGGTATGACGGCTCCGTGATGTTCGAGAATCTCGAGCTCGTGCGCACGGTGCTCGCCGCCGGTGGATGTGAGACCGTGCTCTACGGCGCGTACGTCCTTCGTCGTCCGTCCACCGCGCGACACTTCTGGTCGCAGCGGGTGCGCCAGGCGTACGACGAGATCGCGCGCCCCGCGCGCTTCGCGGCGCAGCTTGCGGTGCTCCCGATCATCGTCGCGCTCGCGATCAGCGGGCACTGGCTTGCCATCCTCGCCGGTGCGGCGGCGATCGTAGCGGCCGCCGAGGTCGGACGACGTCGCGAGCGCGCGACGCGATTCTTCCCGCGAAGCACCCCGCTCTTCGCGCCGCTCTGGATGGCCGAGCGTGCTGTGTGCAGCTGGCTCGCGCTCGGCGCGCGCATCTTCCTGGGCGGCGTGCCCTATCGCGGGACGATCCTCCATCGCGCAGCTACACCGATGCGGGTGCTGCGGCGTCGCTACGCGCAAGCTCCGATGCCGATTCTTCCCGCGCCAGGAGCTCCACCTCGATCGGCTTGAACGTCCCGTTGTTCGACAGCTCAGCCGAGCACGCGGTGACGCCGACGATCATGTCCATCTCGGCGCGCAGCACGATGTAGTCGCCGGCGCGCGAGCGTGGCGGCAGTATCGAGAGCTCACCGCTCGGCGCGACCTCGACGTTCATGAAGAGGTTGAGCGTCGTCGGGATCGAGTCGGGCGCGATGCCGAATGGCGCGAGCGCCTGCGCGAGATTGCCGAAGCAGCTCGGGTGTGGACTCGTGTTCCCGTAGATGATGCGGAAGGTGTCCGGGCTGCACGGCGTAAGGAGGAAGTCGTGTCGCCCGACGGTGTCCTCGACGATGGTCCACATCGGCCGGCTGCGATTCGAGTAGAGCGTGTGGCCCGTGGTCAGGTAGATCGAGTTCACGTAGTCGATCGTGCGCCCTGAGGAGAGCCATTCGCGCACGTCGTCGCGCGCGAAGGACATCAGGTCGGAGACCTGCTCGCCGAGCGGATCGATGACCTTCAGCAGCTCTCCGCTCGCGATCGTGAGCGCGCCACCGGTCTGCGGCTCGAGATGCATGCGCGTCACGACGGTCATGTGCTCTCCGTGATCGACTTGTTCGCGCGGTGGAATGGGCACTTCCACTTTTCTTCCACCGCGCGCCCCGAATACTGACGGGCTTCCGACCGTTCGCCAAAATCCGCGAGATTCGGATTGAGCGACCCCTGGACGGCGACCTCGCGCTCGCGAACCGCCTGCTGGATGCGCGCGAAGCGACCCTCGCCGCGCAGCCGCCCGAACTGCGAGTGCGGATTGAACACGAGCGCGGGCCAACGGAAGCGGCGCGAGACGCGCGAGCTGTTTGCGTGCAGCCCAACGATGAAGTACGAGAGACCATCGAAGCTGTAGGAGAACATGGCATCGTCGCCGTCGTCGCTCACCGCTGGATCCCAGCCGGCATTCGGCGCGTCGAGCTCGTGCAACAGCTGCAGCTGCGCCCAGAGCCGCGCCTCGAATGCGAACTCGGTGCGCGGCGGGTGATCCGGAAACACCGCGACGAACGCCCGAAGACCCGTGTGCTCATCCGCGTTCATCCCGAACGCCGCGAGCTCACCCGCTAGCGCAGACGCCGCGGCGCGCGTGCCAAACGGCTTGTAGGCGCGCACGACGTGCCCGCGCTGATGGACCACTCCCTTCCCAACGAGACATGAGAAGCTGCTGTCGTTCACGAAGCTCGCGAATTCCTGCTCTATCTCGATGTCGCCAATCATGGGGGGCGTCCTCTCCGGCTCTCTGCAATCGGGTGACCGGTCGCGCTCTGTTCGCGGGGCGGAACCGGTCCCAATGCAGGATGAAGGCCGGAGCGCCTCGAACGCGTGGCGGGTAGGTGGCTGGATCGTTCTTAGAGTAGAAATCCCGATCCCATCGTCCGCTACCGGACAAAAGAATGAGCGATCTCGCCCCCGCTACGCCGCTGAAAGGCTACATCCCGACGCTCGACGGGTGGCGCGCGATCGCCATCCTCGGCGTCATGGCCAGTCACGCCGGGCACAGCTATTCGGCCGCCCTCGGCCGCGAGAGCATCTTCGATCGACTTGCCCTCGGCACCCACGGCGTCAACCTCTTCTTCGCCATCAGCGGGCTGCTCATCACCTCGCGGCTCCTCGAGGAATGGGACACGGCCGGCAGCGTCTCGCTCATGCGCTTCTACGTCCGCCGCGCCTTTCGCATCCTTCCGCCGGCGCTGCTCTACCTCGGAGCTGTCGCGCTGCTCGGGGCGCTCGGTCTTCTCCCCGTTGTACGCGAGGAGTTCGTCGCGGCCACGCTCTTCTTCCGCAACTACCTCCCGCCACTGCTCGGCCCCAATGGCGCCGGCTTCTTCACATCGCACTACTGGTCGCTGGGCGTCGAGGAGCACTTTTATCTCTTCTGGCCTGCGCTGTTGATCTTCGCGGGGCGCAAGCGCGCGCTCCCGGTCGCCGTCGTCATTGCCATTCTCGTCGCCGTGTGGCGGCACGTCGAAGCGTGGCGCGAGATAATGCTCTACAACGCGATTCAGCCGACGTACTTCGCGCGCTCCGACACACGCATCGACTCGATCATGTGGGGCGTCGTCGCGGCGTTGGCACTCTCGCGACCCGAGGTTCGCGCCTTCGTCGAGAGATATCTTAGTACTATAGTAATGCTCGCGGTCGTCGCGCTGTATTGTGCGATCGTCTATCGCTACGGCACGCGGCCGACCTTCTGGGAAGCGATGATCGTTCCGGTGATCATCGTCGGCACCGTGCTGCGGCCGCGGAGCGTTGTCGGGCGCGTGCTCGAGAGTTCCGTGATGCGATGGATCGGCAGACTCTCCTACAGCCTCTACCTCTGGGAATTCTTCTTCGTCTACTACCCGGGCGTACCGACGACGCTCGGCGTCTGGCAGACATTCCCGGTCAATCTCATCGCCGCCGTCGGGTGCGCTGCAGCGAGCTACTATCTCGTCGAGCGCCCGCTCGTGCGCATCGGGCACCGCCTCGCGCCCGCGATGCCACGTGACGCGATTGACCGTGTGAGCGCGCCATCCATGGTCGCGGCGGCGTAGCTCATGGCGGAGCGAGCGCTCGCACTGCCGCCGTCAGCCCCTCCCGCGCGCTCGGCCACTTCGGTGACCATCCAGTCGCCGCCTTCAACTTCGCGTTGCTCATTCGCTGCGACCGCGACAGACACTCCACCGATCCGCCGCCGAGTGCGGCGAGGAATCGCGGAATGGGACGCGGGGCCTTTGGGATCTCCGCGGCTTCCGCGAGCGCGGCAGCCCACTCGCCGCGCGTGATCGGCATGTCGTCGCTCACGTTGTACACACCCGCCGGCGCCTCGACGAGCGCGGCCACCGCACTCGCAGCATCCTCATGCGCAACCGACGACCAGTACGCCGCTGGCGATCCCGGAAGCGGCGACCAACCCTTCTTCACCATTCCGATCGCATCGCGCAGGAATTGATCGGGACCGTAGAAGCC
>JBBRYY010000111.1:0-10357 GCA_038237245.1 Gemmatimonadales bacterium | reverse complement strand
CGCTTTAGCGTCAGCGCTTTAGCGTCAGCGCTTGATCGCCACGCGCTTGAAGAGGACGTCGTCGCCAATCGCGAGCCCCGCAACCGTACCGTCAGCGGCGAGCCTGAAGGACATCAGCTGACGTCCGCGATACGCGTCGCGCCAGTGAGCCATGAACGTGTCGTAGTGCCAGTGCTCGAGCTCTGCGATGTTGAGCGGGCCGAACGACACCACGAGCGTCTTCGCGTCGAGCTTCACGGTCGCGGTGCCGAAGAGGCTGTCGCTATACACCCCGGCGTAGCGCGCGAGTGGGAGCGACGGCTCGGTCCCCGTCACGTGCGCGGCGTCGATGTCGCGCTCACCCTGCTTCCCTTCCTCGCGCAGCGCCGAGTACATCGGGAGCATCTCGGCGCTCCAGTCGTGCTTCGTCGCGCCGAGGTAACGGTCGAACACCGTGTACATCAGCGCGTGGCGCAGCTCCGCGTGATCGCGATTGGCGAACACCACGACGCCGAGGTGGTGCGCGGGGATGAGGCCGACGATGGCGACCATGCCGTCGATGCTTCCGGTGTGGAAGGCGACGAACTCGCCGCGGTAGTCCTCGAGAAACCATCCCTCGCCATACGCCTGGAAGCGCGGATGGGTGAGCTTCGCGGTGGGATAGAACTGCTTGTCATCGACGAGGATGCGCGGCGCGAAGAGGTCGGCATACCCTCGCGCGGAGAGCATGCGCTTGCCGCCGAGGCGCGCGCTGTCCAGGAGGAAGCGCATCCAGATCGCCATGTCGGAGACGCTCGAGTACATCGCGCCGGCGGGGCCGATGTTGTCGGTGGCGTAGCGCTTGATCGGGCGCACGGTGTCATTCACGTAGTCGTGCGCGAACGCCATGTTCCGGTGCGACGACTCGTCCGGCGTGCCGGTGGTGGTCTCGCGCATGCCGAGCGGGCCGAGGATGCGCTCGTGGACGAGCTTCTCCCACGTGGTGCCCGCGCGGTCGGCCGCGAGGCTGCCGGCGAGGGCGTAGGTGATGTTCTGATATTCGAAGTGCGAGCGGACCGGGGCGTTGAAGGGGACGTAGCTCAACCGCCGCATGATCTCGGTGAACGACGCCGTGTCGTCGTACCAGATGTAATCGGCCTCGGGGACGCCTGTGCGGTGGGACAGTAGGTCGGCCACGGTGATCTGCCTCGTCGCGATCGGATCGGAGAGGCGGAACGCGGGCATGTAGGTGATCACGGGCGCGTCGATGCGCAGCTTCCCCTCGTCCGCCATGAGCTCGACCACGAACGACGTGAAGGCCTTGGTGGTGGAAGCGTTGGCGAAGAGCGTGTGCGTGTTCACGGAATCCTGTGTGCCGAGCTTGCGCACGCCGTACCCCTTGGCGAACACCACGGAGTCATCCTTAACGACGGCGATGGCGAGCCCGGGCACGTTCCAGTCTTTCACACCGCGGGCTACATACGCGTCGAAGTTGGCGAGGGGGGACTGGGCTAGGGCGGCGGGTGTGGCGAGCGCGAGGGCGGCGGCGCCAGCGAGCACGAATTGGCGAGGTGAGATCATCGCGCGAACATACGGCGGGGGTGCGTCGAACTCCAGATCGGGAATGTGCGACGCGCCACCCCGGATGTACGAACGGGAGCGCCCTCTCGGCGCTCCCGTTCTCCTGCATTCAGACGTGGGAAAGTTCGTCAGTCTCCTTCGAGCTCAAAGGCCATCCCGTCGGATTCGCGGAAGATGTCGAGGACACTCTCGATCTTCGCGATCGCAGCCCGAGTGGGCTCGATGACGGGGTCCAGAGTGATCGAGATGGCGCGTCGTGCGCCCTCCGGCCAGTCCGGCATGGAAAGACCTGCGACGAGTCGCTGCAGCTTCGACCCGAAATGCGCTACGAGATGCTGCGCGGTGGCAGTGAGGACATCGAGCGGAATGTCCAGATCACGGGTGACGATCTCGCCGGTCGTGGCGTCGCGCCACGCCGCATCACCGACTGCTCCACGTCCGACCAGAAGGCCGAGGTGGCGGAAAGTGCCGGGGCCTACGCCGGTGCGGTGACTCTCCACCGCGGCTGCGAGCGCCAGTGCAAGGGAGTCCGTTCTCGGTACGCCGTAAAGGGTCACGACATCGCGGTCGCAACGCTCTTGGGAGAACGCCGAGGGAACTGAGTCCACCCGCGCGAGCACAGGGGACAGATCGACACCTTCCTCTAGCATGACGAGGAAGTCCATTTCCCCTCCTGTGAAAAAATGTTCGTGCGCCGGACGTTCGCAGACGTCCGCGAGCCATTGGCCCAATCTGGTGAGGAGCAAGAGCGAGGCCGAAGTTTTCTTTACGCCTCACCCTCGTATTACACCGTACCTCAATAGTAAGAGCGCGCTCTGACGTTCGAAGCGGACAACACACACTGTTGCCTGCAAGTGACAGCGGTGTTGCAGTCCGCGACAGAAGGTGTCAATCGCCCTGCGCGTGGTGCCGCGAATACCACAGCCCGGCCGCAAGCGCACCGGCCAAAACGACGTAGATGAAGGTCGTTTCTCCACTCGACAGCAGCTCCTCGAAGCCGGGGCGCAGCGCATTCGGCGCTACGAAACGGTCCACCAGATACGCCAGAATGCCTACGCCGAAGGGCGCGAGGGCACGTCCGCGCGCGCTCAGCGGCGCGGCGATGTACGCGAGCAAAACTCCCCAGATGATCGTCGACAGGAAGTGGATGACGAGCGCGCCGCCGGTGATCGAGAGCTGAAAACCGGTGATCATGAACGCCCGGCTCCCGGCGTACATGTGGGCGACCGCGTTCAGCGGTTGCAGAGTGGCGCCGCGCGCGTGGCCAAAGGCCAGCAGCGCGCCCGCCGTCGCAGCACCCGCGATTACCCCGAGAGCGATCCCTTCCCGCAGAGGTTTGTCATTCACCCTTGAAAGAAAGGCTCCTCGCATCTATCGATCAAGAGCGGTTAACTTCGCCCGTATACCGCAACTACCACAACAGTGGGGCATATGTCCGACGGTCCGATCACAGATTCTGTTCTCGTAGTTGAAGATGATCCGGATCTCCTCGCAGTCCTGCCGCGCATTCTGACAGGTGCCGGGTACACCGTGCGCATTGCATCAGATGGTGAGGACGGACTCAACAAGGTGCTCGACGACGCCCCAGCGCTCGCCATTCTCGACGTGGGGCTGCCAAAGCTGAGCGGCTACGAGCTCGCCCGCGAGCTACGGTCGCGCGGCTACCAGTTTCCCGTGCTCATGCTCACCGCGCGGGTGACAGTGGACGACAAGGTGAGTGGACTCAATGCCGGCGCCGACGACTATCTGGCGAAGCCCTTCGAGTACGCGGAGCTGCTCGCGCGGGTGAAGGCGCTGCTCCGGCGCTCCACGATCACCGCCGGGAGCTCGACGATGCGCGTCCGCGATCTCTCCGTGGATCCCGCGACGAGAAAGGTCGAGCGCGGCGGAAAAGTGATCGAGCTCACGCAGAAGGAGTACGCGCTTCTCGAGTACCTCGTCCGCAACGCCGGCCGCATCGTCTCGCGCCAGATGATCAGCGAGCACGTATGGAAGCACGATGTGGATCCGCTCACGAACGTGGTCGACGTCTACATCAACTACCTCCGCAAAAAGCTGGACGAGGACAAGCACAATCCCCTCATTCAGACCGTTCGCGGACGCGGCTACCTCATCAAGGACTAGCTGCTAGCGATACCCCGCCGCCTGCAGCGTAAACAGCTCCGAGTACAGCCCGCCGCGCGTCACCAGATCGTCGTGGGTGCCCTCCTCCACGATCCCGCCGTTTTGCAGCACGATGATCCGGTCCGCCATCCGCACCGTCGAGAAACGGTGCGAGATGAGCACCGCCATCCTGCCGGCCACGAGCTCCGAGAATCTGAGGAACACTTCGTACTCCGCGCGCGCATCCAGCGCCGCCGTCGGCTCGTCCAGGATCAGGAGCTGCGCCTCGCGCAGATACGCACGCGCGAGCGCGATCTTCTGCCATTCGCCCCCCGATAGCGCGACCCCGCCCTCGAAGCGCCGCCCGAGCATCTGCTGATACCCCTCCACGAAGCGCGGCAGCAGCGACGCGGCAAGCGACTGCTCAGCCGCGTTGACCAGCTCCGCCGGCACAACGGGCTCGACGCCGTCTCCCTCGACATGATCGAGATACCCGCGCACGCGGTCGATCTCGCCGACGCCGATGTTCTCGTCAAAACGCATGTCGAAGCGCACGAAGTCCTGGAAGATCACCCCCACCGCACGCCGCAGCTCACCGAGATCATACTCGCGGATGTCGACGCCCTCGAGCAGAATCCGCCCCTCCGTCGCATCGTAGAGTCGCGGGAGCAGCTTCGTCAGCGTCGTCTTCCCCGCTCCGTTCTCGCCCACCAACGCGATCCGCTCCCCCGGACGCAGCGCGAAGCTGATGTGGCGCACCGCCCACCGCTCGCTCTCGGGATAGCGAAAGCCGACATCCTCGAAGACAAACCCCTCCGTGATCACCGCGGGCACGTGACGGCTCCCGCTCGCCGTGGTAATCCTCGGCTTCATCTCGAAGAAATCGAAGAGATCCTTCAGATACAGACTCTGCTCCGAGATGTCGCTCGCGTTCGATAGCAGCCGCTGCACGATGTCCCGGCTCCGCCCGAACGACGCCGCGAGAAACGTCAGTGATCCGATGCTGATCGTCCCGCCGATCGTGCGCGCGAGGATCACGACGTACGCAGCGTAGTAGCCCAGCGTCCCGAAGATCGACAGCGCGCTGCTCAGGATCCCCTTCCTGATCGAGAGCCGCTTGTTATCGTCGTAGAAGCGGTTCGCGAGCACACGATACCGGTCCACGATCCACCCCGCGATCCCGAACATCTGCACTTCCTTCGCGGTCACATCGCTCGCGCCGATATAGCGCAGATAGTCGAGCTTCCGCCGCTCGGGCGTGTACCGGTAGAGCAGCGAATACTCGAGCCCCGCGAAGTGGGTCTCACCGAGGAAGCTGGGCAGCACGGCGACGGCGAGGAGCACCAACAGCCACGGGCTGTACACCGCGAGTGCGGTGCCTAGCGTCAGCAGCGTCAGCGTGTCCTGCCCCATCGTCAGCAGCTCCGAGAGCAGTCCGATGCGGCCGCCGGTCTGTCTGCGCGCGCGCTCGAGCTGATCGTAGAACGCCGGATCCTCGAATTGCGCGAGATCCAGCGTCGCTGCGTGCTCCATGAGCCGGATGCTCGTATGGATCGAGAAGAGATCGCCGAGCAGACTCTCGACGAGCGACGATGCACGCCCGAGGAGATCGCCGCCGAAGACGATCGCGATCTCGGCCGCCACGAGATGCCAGAGCGGCGTGGCCGAGCCGTGGGTGTCGCGGAGCGCGACGACCCGGTCGATGATGAGCTTGCCGATCCACAGGGCGGCGACGGGCACCACCGATCGTACCACCCGGAGCGCCGTCATGATCAGGGTGTACGGCGGATGGGTGTTCCACACGAGCTTGATGAGCTTCGGCACGTAGCGAAGCGCGCGGATGCGGTCGCCCCAGGTGGGATCGGGAACGGGTACGACAGGGGGACGTCCGCGGCGCGCAGGAGGCATCAAGGAAAACTACCGTGCGGCGATGGAAGTTCCGTGTTAACGAGAGGAGGCGGCGGGAGTCTACCGTGTACTCGCTGGAGAGATCACACATGCGCCTGACTGTTCGCCATGCGGCCCTCGCACTCGTGCTCGGGGGCTGTACCACATCGCAAGCAGGCACCGATCGCGTCACGGCCACGGCGGCCAGCGGCGACGTCGCCCTGCGCGACGATCATCGCGAGCAGACCGCGGACCAGCAGGTGCGGCAGGCGCTCAACCGCGTCGCATTCGGTGCGCGCCCCGGCGATGCAGAGCGCGTACGCGCAATGGGCGTCGACAAATGGATCGAGAGGCAGCTCTCGCCGCAGAGGATCGATGACAAGCCGACGGAGCAGTTCGTCGCGCGCTTCCCCGTACTGAGCAGGCGCACCGCCGATCTCCTCGCCAGCTTTCCTCAGCCGGCGCAGTTCATCCGCGAGAAGAAGAAGGAGATGGCGCAACAGGGCGAGATGGTCATGCGCGACAGCGCTGGTGGCAAGCTCTCGGGACTCGACTTCACGGCCACGGACTCCGCACGCTACAAGGAGGCAGGACGGCAGTCGCGTCAGATGCTCGTCGCGCTCCAGACCACGAAGGTCGCGCGTGCAGTCATCAGCGATCGTCAGCTCGAAGAGGTGATGGTCGATTTCTGGGAGAACCATTTTACCGTGTTCGCCGGGAAGGGCCCCGAGCGCTACTACCTCACGGCCTACGATCGCGAAACAATCCGACCCAACGCGCTCGGCAAGTTCCGCAACCTGCTCGGCGCCGTCGCGAAGAGTCCGGCCATGCTCTACTATCTCGACAACGCCGAGAGCACGGTCGAGGCGGATCGGCCCGCGCTGGTGTTGCGCGCGAATCGCAGGGTGATGGACACCACGAAGAAGCCGCGACCGCATGGGCTCAACGAGAACTACGGGCGCGAGCTCATGGAGCTCCACACGCTCGGCGTCGATGGCGGTTACACGCAGGCCGACGTGATCGCCGCGGCGCGCGCGTTCACCGGATGGTCGGTGGAGAAGCCCAGAGAGAGCGGCGCATTCATCTTCCGCCCCGCGCAGCACGATGCGGGGGAGAAGCTCTTCCTCGGCCACCGGCTCGCGGCGAACCGCGGCATCGAGGATGGCGAGCAGGTGCTCGACATTGTGGCGACGCAGCCGGCCACCGCGCACTTCATCGCGACGAAGCTCGTTCGTCGTTTCGTGAGCGACTCCGTGCCCCCGGCGTTGGTCGATCGCGTCGCCGCGACGTTCACGCGCAGCGATGGCGACATCCGCGAGTGCCTGCGCACGATCTTCACCTCCCCCGAATTCTTCTCGCGCGCTGCGTACAAGTCGAAGGTGAAGACGCCGTTCGAGCTCGTCGTGAGCGCACTGCGCGTGGTCGGCGCGCGCCCGGACAGCACGCAGCGCACGGCGCAGATGATCGCCAAGCTCGGCGAGCCGCTCTACGGACATCTCGCGCCGAACGGCTACTCCGAGCGCGGCGAAGACTGGATCAACACCGGCGCCATCCTCGCGCGCATCAACTTCGGTCTCGCAGTCGCGGCGGGGCGGGTACCTGGCGCATCGCTGGCCGAATGGTCGGATGCGAAGGAGCTCGAAGCGCTCCCGCGCGCGACGCAGGTCGACGGCGTCATCCGCGCAATTCTTGGTGGTGAGGCCTCGCCGGACACGCGCAAGGTTCTCGAGAGCGGTGTGAACCCGATGGCAGGAGACAGCGCATCGGCTGCGGCGACGCTCGGCGGATTCGAAAACATCGTCGGGCTCGCGCTCGGCGCTCCCGAATTTCAGCGAAGGTAGATCATGCAGCGACGTGTCTTTCTCAAGTCGGGCGCGCTGTCGCTCGTGACGATGGGACTGAGCCCATCGTTCCTGAAGCGCATGGTGTACGCGCAGGGGCTGCCCGCGCCGCAGAAGGGGAAGGTGCTCATCTGTCTCTTCCAGCGCGGCGCGGCGGATGCGCTCAACATCGTGGTACCCCACGGCGACGCACACTACTACGCGCTGCGCCCCAGCATCGCGATCGCGCGTCCGGGCGCGCCGGATGGCGCGATCGATCTCGACGGCTTCTTCGGGCTGCACCCCGCGTTGTCGCCACTCAAGCCGCTGTGGGATCGCGGACTGCTCGCGCCCGTGCACGCCGTCGGGAGTCCGAGCAGCACGCGCTCGCACTTCGATGCGCAGGACTACATGGAGTCGGGCACCCCGGATGTGAAGGGAACGCCGGACGGATGGCTCAACCGCTTTCTCGCGACGAAGGGCACGTGCGACGAGTGCAGGGTGCCGGCGTCGCCCTTCCGCGCGGTGGCCTTCGCGCAGCAGACGCCGCGCATCATGGAAGGTCCCGCGCCGACGATCGCGATGTCGAGCCTCGACGACTTCACCATCCGCGCGACAGGCTCCGACGTGCAACGCCTCGAGGCGCTCTACCGCACCGGCTCCGCGGATCTGATTCACGGCGCCGGTACGGAGACCTTCGATGCGGTGAGAATGTTGAAGTCGGCGAACCCGCAACGGTACGCGGCCGAGCATGATGCGCAGTATCCGGGGTCTCCGTTTGGGCAGAGTCTGCGACAGATCGCACAGCTCGTGAAGGCCGACGTCGGTCTCGAGATCGCGTTCGCGGATGTGGGAGGGTGGGACACCCACGTGAACCAGGGGGGCGCGACCGGGCAGCTCGCAAATCGGCTCGGCGACTTCGCGCAGTCGATCGCCGCGCTCGTCACCGACCTCGGCGACCGGATGGACGACGTCGTCATCATGACGATGTCGGAGTTCGGGCGGATGGCGAAGCAGAACGGCAATGGTGGAACCGATCACGGACATGCGGGCGCACTGTTCGTGATCGGCGGGCACGTGCAGGGACACAAGGTGCACGGAGCGTGGCCGGGGCTCGCGCCCGAGCAGTTGAACGAGGGGCGCGATCTCGCCCTCACGACGGATTTCCGCGCGGTGTTCGCGGAGGTGGCGCGCAAGCATCTCGGTGCGTCGCGTTCGGATGTGCTTTTCCCCGGCTTTACGAGCACTGTCGCAAGCGGAGTGATGTAAATTTTCGTGCATGGTGCAGAGGTATCGGCGTCGCCTCGTCGATCGTCTCCGGCATAGCTGCACTTGCGAGCCGGGATGAATAAGCTTCCGGCCCACCCCGCCCCGTTCAAGGACATCAATGTTCCGCGCCTCACGCGTCACCGCTTCGCTACTCCTGGCAACGCTGGCCTGCCAGGGCTCTTCACGCAGTGCGACCGTCAGCACCGTCGCCCAGGGAGAGGTTGCGAGCGCGGACGGGCGCACGCCGAACGAGATGGGGCGCATTCCGATTCTCGAATACCATCTGCTTGGCGACAGCGACAGCCGCTGGCACGTCGAGCGCACCCATTTCCGACGCGACCTCGAGCGGTTGTACGCGAGCGGTTACCGGCCGGTGACTGTGGAGGAGATGATCGACAGGAAGATCGATCTCCCGGCGGGGCAGTCCCCCGTCGTGTTCACTTTCGATGATGCAGGGCCGTCGCAGTTCAGCTATATCGATCACAACGGAACGCTCGACATCGATCCGAACAGCGCGGTCGGCATTTGGGTGGCGTTCCACAAGGAGCATCCGGACTGGCGGAACAAGGCGACCTTTTGCGTGCTCTCCGGCGGCGCGGCGGGACATGCGTTCTTCGGCGAGAAGGGAATCGACGGGCAGAAGTCGGAGTGGCGCTTCAAGAAGCTTCGGTATTTGGTCGAGCAGGGATTCGAGCTGTGCGGGCATACGCTCTGGCACGCCAACCTTGGGAAGTACAGCGATGCGGTGGTGCAAGAGCAGATTGCTCGCGGCACGCTGGCGATCGATTCCGCAGTGCCGGGGTATCGCGTGCGTACGTTCGCGCTTCCGCTCGGCGTGTGGCCAAAGAACCGCGCGCTTGCGGTGTCGGGCGAGTGGAAGGATCCGCGCGGCGGGCACGTTACGCGCTACGATTTCGATGCAGTGCTCGAGGTGGCGGGCGGGCCGGCGCGCAGTCCGTACGATCCGGCGTTCGATGCGAAGCGTCTGCCGCGAGTGGAAGTGTTCGGGAACCAGCTCGAGCAGATGCTCGACAGGCTGGAGCGGAGTGGGGCGCGCTACGTGAGCGACGGCGATCCGTCGACGGTGGCGCGACCGGTGGGATCGAGCGCGGCGCTGGGGCGAGGAGCGCACTGAGCCGAGGGATGCGCTACTCAATGAGTGTAGCGGTGCAAACTGTCGAAAAAGGTATGAGTAAAATCATACATTGACTGTATGATTATTGAACAGCGGCTAAATAATTCGCTTGTTTTTGATAGGCGATCAAAAGATTGTCCGAAATTGTCAGGTGAAAGTCCTAAAGACGTGCTTGATGCGGCCGATACTGACTTGCAAGTTGATCGCTCGCCTTGGGCGAAAAGACCGACACGGAGGAGTGAATGAGTAGTATCGCGCGACCGCTTGCCCACATGCCCTACTTCGAAAAGCTCAGCGAGCTGACCAACGACAGCACCGAGTGGCGCAGCGTGAGCGCTGCGCTGGTGATGCTGCGTCTGTTCGACAGCTGGATGACGTCAGGGGCGGAAGTGGTCATCGACGATGCGCCGGGGCTCAACGCCGTGCGCGATCAGATAGCCGCAATGGACATTCGCGACACGACGCGCGGGCTGCTGTCGAGCATCGTGGAGTCGATGGTGGTAGCGGAGCAGCCGAGGATCGTGACGGTGGCGCCGCGGCTGATGGCGTATGGGCGGGCGTTGCAGCACGGGGCGAAGTGGCAGCTCGCTGCGGACATCTATCG
>JBBRYY010000110.1:0-10382 GCA_038237245.1 Gemmatimonadales bacterium | reverse complement strand
TTCGCGGCCTTTTTGCAGCGGTGGCAGCATCTCGATCCGCGCGAGCATCTCGACGGCGCGAGCGGCGTGAGTGCGATCATCGCGCAGATGACCGGGCTGCCGCGCGCGCCGGGCGCGTGGGAGCGCGACATCATCCCTGCGCGCATGGATCGCTACGACCCGGCATGGCTCGCGCAGCTTGCGAGTGGCGGCACCATCGTGTGGGCGGGCGGGAGCAAGCCCGATCCCGACTCCGTGCCGACGCTCACGAGCGTGCGCTTCTTTCCGCGCGGCGAGGGGGCGATCTGGCTCGACGCGGAGGACGAGCCGCTGCTTACGCCGAACGCGATCAGAGTGCGCGAAGCGCTGGAGAAATACGGCGCGTCGTTCATCCCGGACATTCAGGCGGCGACGGAATTCTCATCGCTCTCGGTGCGCGATGCGTTGCGCGAGCTGTCGGCGGCGTCGCTCGTCACGAACGATACGGTGGAGGCGCTGCGTGAGATCGTGCGAACGCGCTCCGTGCCCGGGCGATCGCGCGGCGTGGGCGCGCATTCGACTCCCGACCCGACACGCTGGCTGCCGGCCAGCTTCGAGGCGACGCCGGGGCGGCCTGTCTACTCACGCCCGCCGAGCCAACGCCGGCTTCCGAAGTGGCGCCGCCCCGATCTCCCGGGGCCGCAGGCCGCGTGGGTGGGGCGATGGTCGCTGCTGCGTACGCCTGGCACGTGGGGCACACGTCCCGACGAAGATGTGCACGCGGAGCAGATCGCGCGGCAGTGGCTCGACCGCTATGCGATCGTCACGCGCGACTGGTGGCGGCGCGAGCGGCCGCCGGTGGGATGGCGCGCGATCTACCGCGAGCTCAAGCGCCTCGAGTATCGCGGCGAGGTGCGCCGCGGCTACTTCGTCGAAGGGCTCGGCGGTGCGCAGTTCGCGCTGCCCGAGGCCGTCGAACGTCTCCGCGCGCAGCCGGATCTCGATGCCGATGCGCCGATGATCATCATGTCGGCCGCCGATCCCGCGAATCCATACACGCTGTCGCTCGAATCGATCGCGAAGGGGTCGCTCGTGCGCCCGCGCGGCGCGGGCGCGCTGCTGCTCACGCGGCGCGGCGCCGTCATCATGAACTCTGAGGGGCGGGGGAGACGCGTCTCGATCGCCGCCGACGCATCAGACGCGGATGTCACGGAGGCCGCGACGCTGCTCGGCGATTATCTCAGTCGCGGCACCCCCGCGGGCGCGCGAGCGGAGCGTGATCCGCGCATTGAGGACATCAACGGCGAGGCGGCGGGCGCGAGCGCGCACGTCGAGGCGATCATGGATGGCGGATGGCGTCGCGCGACTGACGGGCTGGTGTTCTACCGGCTGTGACCTAATTCGGAACCGGCTGGTATTTGTCGAGCCAGGCGAGTGATTCCCGAATCAGCGTCGTGCGCGGAAGGAAGTGGCTTCCCTCTTCGACGACATGCCGCTTCTGATCGGGCGGCGTTCCGAGCAGGCGAAACATCGGCTCCTGCGAAGTGGCGACTGGAAAGAAGAAGTCGTACTTGCCGTTCAACATGAGCGTCGGAATCCGGATGTGTCGGAGGTACGTGAATGGATCGACTTCGGGGCGCGTTTTCTCGGGTGCCAACCCTGCCGAATACAGCACATTCACCTTGATGCGGGGCTCCACCGCGGCCATCAGCCCTCCCATCTCCCCGCCCCAACTCACGCCGTAATACGCGAGACGATCCGTGGTCACCTCACTACGGGTCTCTGCGTAGTCGATCGAGCGGCTCAGATCCTTTGCCCACATGACGACGTGATCCCTGTAGAACGCGGACCGGTCCGCCACGTCGGTGTAGAGTGAATCGCTTCGCTGGTAGGTTCCCTTGTACACGGGATAGATCACCGCGCGTCCGCTCTTGAGCATGAAGCTGAATATTCGCGTTTGAAGATTCTGAGGCGCGACATCGCGAATGGCGTTGGACCCGGGAAAATAGACGATCGCTGGATATGGCCGATGACCTGTCTTTGGCAGGTAGAGGTAGATCAGCAGGCGCTCGTTTCCGTATGCCGCGGTGACGCCGACGAGCTCGCGCGTCCAATCGCCCTCATCCACTTTTTCCATGATCTTCGCATCGAGCGGGCTGCGGTCATATTCGAACATCCGTTGGTACGCGCTAAAGAGCTGATCGGAAACCGGGCTCTCCTTCGAGTAGTCGCGTACCATCCGGTGCATTGGCTCGCCCGCGCGTGCGAGCATCGAATCCGTTTGCAGATACTTCACGAGGCGAATGCCATTCGTCGGCGACCGATCGAACGGCGGCTGCGTGAATGCATCGGTAAAGAGGTAAGGTTGGTCGTTCCACCCACCTCCGAGAATGAAGCGATCTGACCCCGACGCATTCGCGCACCACTCTCGCACGTTGCCGCCCATGTCGTAGGTGCCGAACTCGCTCATGGCCTGTCCGCTCCCCACCTCACGCGTTTCGTTGCCGGAAAAATTGCTGCGCGGGATGATGTTCGCGGCGTAAATCGGGCTCGCCGCGCGGTACCAGTGCCAGAGCGTGGGAAGAGACTTGCCGGCGTACTTCGCGTACGCGGCCGCCTCGTACCAGCTCAGGCCGGCGACGGGAAACTTTCCCCGGCCCTCGGGATAATCGCCGCCTTCCCACGTGGAGGGCCCGGGCCGACCGGTGCGATCGATCATGCGTGCGATCGCCTGCTCCCATGCAACCGTATGGCCGTTCTCGGTGATCGGAATTTCCCAGAGCTCTCGCCGCTGATAGCCGCCATCGATTACGAAGTGTTTGTATTGCTCATTGGTCACCTCAAAGCGGTCCATCAGGAAATCGCCGAGCGGTATGGCCTTGAGGTCGGTGAAGCCGACGGTGAACTCGAGGTCGACCGCGCCGCCGGTGACGCGGACCATCTCGGGCGGCAGGTCCGCTTCGCGATCGAGCCGAATCGTGTCCTCATCGCGGCGCCAGAGGCGGTCGAGCGTACGTCGTCCCGGTGCCTCGAAGCGGAGCCAGATTGGATCGCTGAAACTCGAAGCGGTCGCTGGCAGGAGCAGATTGTCGACTGGTGTTCGTCCGGCGCGCGTCCACGACGAATCGGGCGCAGCATAGGACTTCCAGCGTACCGTTGCTCCCGTTGGATTGGTGCGCAGCGTTGCGCGCCGTGCGAAGCGTGGACGCATCGCGGCGAACAGCGAATCGCCGGGAATGATCGAGTCGATGCGACGTGCGAGTGTGTAGGCCGCCTCCCAGTCGCCCGCCTCGCCCAGCGCCACCAGCGTGGGCATCCCCGTCTCGCGCGCCCAACGCGCGTCGCGCGCGTGCTTTCCCGGGCCGAGCCACCATCCGCCTGCAGCCAGGATCATCACCAGAAAGGCTGCACCCGCGAGAATCGCCGATCGCTTCGTGCGCGGCGCAGCGCCGCCACGTCTCGCGGCCGCGGCTCCGGATGCCGAGAGATACGGCTCGACCTCCGCCGCGAATTCCTCCGCGGTCTGCAGCCGATCGGCGGGATCCTTCGCGAGGCACGTGTCGATCGCCCGCGCGAATTGCTCGGGGAGATCCGGTCGAAGCTGCGCGATGGGCGGCGGCGTGCGTGTTACCTGCGCGACGAAAATCGCCTGGGAGTTGTTGCCGGAGAAGGGCGTCTGTCCGGTCAGCATTTCGTAGGCAACGGTCGCGACGGAGTACAAATCTGCGCGCGCATCGATGGTCGTGTCGCCCGACGCCTGCTCCGGTGCCATGTAGGCCGGAGTGCCGATGGCGATGCCGATCGCCGTCGCCGCACCTGATGCCCGGATGTCGCTCTGTGTCGCCGCACTCGCCGCCTTCGCGATGCCGAAATCCATGACGAAGGCGTGCTGCCCCGAAAGCATGATGTTCTCGGGTTTGATGTCGCGGTGGATCACGCCCTGCTGATGTGCATAGGCCAGCGCGTCCAGCACGTCGCGGAGGATGCGCGCAGTGTCGGGAATGCTCAGGCGGCCCTCGCGTACGAGACGCTCGCGTAGCGTCTCGCCATCGACCAACGGCATCACATAGTAGAGCGTGCCCTCCGCGTCGCCGGAATCGATGAGCGTGAGCACATGCGGATGCTGCAGGCCCGCCGAGATGCCGATCTCGCGAAGGAATCGTGTGGCACCAAACACCGCCGAGACTTCCGGACGAACGACCTTGATGGCGACGGCGCGATGATGTTTCAGATCGCGCGCGGCGTAGACGACGGCCATCCCTCCGCTTCCGAGCTCGCGCTCGATGGCGTATTGCCCGGCGAGGGCGATGCGAAGGCTCTCGGGAATCTCGCTCATAGTGTCGACCCCTTAGCTAGCGAATATCCGCGCGCCCCAGCGCTGCGCGCACGGCTTCGCGCATCGCGACCACCGCATCCTCGCTCGACGCCGGCGAATCGTCGCGCACGTGGAGCTCGATTCCATCCGCGACGATCACGCGATGCCACACACCGTCGTGCGCGCCGTTGTCCGCCACGACGCTATCCGCGCGAGCGCCGAGTGCAGGGGCGAGCGACGACGCGACTCGGCGCTCGAGGGCGTCGCCCGTGAGACCGCCCACCTCGAGCTTGATCTTCTCGAGCGTGAGCCCTTCGCGCTGACGGATCTTGATGAAAAGGAGCTGCAGCAGGTGGCGGTAGCCATATGTCGCCGCAGTGCCGGTGCCGTCCGGATGGTCGAGCAGCCCAGTCGACACGTAGAAGCGGACGGCCCGCGCGCTCGGCTCGGCGCGCGCCGCTCCGTTCGTCGGGCGCATCCCTGCGGCGTCGACCAGCGCGGTGGCGTGCGCCGCGAGGCCGCGCGAGTTCCACGGCGCGTGCCGCGAGTGCGCGCGGAGGAGTGGGACGGGCGATTCGGCCATGTCTCAACAATATAGGGCGAACGAACACGGCGGGAAGCGCAATCGCGCTCCCCGCCGCTGGTACTGCGTTTTTGTGTCGAACGAGGCTACTTCCGGCGAGCGGCCTTCTTGGCTCCCTTCTTCGCGCCGCCCTTCTTTGCTGCGCTCTTCTTTGCAACGGGCTTCTTTGCTGGGGCCTTTTTCGCAGCACTCTTCTTCTTGGCGGGGGCCTTCTTCGCAGCTGCCTTCTTCGGCGGTGCCTTCTTGACCGCAGCCTTCCTGGCGCGAACCTTCTTCGCCGCCGGCGCCTTCTTGGCGGCCGGAGCCGCCTTCTTTGCCGGTGTCTTCGCGGGTGCGCTCTTCGCAGCCGGTGCCCCCTTTTTTGCGGGTGCGGCCGACTTCGACGCGCTCGCGTTGCCGTGTCCGGCCGCCGCGTTCCGGGCATCCGCCTTCTCGGCCTTGCTCGCCGCGCGCGAGGCCTTCGCCGAGGTGAGGGGGGCGACGTCGTCCTCCTCATCCTCTTCGACGACGACGGCCGGCGTCTCGCCGTCCTCGTCCTCTTCGTCGTCCGTGCTGTCCCAGAGCTCTTCACCGGTGGTCTTGGTCATCCCCCAGCCGCTCCCTTCCTCGTCTTCATCGTCGTCGTAGGAAGCGCCGCCGCCGCCACCGTAGCCGATGTCCTCTTCGTCGTCTTCGTGCTCCGACAGATAGAGCTTTTCGTTGTACTCGTCACCACGCGACATGCTGCCTCCTTTCATGTTATTGATCACGAAGCTCGGAATCCGAAGGAGCGGCTTCAAGACGATAGATCTCTGAAAAATTCGGGTGCAGATCGCATGCCTCGCGACCTCGCTATGGAACCGCGGAATCATAGCGACTGTTCCGGGAAGAACACCCCCCAATATCACGCAATGAAAGAAACGTCAAGAAGCCGCCGTTTCAGGTGCGGTGTGCCGGGGCCGTCAGTCCCCGCCCGCAGGCAGCGGCGTTGCCCCGCCGACCGCGCCGTGAGCCCGATCCTCGTTCCGGTGCTCGGCCCGCTCGAAGCGCTTCTGGAAGGCGTCGAGATACGTGTAGAACACCGGCGTCACGTAGAGCGTAATGAACTGCGAGAAGGCGAGACCGCCCACCACCGCGACGCCCAGCGGCCGCCTCGATTCGGCGCCGGCGCCAGCCCCGAGCGCGATCGGAAGCGTGCCCATCAGCGCCGCCATCGTCGTCATCATGATTGGCCGGAATCGTACGCTGCATGCTTCGAGGATCGCGTCGTGCGCGGACTTCCCTTCCTTTCGCTCGGCCTCGATCGCGAAGTCGATCATCATGATCGCGTTCTTCTTCACGAGACCGATCAGCATGATGATGCCGACGAAGGCGTATACGCTGAGCTCCATGTGGAAGATCCAGAGCGTGAGCAGCGCGCCGAAGCCGGCGAACGGCAGGCCGGTGAGGATCGTGATCGGGTGGACGAAGCTCTCGTAGAGAATGCCGAGCACGATGTAGATGATCAGGATCGCGAGGATCAGGAGGACGAGCAGGCCCTGCTGTGCGGCCTGGAAAGCCTGTGCGGTGCCGGAGAAGGCCGTCGTGACGCTCGAGGGCAGCGTCAGTGCGGCAAGCTTGTTGACGTCGCTCACGGCCGTGCCGATCGAGACGCCGGGCGCCAGGTTGAAGGACAGCGTCACCGAAGGGAGCTGCCCGGAGTGATTCACCATTGCCGGACCCGTGCTCGGCGACACCGTCGCGAGCGACCCGAAGGGAACGAGGTCGCCCGACGCCGAGCGCACGTAGAGGAGTCCGAGTGCGTCGAGATTCCTCTGATACTGCGGCAGGAGCTCCATCACGACCCAGTACTGATTGTTGGGCGTGTAGATCGTGGAGACCTGGCGCGAGCCGTACGCGTTGTAGAGCGCGTCCTCGATCGTGTTGGCCGTGATGCCGAGCGACGACGCGCGGTCGCGATCGATGTCGACCTGCACCTGCGGATTCTTGATCTGCAGGTCGCTCGTGACGTCGGTGAGCCCGGGGATCCCGTGCAGCTTCTGCTGCATGATCCCCGCGTAGTGGTACAGCGTGACAATGTCGGTGGACTGAAGCGTGAACTGGTAGAGGCTCTTGCTGGAGCGTCCGCCGATGTTGATCGGAGGAGGATTGGTGATGTAAACGCGCGTGCCGGGAACGGCGGAAAGCTTCGCGGTGAGCTCGCGCGCGACGGCATCGGCGTCGAGCTTGCGATCCGAAGGATTCTTCAGGTGCATGAAGAGTCGGCCCTGATTGATCGTCGGCGAACGTCCGCCGGCGCCGACCGATGACATGAATCCCTGGACATTCGAATCCTGCGATACGATCGCCGCGAGCTGTTTCTGGTGCTCGACGACCGCGTCGAACGAGGTCCCCTGCTCGGTCTCCGTCGTGCCGCTGAGCTGCGACGTGTCCTCGCTCGGCAGGAACCCCTTGGGCACGATGGCGCCGAGCACGAGAGTGCCGATGAGGATGAGCCCGGAGAAGGCGACCGCGTACGGGCGATGGTCCATCACCCAGCGGAGCGACCGCTCGTAGAAGCCGAGCACGCGATCGTAGATGCCCTCGGTAACCGCGAAGAACCTGTTCGGCTTCTCCTCGTGATGCGGCTTGAGGAAGCGGCTGCAGAGCATCGGAGTGAGCGTGAGCGACACGAAGCCCGAGACGATGATCGACACACCGATGGTGACGGCGAACTCGTGGAAGAGCCGGCCGACCAGCCCGCCGAGGAAGAGCACGGGAACGAAAACCGCGACCAGCGAGAGCGTCATCGAGAGGATCGTGAAGCCGATCTCGCGCGAGCCGACCAGTGCGGACTCAAAGACCGGCTCGCCCTTCTCGATATGGCGCACGATGTTTTCGAGCATCACGATCGCATCGTCGACGACGAAGCCGACCGACAGCGTGAGCGCCATCAACGAGAGATTGTCGAGACTGTAATCGAGGAGGTACATCACCGCGAAGGTGCCGACGAGCGACATCGGGAGCGCGAGGCTCGGGATGATCGTCGCCGAGACGTTGCGGAGGAAGATGAAGATCACGAGCACGACGAGGATCAGCGTGAGCATGAGCGTGAACTTCACGTCGCGTACGGATGCCTCGATGGTCTCGGACTTGTCGTAGAGCGTCTGCACGGTGACGGAGCCGGGGAACTGGCTCTCCATCTCCGCCATCGCGGCCTTCACGAGCTTCGCGACCTCGACCGTGTTCGTGCCGGGCTGGCGCTGCACGGCAAGGACGATGGCGCGCTGGCCGTTGTACCAGCTCGCGACCTTACTGTCCTGCACGCCGTCGATGACGGTGCCGACATCCTGCAGGCGAACGGGTGCGCCGTTTCTGTAGGCAACGATGAGCGGACCGAAGTCCTTCGCGTTGTTGAGCTGCCCGTTCGCCTGCACCGTGTACGCCTTGTCGGTCCCCCACAGCACGCCGGTGGGGAGATTGACGTTGCCGCTGTTCACCGCATCGGCGACCTCGTCGATGCCGATCTTGCGCGTGGCGAGCGCCCGCGGATCGAGCTGAATGCGCACTGCGTATTTCTGCGAGCCGTAGACCTGCACCTGCGCGACACCCGAGACCGTCGAGATGCGCTGCGCCAGGAAGGTCTCGGCGTATTCGTCGAGCTGGGAGAGCGGAAGCGTGGTACTGCGGAGCGCGAAGTAGAGGATCGGCGACGCGGACGGATCGACTTTCTGGTACGAGGGTGGGACGATATTCTGCGGGAGCCGTCGCAGTGTCTGCGAGATGGCAGCCTGCACGTCGGCGGCGGCCGCGTCGATGTTGCGGTCGAGCGCGAACTGCAGCGTGATGCTCGTGGAGCCGAGCGCGCTCTGCGATGTCATCGCGTCGACGCCGGCGATGGTCGAGAACTGTTTCTCGAGCGGCGTCGCGACCGACGAGGCCATCGTCTCCGGGCTTGCGCCGGGGAGTGATGCGCTCACCGAGACGGTTGGATAATCGACGGTCGGCAGATCGCTCACCGCGAGCTTGCGGTAGGAGACGGCCCCGAAGAGAAGAATGCCCGACATGACGAGTGTCGTCATGACGGGACGCCTGATGAACAGCTCTGAAATACTCATCCGGGCCTCTGCTGATCTCCGCCGGCAGGCGGCTTGATCTGAACCTTGGTTCCCGTGTTCAATCGCAGTTGGCCATCGGTGACGACGATCTCGCCGGGCTTGATCCCCTGCGAGATGATCGTGACGTCGCCCGCTGCACGATCGATTTTGATCTCGCGCTGCGTCGCGGTGCTATCGGCGTTGACTACGAAGATGTAGTTGCCGTTCTGCCCTTCGACCACGGCCTGCGTGGGGACGACGATGGCGTCCTGCTGCTGAAAGAGCTGGAGCGAGGTCGTCACGAACTCACCGGGCCAGAGGGCGCCGTCCTTGTTCTCGAAGGTGCCCTTGAGGAGGATCGTCCCCGTCGTCGTATCGATCGCATTGTCGACGAAGGAGAGTGTCCCCGTGCTTGCCGTTCCCGGCGTGTTGACCGGGCGCGCGCTCACCGGCAGCGTCGCCGATGCGTACTGGCGAATGCGCTGCAGGCTCGATGCGGGGACGGCGAAGCGCACGAGGATCGGGTGGATCTGGTTCACCGTGACGAGCGGCGTGACCGCGGGGACTCTCGCGAGATAGCCGACGCGCACCTGCAGACTCCCCGCCCGCCCGGAGATTGGTGAACGAATGGTCGCGTACTGCAGGTTGAGCCGCGCCTGCTGCGCCATCGCCTGGTCCGAGGCGAGCGTCGCCTGCATCGAAGCCTCGGTGGTCTTCACCTGCTCCATCTGCTGCGCGGTGACGTAGTTCTTGTCGACGAGTGCGCCGTAGCGGCTCACGTCCGAGCTCGCGCTCGCGAGCTGCGCCTTGTCGCGCGCCACGACCGCCAGTGCCTGATCGAGCGTCGCCTGATAGGTGCGGGCATCGATCTCGAAGAGCGGCTGTCCCTCCTTCACATCGTCCCCTTCCTTGAAGAGGATCTTCGTGATGATCCCGCCCACCTGCGGCTGGATCGCGACGGTCTGCATCGGTTCGACGGTGCCGTTGGCCTGCAGCGCGTAGGGCACGGTTCGAAGCTCGGCTTTCCCGACGGTGACCGGTACGGCGGCGGAGGGCGGCGGCGCCTCCTTGCCGCAGGCGACGAGCGCGCTCGCGGCCGCCAGCGCGGCGACGAGATGGAGCAAACGACGATCGATCATTGCGGCGGTGCCTCTCGAGTGGTGTCCGGGGTGACGCGAATGTTCGCGTTCCCGCTTGTATCCAGATCGCCGGTGTCGTGTGCGAGCTGCGCGAGCGCCGTCTGCCAAACCCAGCGCGCCTGCACCTGCTGTGAGCGTGCGGAAGCGAGCGCGCTCTGCGCCGTGAGCAGATCCACGAAGAGCCCGACCCCCGCGCGGTAGCGGCCGAGCGCCGCGTCCTCGGAGGACTGGGCGCTCTCGAGCAGATCGTCGGCAGTATTTACACGGCGCGCCGCTGTTTGCAGCGCGTAGTAGGAGCTGAAAACCTGAAACTGAACCTGCTGCTTCACCGA
>JBBRYY010000109.1:0-10667 GCA_038237245.1 Gemmatimonadales bacterium | reverse complement strand
CTATCGCAAGCAGCTGAATCTCGCGGAGGAGTCGCTCGAGGCGTCGGCGAATGCGGTGCGTCGCGTGGGCGACTTCGCGGAGCGGCTTGCCAAGGCGACGGCCGGAACCCAGAAGATGACGACGATCTCGGCGGAGCTCGAAAAGAACGCGACGGACGCCTTCAACGACGATCTGAACGCCCCCGAGGCGATGGGCGAGCTATTCGAGTTCATCCGAAAGATCAACGCCGAGCTGGACGCGGGCGGGGATGACGCGGCGGGGCTCGAAGCGGCGCGGAAGGCGTTTGCGCTGGTAAACGGGGTGCTCGATATCGTACCGGGGCCGGCCGAGGTCGACGATGCGCTCGGGGCGTGGGTGGAGGAGCGGCTCGCGGCGCGGAGAGCGGCGCGCGCGAGGCGTGATTTTCCCGCTGCGGACGCTATCCGAGGCGAGCTCGACGGGAAGGGAATCGCGATCGAGGATACGCCGCAGGGGACGCGGTGGAAGAAGGTGCGGTAGCACGACATACGGCCCTTCTTCAACTTGACGCACCTACTCGATCCTGTTATTCTATGAGTCTTGCGCAAAAACGCCGTGCGCTGATTTGAGCTCACGCTGACGTAGCTCAATTGGCAGAGCACCTGATTTGTAATCAGGCGGTTGCGAGTTCGATTCTCGCCGTCAGCTCTGGTTGGGTGCACAGCCTCGATCTGAGGTTTTTCTGAGGCGTCAGAGTCGCTTCGTGTGAAAAAAGGGTGGGGTACCCAAGCGGCCAACGGGAGCAGACTGTAAATCTGCCGGCTAACGCCTACGAAGGTTCGAATCCTTCCCCCACCATCTAATCGGTGGTCGAACGGATGCAGAAGTGGCGCGGCAGGAGCAACGGATGTTCGGCGGCGAGAAAAAAAAGAGAGTCGGCGCGAAAATGTTTTGGTTCTCTCGCGGGAGTAGCTCAGTTGGTAGAGCGCAAGCCTTCCAAGCTTGATGTCGCGGGTTCGAGCCCCGTCTCCCGCTTGCCGAGTTGCATGGTGAGGACGCGGACGGCGATGGTGAGGGACGAACGAGCAGGGACATCGCTCGCGTAGCTCAGTTGGTAGAGCACACCCTTGGTAAGGGTGAGGTCACCGGTTCGATCCCGGTCGCGAGCTTGATGGCGGTACGCGCTGCACATGGTCGTGATATGGGATCACGAAAATGGTTTGTCGCGAGAATCACACTGACGAGAGCGAGTGATGGCCAAGGCGAAATTTGAGCGGACGAAGCCGCATGTAAACGTCGGGACGATCGGCCACGTCGATCACGGGAAGACGACGCTGACGGCGGCGATCACCCTGATCCAGTCGACGAAGGGGTTGGCGCAGAAGGTCAACTTCGACCAGATCGACAAGGCACCGGAAGAGCGCGAGCGCGGCATCACGATCGCGACGGCCCACGTGGAGTACGAGTCCGACAAGCGTCACTATGCGCACGTCGACTGCCCGGGCCACGCGGACTACGTGAAGAACATGATCACCGGTGCGGCGCAGATGGACGGCGCCATTCTGGTGGTGTCGGCCGCGGACGGCCCGATGCCGCAGACGCGCGAGCACATCCTGCTGGCCCGCCAGGTGAACGTGCCGTTCATCGTCGTGTTCATGAACAAGTGCGACATGGTCGACGATCCGGAGCTGCTGGACCTGGTCGAGCTCGAGGTCAGAGAGCTCCTCTCGGTCTACAAGTTCCCGGGCGACGACACGCCGATCATCCGCGGCTCGGCGTTGAAGGCGCTGGAGAGTGGCGATGCGAAGTCCGAGTGGGGCGCGAAGATCGGCGAGCTGATGGATGCGCTGGACAACTACATTCCGCAGCCCAAGCGTGAAGTCGATAAGCCGTTCCTGATGCCGGTGGAAGACGTGTTCTCGATCACGGGGCGCGGCACGGTGGCGACGGGGCGGATCGAGCGTGGGGTGATCAAGGTGGGCGAGGAAGTCGCCCTGATCGGCTTCAACTCGGACAAGAAGACGGTGGTGACGGGCGTCGAGATGTTCCGGAAGCTGCTGGACGATGGGCAGGCTGGGGACAACGTCGGCCTCCTGCTCCGCGGGATCGCGAAGGAAGAGATCGAGCGCGGGATGGTGCTGGCGAAGGCGGGGTCGATCACGCCGCACACGCACTACATGGCCGAGGTGTACGTGCTGACGAAGGAGGAGGGCGGCAGACATACGCCGTTCTTCAACGGCTATCGTCCGCAGTTCTACTTCCGCACGACGGATGTGACGGGATCGGTGAAGCTGCCGGAAGGGACGGAGATGGTGATGCCGGGGGACAACATCCAGATGGAGATCGAGCTGATCACGCCGATCGCGATGGATGAGGGGCTGCGCTTCGCGATCCGCGAGGGTGGCCGCACCGTCGGCGCCGGCGTCGTCACGAAGATCATCAAGTAGTAGGAGCGGCTTCCAAAGCGCAGGGGACGCCAAAAGGGCGTCTCCATAGGAAAGGAGCCGCCTTGCGGCGTCTCCAGGCAGGGTTCAACCCCGGCCGATCTCTTTAATCGTCACCGCACATGCCTCGCGAAAAAATCATTCTTGCCTGCAGCGACTGCAAGAATCGCAATTACTTCACCGACAAGAACAAGCGCCTGCATCCCGAGCGCGTCGAGTGGAAGAAGTATTGCCCTCGGTGCAACTGCCACAAGCTCCATAAGGAAACGAAGTAACCGTGGCCACTGACGCGGTACGCAATGGGTCATGGTTCCAGAACTTTCGCGCGAGCGTTGCCCGCACCGGGCCGTTCCTGCGCGAAGTCCAGGTGGAGCTCCGGAAAGTCAGCTGGCCCGACAGGCGCCAGCTGATCGAAGCCACGCGCACGATCATCATCGTCGTGCTCGTGATCGCGTTTCTCATCTTCCTCATGGATTCGTTCTTCCAGGAAGTGCTCGTAACGTTCATTCCGTCGCTGTTCAAGTGAGCACCCTCGTGGAAGGGCATCGCTGGTACGCCATTCAGACGACGGCGGGGCACGAGAACAAGGTCCGCTTGCTCATCCTGCGACGCATCGAGTCCGACGCGCGGCCGGCGGAAGATCGCCCGATCCGCCAGGCGCTCGTGCCGACGCAGGAAGCCGTCGAGATCAAGAACGGCAAGAAGGTCAACGTCGAACGGAAGATCTATCCGGGCTACGTGCTTGTCGAGATGGTGATGAACCAGGAAACGCTGCACGACATCAACAGCATTCAGGGCGTCATCAAGTTCGTCGGTCAGGAGCGGCTCCCGCAGCCGCTACGCCCTGACGAGGTCAACCGCCTCCTCGGCGTCGCCGACGATCGTGAGACCGAAGAGCCGAAGGAAGAGATTCCGTTCATGGTCGGCCAGGCGGTGGCGATCACCGAGGGGCCGTTCACCGATTTCAATGGCACCGTCGAGGAAGTATTCGCCGACAAGGGAAAGGTTCGCGTGTCGGTTTCGCTCTTCGGACGGCCCACCAGCGTCGAGCTCGACTATCTGCAGCTGAAGGGCTACTAGCGACTTCGGATACGGGCACGACAGACAGCACGTCGGCTACCACGACGACGATAAACACAAAGTGGGAGCTGTTACGGTGGGGCGGCGGTACATGCGAGCGAGTGGCGCGCATGACTCACCCCCACACAACGCGATAGGAAGGATTATGGCGAAGAAGGCAACTGGTTTTGTGAAGCTGCAGGTGCCGGCAGGCAAGGCGAATCCGGCTCCTCCGGTGGGAACGGCGCTCGGACCGCACGGCATCAACATCATGGCGTTCTGCAAGGAGTTCAACGCTCGCACGCAGAATCAGGATGGGATCATCCTCCCAGTCGAGGTGACCATCTTCTCGGACAAGTCGTTCACGTTCATCCTGAAGACCCCGCCCGCCGCCGTGCTCCTCAAGAAGGAGCTTGGTCTGGAGAAGGGCTCGGGAGTTCCGAACAGAACGAAGGTCGGCAAGGTGACGCGTGCGCAGCTCCGGAAGATCGCCGAGATCAAGCTCCCCGACCTCAACACGGACAACATCGACTCAGCCATCGCGATGATCGCGGGCGCTGCACGGTCGATGGGGATCGAGGTGACCGACTAATGCCCGATCACGGCAAGAAGTACGTCGACGCTGCCAAGAAGCGCACCGCGCTTCAGGCGTACCAGGCCCGGCAGGCGATCGACCTCGTGAAGAGCGCCGCGTTCGCGAAGTTCGACGAAACCGTCGAGATCGCCGTCCGCCTCGGCGTCGATCCGCGTCACGCCGATCAGGTCGTGCGCGGTACGGTTGTGCTCCCCGCTGGCACCGGTAAGTCGGTGCGCGTCGCGGTGATCGCGGTCGGCGAAAAGGCGCGCGAGGCCGAGGCCGCGGGCGCCGAGTTCGTCGGCATCGAGTTGATTCCTCGGATCAAGGAAGGATGGATGGACTTCGATGTCCTCATCTCCACCCCCGATCAGATGGGACAGGTCGGACAGCTGGGTCGCGTGCTCGGTCCTCGCGGACTGATGCCGAACCCGAAGGCCGGCACCGTGACCTTCGACATCGAGCGCGCCGTGCGCGAGGTCAAGGCAGGCAAGATCGAATTCCGCGTCGACAAGGGCGGGAACGTGCATGCGCCGATCGGCAAGGTCTCGTTCAGCGCCGAGGCGCTGACGTCGAACTTCGCGGCGTTCATGGATCAGATCATCCGCTCCAAGCCGTCCGCGGCGAAGGGCGTCTACGTGCAGAACGTGGCGATCTCGAGCACCATGGGCCCCGGCATCGCGATCGACATCACCCCGTACCGGTCCTAGACGATGAAGCGCACAGAGAAGGAGCAGCTCGTCACGGAGCTGACGGCGAAGATCAGCGGTGCGACCGCGTTCTACTACACGGACTTCACCGGCTTGAACGTCAAGAAGATGACCGAGCTGCGCCGCCGCTTCCGCAAGGCCGGCGTCGAGTACGTGGTCATCAAGAACTCACTCGCGCTTCGCGCGGTGAACGAGTCGGGACTCGCGGGCTCGCGCCTGCGTGGACCGACCGGCGTCGTGATCGGGAAGGATCCGGTCACGGCCGCCAAGGTGTTGAGCGACTTTGCGAAGGAGAACGAGCAGCGCCCCGTGGTCAAGGGTGGGATGCTCGACGGCAAGGCGATCGATACCGCGCAGGTGAAGCAGCTCGCGTCGCTTCCGTCACGGGAGCAGATGCTGGCCGATCTCGGCGCAGGATTGCAATCACCGATTGCCGCGTTCCTCGGAGCGCTGTCCGGTGTGCTCAGCACGTTCGCGGGTGCGATGGAAGCACTGCGTCAGCAGAAGGAAAGCGCATAACGGTTCCCAGGTGGTTTGTCCGATACAACACGCCCCAGGAAACAAGAGAACACCTGGGATTGACTTAGGGAGAGAGAAGAAAATGGCGAACACAACGCTGAGCCCGGACGAGATCCTCGAAGCGATCGGCAACATGTCGGTATTCGAGCTCGCCAGCCTTATCGAGACTTTCAAGACGAAGTTCAACGTCACCATCGCGGCGGCCGCTCCGGCCGGTGCGGCGCCTGCGGGCGGCGGTGGCGCTGCGGCTCCTGCGGCTGAAGAGCAGACCGAGTTCACGGTCAACCTCAAGGCAGCGGGCGCCAAGAAGATCCAGGTGATCAAGGTCGTTCGCGAGATCACCGGGCTCGGACTCAAGGAAGCGAAGGACCTCGTCGACGGCGCGCCGCAGGCGGTCAAGGCCGGCGTCAACAAGGACGAAGCGAATCAGATCAAGGCCAAGCTCGAAGAGCAGGGCGCCGAAGTCGAAATCAAGTAAGGCGGCCGCAGGGTTCGTGGCGGGCGATTCGTCGCCCGCTGCGGGAACTGCCGCGCAGCACGCCGGTATTACATCGGCTCCGGCTGCCGGCCCTCTCTTGATTCCGGCGCGAATGGTTCGACTCCAGAATCGTACGAAACAATCGGGTTTCTCAGGTGCTCCACCCCACTATCGCGTTTTTTGCGCGAATTGTGGGGGCGGGGCCCTTTCGTCTGCGCGTGGGTGATACATGGCTGAGACAATGAAGCAAATCTCGTTCGGTAAGCTCGATAAGGGGATGGAGATGCCGCATCTCCTCGACATCCAGACGCGCGCCTTCGAGGCGTTGCTGCAGCTGGATGCCGCGTCCCACGACCGTGAAGACGTCGGTCTCGAGCGCGTATTCAAGGACCTCTTCCCGATAACGGACGTCCACGAGAACTACTCGCTGGAATTCGTCCGCTATTCGCTCGGCGAGCCCAAGTATTCAGTGGGCGAGTGCATCGAGCGGGACATGACCTACTCCGCTCCTCTCAAGGCGACGCTGCAGCTCGTCGTCAACGAAGAGGTCAACGGACAGAAGCGCCCTCGCAACATCATTGAGAAAGAGGTCTACCTCGGCGAGCTGCCCCTGCTCACGCCGCTCGGGACCTTCGTCATCAATGGCGCCGAGCGCGTCATCGTCAGCCAGCTGCACCGCTCGCCGGGTGTCGTGTTCGAAGAGTCGACGCACCCGAACGGGCAGCGGCTGATCTCGTCGCGCATCATCCCGTTCCGCGGCTCGTGGGTCGAGTTCACCGTCGACATCCACGATGTCGTCTACGTGCACATCGACAAGAAGAAGAAGTTCCCCGCCACCGCGCTTCTCCGCGCGCTCGGCTACGGGAGTAATTCCGATATTCTCCGCCTCTTCTTCGCGGTGCGTGATCTCGATCTGACCAAGAAGCTCGAGTCACGCGGCGACCAGCGCGAAGTGCTCGGCGCGATCATCGCCGAGGACATTACGCTCGCCGGTGAAGCGACGGCCGAGGACGCACCGAAGCTCAAGACCAAGAAGGCGCGCGCCGAGCGAGAGCGCGGCGAAGCGGAGATGCTCGTCAAGGAAGGGGACGAGCTCACCCCCGAGGTCTACAACCGTCTGCGCCGGCTTGGCGTGGACTCGGTTCGCGTGTTCGCGAGCTACATGACGATCGATCTCCGCGACGAGACCGATGCGATCGAGCGCGGTGAGCGCCCGGTGCGTCGCGTGCTCGCCGTCGATGTCGCCGAAGCCGAGACTGGCGAGGTGATCGCCGACGCGGGGCAGTCGCTCAACGACACGCTGCTCAAGAAGCTCAGGAAGAACGAGATCAACAAGGTGCAGGTGTTCGTCGCCTCGGGACGTGCGGAGTCGACGCTCATCAAGAACACGCTCCTCAAGGATCCGACGCACTCCGAGAAGGAGGCGTTGAGCCAGATCTATTCGCTGCTCCGTCCGGGCGATGCACCGAATCTGGAGACGGCGCGCATCGCGCTCGAGCGCCTTTTCTTCTCGCAGAAGCGCTACGATCTCGGTCGCGTGGGTCGCTACAAGATCAACCAGCGCCTCGGCCTCAAGTCGCCGGCGTCGCTCACGGTGCTCACGAAAGAGGATTTCGTGGCGATCGTGCGCTACCTCGTCGAGCTCCATGAAGGTCGCGGCAAGACGGACGACATCGATCACCTCGGCAACCGCCGCATTCGCTCGGTGGGTGAGCTGATCGCGAATCAGTTCTCCGTCGGTCTCTCACGCATGGCGCGCCTGGTGAAGGAGCGCATGTCGATCAACACCGATCCTGAAAAGATCACGCTCGACGACCTCGTGAACGCTCGTACGGTGAGCGCGGTCATTCAGGCGTTTTTCGGATCGTCGCAGCTTTCGCAGTTCATGGATCAGACGAACCCGCTCGCCGAGCTGACGCACAAGCGTCGCCTCTCGGCGCTCGGACCCGGTGGACTCACACGTGAGCGCGCCGGCTTCGAAGTCCGTGACGTGCATTACTCGCAGTATGGCCGCATGTGCCCGATCGAAACGCCGGAAGGTCCGAACATTGGACTGATCACGTCGCTCGCCTGTTTTGCACGCGTCAACGATCTCGGCTTCGTCGAGACGCCGTATCGTGTCGTGCGAAAGGGGAAGGTGACGGGCGAGATCGAGTGGCTGGATGCAAATCGCGAAGAAGATGCGATCATCGCTCAGGCGAACGCGAAGCTCAATGCCGACGGCACGTTCGTCGACGAGCTCGTGCTCTGCCGTCAGCAGGGTGACGTACCGCTCACACCGCCGGACCGCATCGATTACATGGATGTGGCGCCGGAACAGCTCGTGTCGATAGCCGCCGCGCTCATTCCGTTCCTGGAGCACGACGACGCGAACCGCGCGCTGATGGGATCGAACATGCAGAGGCAGTCGGTACCGCTGCTCAACCCGCGGACGCCGCTCGTCGGCACGGGGCTCGAGGAGAAGGTGGCGCGCGATTCCGGCGCCGTCGTCATCGCGAAGCGCTCCGGTGTCGTGACGCGCGTCACCGCGGATGAGATCATGGTGGACGCCGGCCCCGCCGATCGTGCACGCACGGAAGAGCGCCGCTCCGGCGACCGCCCGCTCGCGCGTCTCACGCAGAACGACCGGTACCGGCTCAAGAAGTACTGGCGCACCAATCAGGATACGGCGATCAACCAGCGTCCCCTCGTGCGGCTCGGCCAGCGCGTGAAGGAAGGCGATGTGTTGGCCGACGGGGCGGCGACGGAGATGGGGCAGCTGGCACTCGGCTCCAACGTCACCGTGGCGTTCATGCCGTGGTACGGACACAACTTCGAAGATGCCATCGTGCTTTCGGAGCGGCTCGTGAAGGACGACGTCTATTCGTCGATCCACATTCAGGAGCTGGAGCTGCACGTCCGTGACACGAAGCGTGGCCAGGAAGAAATCACGCGAGAGATTCCGAACGTCGCCGAGGAGAGTCTGATCGATCTCGACGAGCGTGGAATCATTCGCATCGGCGCGCACGTCAAGCCGGGCGACATTCTGGTGGGGAAGATCACGCCGAAGGGCGAGACCGAGCTCTCACCGGAAGAGAAGCTGCTCACCGCGATCTTCGGTGAGAAGGCGAAGGACGTGAAGGATTCGTCGCTCAAGGTGCCGCCGGGAATGGAAGGCGTCGTCATCGACGTCAAGATCTTCTCGCGCATCGATGATCAGGTGATCGAAAAGGATCGCGGAGAGCGGATCGGTGAAGTGCGTCGCCTCGAGAACGACGAGAAGATGCGCGTCAGCGAAGTTCGCGATGGCGAGCTGGCCGAGATGTTCGAGGGCCAGGTCGTCACGCTCGCGCTCAAGTCGGGGACGGTCGAGGAAGCCATTACGGCGGGGACGAAGCTCACCCCCGACGTGCTGCGCGACATCAAGATCGCCGCGCTCGACCTGAAGACGTTCCGCGTCGAGAACAAGAAGATGAACGAGCGGATCCGCGAGGTCATCGAGGCAGCGAATGCCGAGAAGGCGCGCATTGAGGAGAAGGCGGAGGAGCGGATCGACAAGATCCTGCAGCCCGACGAGCTTCCCCCGGGCGTGATCCAGCTCGTGAAGGTGTATCTCGCCGAGAAGCGCAAGATCTCGGTGGGTGACAAGATGGCCGGCCGTCACGGCAACAAGGGTATCGTCGCGCGCATCGTGCCTGAGGAGGACATGCCGTTCCTCCCCGACGGACGCCCGGTCGACATCGTGTTGAATCCGCTCGGCGTCCCGAGCCGAATGAACGTTGGTCAGATCCTGGAGACGCACCTCGGATGGTGCGCGAAGCAGCTGGGCTTCTACGCGAAGACCCCGGTGTTCCAGGGTGCGAACGAGAGAGAGATCGGAATGATGATGCGTCTGGCGGGGCTCAAGTGGGCCGCGCCGGCGCTGGCGCTGAGTGTGGCGCCGCCGAGCATCTCGGATCAGGACATCAAGACGATCATGCACGATATCAGGCCGGCGCGCGCCGGCGAGGCGCACGTGAACCTCGACGCCGCGACGGTGAACGATCTGGGCGGACGCACGATGTCGCAGGAGACGCGCGACATCTTCTTCCGCTTCCGCGATTTCCTCACGGCGGCCGCGAAGGAGCTGGCCGATCGCGAGCATGCGGAAGTCGAAGCGCAGATCACGCTGCACGGTGCGCTCGGTGAGGACGCCGAGTTCCCGGAAGCGCGCAAGGGTGAGCTGCGGAGTGCGCTCAAGCAGCTCGAGAAGAGCCGCGGTCGCGAGAGCGCGGATCTGTTGCAGTCGCAGGAGCTGCCGGCGCTTGCGGCGATGCTCGGACCGAAGTCGGAGGCGGATGTGGATGCGGCGGCGGTCGAGCTGATGCGGCTCGCCGGGCTGACGCTCGCCGGCAAGGTGTGGCTGCGCGATGGTCGTACGGGCGAGCGGTTCGCGAACCCGGTGACCGTTGGCGCGATCTACATGCTGAAGCTCTCGCATCTCGTGGATGACAAGATCCACGCGCGAAGCATCGGACCGTATTCGCTGGTGACGCAGCAGCCGCTTGCCGGCAAGGCGCAGTTCGGCGGCCAGCGCTTCGGAGAAATGGAAGTGTGGGCGCTGGAGGCGTATGGCGCCGCGCACACGCTGCAGGAGATCCTCACGGTCAAGTCGGATGACGTGAACGGTCGAAGCCGCGTGTACGAGGCGATCGTGAAGGGCCAGAATCTGCCAGAGCCTGGGATTCCGGAGTCGTTCAACGTGCTCGTGAAGGAGCTGCAGGCGCTCGGCATCTGGGTGCATTTGGGTGCGACGGGCGAGAACGGGCACGGCAACGGCAATGGCAACGGGGAGGATTAGTACATGATTGACTTTCGCAGCGTGCGCGAGCAGAGAAGCTCGGCATTCGATTTCATTCAGATCCGCATCGCTTCTCCGGAAGAGATCCGCGGCCCGAAAGACCCG
>JBBRYY010000108.1:0-10964 GCA_038237245.1 Gemmatimonadales bacterium | reverse complement strand
CCGATTGTCTTCGTTTCCTCCGACACGAACATCGCGACCGTCGCGTCGTCCGGAATCGTTACCGGCGTCGCGCCAGGCGCCGTGACGGTGACCGCCACTGTCGATTCCAAGAGCGCACTGGCTCAAATCACGGTGCTCGCCGTGCGCGATGATTGGACGACCTACGGGCACGACGTGCGGCGCACGTCGGCTTCGCTGGGGAGCGTCACCGGCCCGCTGTCGGTCGCGTGGTCGTACGTCCCGCAAGGAACGGCCGGCCACGATCTCGTCACCGTGCTGAATGCGATCGGTACGGTCGACGGACTGTTCGTGCGCACCTCGCTCGCGTCCCACTACGGCTACGGCACGTCGTCCGCGATCGAGCGCGTGTCGCCCGTGGGTCAGCACGTGTGGACGTTCAACATGGGTACCGATGCGGATTTCGGCGACTGGGCAACGCTCATGGCCAACCGCATCATCGTCAACGCCGACGGCACGCGCTACGTCGACCAGTCCTCCGGTCTCTCGGTGCACAGCAATGGCGTCGACACGTGGGGTGAAATCCTCAGCGATTCCTCGACGCTCTATTATGCGAACGATGTGCAGATCGATGGGCCCGGCGTGTACGCGGCCGCGTACGATAGCGCCTTCAAGGCGCGGTGGACGGCAAACAAATTCCAAAGTTGTCGCGGATCAGCGGCCGCAACGGCGGGTGGCCTCGCACTGAATAACGGCACGCTGTTCTACGCGCCCAACTACAACGTCGGCAAGCCCGCGACCGTGCTTCCCTTCGCCTCGGGCGTGTACGCGTTCAACGCATCGACTGGCGTAAAGTCGGCGTATCATGCCAGCACGCCATTCAGTCGCATCAGCGCGGATGATTCGCATGTGTACCTCATCGAAAATCAGAGTACGCTCGTCGCGCTCGCGCAATCGGATCTGCACGTAGTGTGGTCGGCATCGATCACCGGTCCGGGTGAGCAGTCCCCGGTACTCGCCAACGGGCTGGTCATCGTCGGCACGGCATCGGGCGTCGCCGCCTATAATGCCTCGAGCGGTGTGAAGAGCTGGAGCTCCGCGACGCTGAGCGGCGCCGCCGCGCACTGGTATTCGACGTATCAGGGCGGCAATTGCGGCAGCGTGCAGATTCCCGTCGCTTATGGTGCGACGGCGACGATCGCTGCGGCGCTCGGGAGCCGGACGCTGGTCGTTACCGCGAGCGACGGGGTGCACGTGCTGGCGCTCGCGACGGGGGTCGACCTCTGGCACGCGCAAATCCCCGGCGTCGCCGGAATGGCCGGCAATCCGGTGATCGTCAACGAGCCGAATCGCGGCGCGACGGTGTATGTCGAGACGACATCGAAGGTGTACGCATTGACGCCGCCGGCGGCACTGGCAATAGTCGGCAGCGCGCGCGCAGGCAACGTGGCCCCACCGCGACTGCGCCCGTAACCGAACACGTGGAGTGTGGCCCGCTCACTTTCGCGGGCGTGGAAAGCGTGCTACGATGCGGCGCTCACCCACCACGCTCCCTTCGCCCCTCTCGTGATGCAGCTCCGCTTCGCCTCCTCTGCGATCCTCGCGACACTTCTCTCCATCGGTACGCTGCGTGCGCAGACGGTAACCGGAACGGTCAGCGCCCCGACGGGCGCCGTCGTCGGCGCTTCCGTACGCCTGCTGGAGCTCGAGCGCAGCGTGCGCACGGGCGCTGACGGCCGCTTCTCGTTCGGCGACGTACCCCGAGGGACGTACCGCATCTTCACGTCGGCGCGCGGCTTCGCGTCATCGACGGATACGATTCGCGTCGCGGGAGAGACCAGCGTCGTTTCGGTGAGCCTCCGCGAATCCGCGGTTCGTCTCGAGGAGGTCGTCGTCTCGGCCTCGCCGATCGCCGGGCTGACCACCGAGCAATACCAGTCGACGGCGTCGAAGACCCGCGCCGACCTGCACGGCAGCGCGGGGACGACCTTCGCAGAGAAAATCTCCGATCTTCCCGGCGTCTCCGTGCGTGGCCTCGGCTCCGCGCCCAGCCGTCCGATTCTGCGCGGGCTCGGCGACAACGAGGTGCTCGTGCTCGAGGATGGGCTGCGCATGGGCGATCTCGCCACGTACGATCCCGCGCATGCGACGCCGGTGGATGCCATGGAGATCTCGCAGATCGACGTCGTGCGTGGGCCGGCGACGATTTTGTACGGGCCGAGCACCATTGGCGGGATCGTGAACGTGATCACGGACATCGTTCCGGACATCTCCGATCGGCGCGTCTCGGGCAGTCTGTCGGGCGAGGGGAGTACCGGAAGCAACCAGGTCGCGGGATATCTCAGCAACGTGTTCAGCAACGACCACCACGCGTTCAAGCTGTCAGCGGGCGGCGTGCACGGTGACGACATTCGCATTCCGCATCGCTCCTATGCCGATCCCGGAACCGGCAAGGAATACGATCTCGATCGCATGCCGCAGAGCTTCTCCCGCAACTGGGAGGCTGGCGCGGGCTACACGTATCAGGCGCCGTTCGGCACGATCGGCATCGGCGGAAAGCATTTCGAAACGAACTACGGAATCACGGGTGCTCCGCCGAACGCGAACTTCATCGACTTTCCGCCGACGACGTCGCGCATCGCGCAGGGGCGCAATACCCTCGAGCTTCGCAGCCTGTTCACCGTCGGCGGCGGCATTTTCGACCAGCTGCGCGTGACCGCTGCGTACAACGACTACAACCAGTCCGAGTTTCCGACGGCGCAGGATTCGTCCGGCGTGTCGGATCCGCAGGCCAACCACTTCGACAAGAAGTCCGTCAACGCCATCGTCCAACTGCAGCAGCGCGCCTGGGGACGGTTGCACGGCACGCTCGGGCTGTGGAGCAATTTCGAGCATCTCGACATCAGCGGGGATCAGCCGCTCGGACCAAACTCGCTCACGTCCGGGCTTGCGGCGTACGCCTACGAAGAGTTCATTGCGACCAGCAGCACCCGCGTGCAGGCAGGACTGCGCTTCGACTACAACAAGATTCAGACGCATCCCTTCGCGCAGTCGACGGACTCGGTTTTCCAGACGCTCGACGAGTCGCGCAACTCGAACGCAGTGACGGCCTCGCTCGGTGCCGTGCAGCGGCTCGATCCGCATCTCACTGCGTCGCTCAGCGTCGCGCGCTCGTTTCGCGCGCCGACGGTGCAGGAGCTCTTCGCCAACGGGCTCGACGCCGCGAGCGGCACGTACTCGGTGGGCGATGCGTCGCTGCGCCCGGAGACCGGCTTCGGCGTCGACGCATCGCTGCGCGGGAGCTACGACAAGGTGACGTTCGATGTGTCGCCGTTCGTGAATTCCATCCACAGCTACATCTACGGCTTCCTTCGTGGCGACACGATCCAGGATTTTCCCGTGCGTCAATTCGCGCCGACGAACGCGCGGCTGTTCGGCTTCGAGGCGGGGGTGACGGTCGCGCCGGTGCCGGAGCTCGCGCTGCGTGCGAGCACGGATTACGTCAACGCGCACGACACGCGGCTGAATCAGCCGCTCCCGTTCATCCCGCCGCTGCGCGGGCTGCTGCGTGCGATGTACCAGCGGCGGAGGTGGATGGGGATGGTCGAAGAGCGCATGGCCGCGCGGCAGAGCCGCCTCGGCGACGGCGACACGCCGACTGCGGGGTACGGCATCACGAATCTCGGAGTGGGCTACCGATTCGCGAGCGGCGGGGTGGTACACGATCTCACGCTCCACCTCGACAACGTCTTCAACCAGGTCTATCGCGACAATCTGTCGGTGGTGAAGGACTTCATCCCGCAGCCGGGGCGGGCGCTGCGCGTCGGCTACGAGTTGGCGTACTGAGCTCTCGCGGCTCTCTCAGGGGTGCGACTGACCGAGCATGATGAAGGCGGCAAAGGCGATGACGAGCACGACCAGGATGATCGACATCCGACGGCGCTGACGCCGCAGCGCGAGCCAGCTCGGCATGTCGATGTACCACTTGCCCGGCGACGCTTCGCGGACGACGGCCCGGTCGACGAGTCTCCGCCAGCCGAGGCCGTGCATGCCGACGCCGATCTCTTCCGGATCGCGCGCACGTTCGGGCGCCGTGATCCCCGCGCCCTCGAACGCCTCGGCGACGTGTCGCTCCTTGATGAGTATGATCGCTCCCGCTGTACCCATGGCCGATCCTCTCCGACAGGGTTGTGCGCGTCGTGCTCGCGCTGGCGATCCGTACGGCACGATCTGCCAGGAAGTTTGCACGAAGGCGGTGGAGTGCGCGAGTAGCCCTGGCGCGGGGAAGCTCGTCATCCCTGAGAGGCGAGGTGCAGCGCGGGAAGCGCGGTCCGAGCCCCCACGCTACTTTTTGGTATCGTGACGTGCAGGCAATTGGCCATTCTGGAGGCGCAAGTGGATGATTCGCACTCGACCACCCTGGGCGGTGTGACAGTCGACCCCGGCACGGGACTGCCGGAGTTCCTGACGCAGAATTATTCGCTCTACACGGCGGAAGATCACGAGACGTGGCGCATGCTCTACTCGCGGCGCATGGGCGCGCTCGAGGAGACGGGGAGCACGATCTACCTGAGTGGCGCGAAGCTGATCGGCCTCGAGCCGGATCACATTCCCGATCTGGCAGATGTGAATCAGCGGCTCGCGGCGCGCACGAAGTGGGCAGCGATGGGCGTCGGTGGCTTCATGCCGCCGGTCGTGTTCTTCCGCTGTCTTGCGGCGCGACGCTTCCCGACGACTCTCACGGTGCGTCCGCGCGCGAAGCTCGACTACCTCCCGGAGCCGGACATCTTCCACGACGTCTTCGGCCATGTGCCGCTGCACGCCGATCCGGTCTTCGCGGATTTCCTGCAGCACTTCGGTGCGCTCGCCGCTGTGTCGCCCGGCGAGAAGGAGACCGCAGAGATGGCGCGCCTCTTCTGGTTCACCGTCGAGTTCGGGCTGATCAAGGAAGCCGGCCGCGTGAAGGTCTACGGCAGCGGACTGATCTCGTCGCACGGCGACGCGGCGAACGCGCTCGGCCCGAAGTGCGACCGTCGTCCGTTCGACCTCGACGCGGTGATCTCGCAGGACTACGAGATCGACCGGATGCAGGACGTGCTCTTCGTGGTGGATTCGTTCGAGCAGCTGTTCGCGGCGGTGGAGACGATCGCCGCGCGACGAGGCATCAGCGTTTAACTGATCGCGAGCGCGCCGCGGATCGATAGGGATCCGGGGCGCGCGTCGTCCAGCTCCACTCGCACTTCAGCTCCTTCCTCGAGCGAGCGTAGCGCAACGCTCTCGACGAAGTGATGCGTGTGCTGTCCGCCGGTGGCGGCCTTCGTGCACGTGCACGACAGCTCGTGCAGTCGCGCGGTGTCATCGAGGGCCGAGCCGACATCGAGGTGCAGCGGGAATGTTGCGCCGAGCGTCGCGAGTCGCGACGCGGTGGCGGCCGAGATTTCGAGCTTGCCGTCGAGCGGCGTCTTTCGCGAGACCGTGCGTCGTTCCAGCAGCATTGTATGCTAGCTCCGCTGCTGAGGGAGTATGATCATGGATGGCTCCTGGTGCATTTCGTACGCGACGCGCGCGCGAAAGGTGACGGGCTCCGCCCGTTCAGCTGTTCGAGGTGGAGAAGATGCCGGTGCGGGCGAAGTCGCGAAGCTCGCTGACGATCGAGTCTTCGATCCAGAAGCGAAGGCTGACTCGCGAGGGAGGCAGGAAGCGGATACGGCTTCCGAACGGCGAGGGCGCGCGCAGATGGATCGTAATCGGGCGAACGCGGTCCCAGCTGTTCTGTGTGACGGAGGCGATGTCGCCGGGGAGAATTTCGATCTCGCGGCGAAAGTCCGAGGCGTAGAGATGTCCGTCCGTCATCTGCATGCGCATCAATCTGGGAGAGCGACCGAACCAAATCGTGCCGACGATCCCTCCAAGGACCCAGACCAACACCGCGATCGTGCGCGGGATGCCGGGCACGCGCACACCAGCCATGAGCTGCAAGACTCCAAGGATCCAGACGAAATAGAAGAATGTCGGACCGACAAAGCGGAACCACCGCGTTTCGCGCGACGAGATCTCGGTGCGCACGAGCCCTATGGCGTCTTCGCCGCCGACAGCTTCAGCGACTGCGCGACAGCGAGCAGCTGCGCCTCTCGCGCCGCGTTGTTGGTGAGGATGATGAACTGCAGCCCGACGCCGTGGCGGACGACCGTGTTCGGCGTGTCCACGTAGAGCGTGTCGCCGTGTGCGGGGCGCGTGAGCATCAACGTGTGCGACGGCGCCTGTCGTCCCGCGAGCGTGAGCGCGCAGGTGGTGGTGCCGAGCGGGCGTCCGATATCCATGCCGCCCATCCCCATATTGCCGCGGTAGAGCGCGTGCGTGCCGCGCAGCTCGATGCTGCTGGAGTCCGCGCCCACCCACTTCTTGCCCTCGCCGCCGCTGTTCAGCGGTACCTCGCGAAAGTCCTTCGGCAGCGAGAGCGTGCCTTCGAGCGAGTCGGTCTTCCACTGCTGATCGACGGCATCGGTCGCGGCCGCGGCGATGGCGCACTTGGGCATCCCGTCCGCGTTCGCTGCCCACTTCTCGGGAGTGAGCCCGCTGCGGAAATCAAACTCCTCCAGCGAGATGCCGGCCGGCCTGGCCGCATTCGATTGGGCGAGCGCGCGCGACGCGACCATTGAGGAGGCGAGCAGTGCGGCGGTGAGCACGTTCCAAAGTCGCGATACCATATGTCCATCTCCCTGAGTGCGATGCCGATGGCCGGGTCCAGCAGCGCCGGCGTCCTTCCGAAGACTACTGGAAGTTCGCAACGGAGACAGCCCCGCCGTTATTGCGCGCGGGCATCCGCAGGCGCGGAGGGTCCAGGGCCGAACATCAGGTAGCCGAAGCCGAGCGCGAGCGCCGCGTAGAGGGCGCACGCACCCCACAGAAATCCGGAGCCGCTCGACGCGCGCACGGCGTGCAGCAGCGCGAACACGCCCACGAGCGAGTGTCCAAATCCGCCGGCGACGACGGCTTTGCCGTAGATCCCGCCAAGGAGCATCGTGCGCGCGAACCAGGCGGTGAGCGCGAGACCGAAGAGCGCCGCGCCGTACAGCTGCGCGAGCAGCGACGCCGCACCGAAGGGCTCTGCCGCGAAGCGCGCGAGCACGATCTCCGGCGCGAAGATGAGCGCGAGCGCGACGACGCCGAGCACGAGGCCGGTCGCCTCCATGAAACGCTGGATGGGCATACGGTTCACTCCGTGTGGGATGACGCAGAGGAAGGTAGCGGCGCTGCCCGCCCGCGCGCGTCGAGCGTATACTGAGCGGCGACGCAGGCGCCGCCCTTTTCGCGAGCACGAGCATTCAATGAAGAAGACACATAAAGCGCCGAAAGCCGATTCCACGCGCGAGCGAATCTACACGGCTGCGCGACGCGTACCGCGCGGCAGAGTGGCGACGTACGGACAGATCGCCGAGCTCGCAGGACTTCCCGGACAAGCGCGCCAGGTCGGGTACGCGATGGCCGCGTTAGGGAAGAGCAGCACCGTGCCGTGGCATCGCATCATCAATGCGCAGGGGCGAGTGAGCATGCGAAGCTCGGGAGCGGGGAGCACGATACACCAGCAGCAGCTACTCGAGCGCGAGGGCATCGTGTTCGACGACGGCGGGCGTGTGTCGCTCCCCCGCTTTCGCTGGAAGCCGCGCGACGGTTAGCCGCAGCCCTCCACCCATTCGACCTCGGGCTCGCGCCCCACGCGATAGCGTGTGACTTTGGTCGAGCTGTCGGTCTCGAAGACGATGCGCCGCGACGAATCCGCAGGGGGTGCGGGGCGTACGACGAGGTACGTACCGCGCGGATCGTATTTGGCGGGCATCGCCGAGAGGCGACCGCGATAGAGCGTCTCGATCTTCGCCTGCTTGTCGCCGATCTTCGCCCCGCGATCAGTCTGCAGCTTCTTATCGCCGATGTCGATGCGTGCGAGCGTCGCCGCGACCCACATCGTGCGCATCCCCGGCGGGATGCCGGGGATGGCGAGATAGGCACAGCCGCTGTCCGCGCGCGTGTGCTTTGGAACTGGCGCGTGGAGATCGAGCGCGAGCTGGTCGCGCGTCATCCCGATGCGTAGCACGCCGGCGCCGGAGTCGGTAACGGCCCACGGAGACTTGTTGGTGTCGGCCGGGGTGGCGAGCGGGGCCACGGGAGCCGGGGCGGGAGTCGGTAGTACGGCCGACGTCGTCGTATCGACTGTCTTTACGGACGACGGTGCGGCGGCCGAGTCGGCATGCGTCTTGTCCGGTGCTCGACATGCGCACGCGATGGTCACGGCGATCGCGACACACAGCGCGCGCGTCATGCGACTGCTCCCTTCAACCCCAGCCATACGACCTCGTGGTAGCGCGCGTCGACCCACGCGGGTGAATGCGTCGCGTCCCGATCGAGCGACCAGCGCACGAGCTCGACGAGCGCGCCCGCGTACATCCGCGAGGCGACGGGAATCGGAACGGACAGCGCGCTCACATCGGGGACGAGTGCGGCGATGCGACGCGCGATCATCTTCGCGAGCTGTCCCGCGACGAGATCGAAAAGGACATCGCGACGGCCGGCGCGGTCCACCGCGCGCTGAAAGCCACGGACGTCGCGCATGTGCTGCAGCAGCTCGGCTACCGGCGCCACGCGCTGCCCGGCCACGCCGGGCCCCTCGAAGTAGCTCTCCAGCATCGAGAAGAATCGCTCGGCGTCACTGAGCAGGAGGTCGTCCGTATTCCGGAAGTGCGCGTAGAAGGTCGTACGGCCGACCTTCGCGCGTTCGATCACGCGCTGTACGGTGATTGCGTCGAACTCCTCTGCCAGCATGAGGTCGACGAGCGCAACGCCGAGCGCGCGCTTGGTGCGGAGCACGCGACGGTCCTCGCGAGGCGCGCCTGCACCCGTTGCAGCCTTCGATTTCGGAACACGGACGGCGGATTTGTTCGGCATCGAAGCCACGAGGCTGGTATGCGGCAATGGAGAGACGACAACGGTTTACAATCCGGATTCAACTTCCACGTGGAGCACAGCAATGAAGCGTGATGCAATGTATGGAGGCGCGCTGATCGCGGGTACGCTCGGCTCCGTCCTGACGATGGCCATGCACCCCACGGGGAGTCAACTGCTCGCTGATGTGCAGCACCTGGCGCCAGTGGCACTCGCGGTACACGTGCTGGCGCTCGTGACGCTTCCATTTTCCGTGTTCGGCACGCTCGGGCTCACGCGACGACTGAGCACCGACGGGGAGCTTCCGATAGCCGCGATGGTGGCGTACGCGATGGCGTCGGTGGCGGTGATGATCGCGGCGGTCGCGAGCGGGTTGCTGGCGCCGGGGTTGTTCACCAAAATCGCGACGAGCACCGGGAGCGAGCAGCAGCTGGCGATGGCGATCGTCAACTACAATGGGAGCATCAATCAGGCGTTCGCGAAGGTGTACGTCTTCGCATCGTCGGCGGCGATCCTGCTCTGGTCTGTCGCGATCATCTCCCATGGCAGACTGTCGCGCGGCGCCGGGTGGCTCGGAATCATCGTCGCGATGCTTGCGCTGCTCGCGATGTCGATCGGTCACCTGCGGCTCGATGTGCACGGCTTCGGCGCCGTGGTGCTCACGCAGGGGATCTGGATGATCACGGTGGGCGTGCTGCTGATTCGCGCTCAGGAGCTTCCGAGCACCTCATAGCGAGGCTCAGCGAAGTGTCTAGAACACGAAGGGCACGAGCCGTTTCGTGCGCTGCGCGTAGGCGGCATATTCCGGCATCGATGCGCGCAGGAGACTCTCTTCCGAGACGATGCGCACCGCGGACATCGCGGTCGCGAGTAATGCGATCGCGATCGCGATGACCGTCGGCATCGCTCCCTGTGAGAGCACTCCGGTCCAGACGAAGAGCAACACCGCCGCGTAGATCGGGTGGCGCCAAAATCGGTACGGCCCGGAGGTCACGAGACCGCCAGCTGTGGGATTGGCGGTCGCGTGGAAGCTGCGCATGCCGAAGGTGACCCGCGCCCAGAGCATGAGTGCGATCGCGAGCGACTGCAGTGTGAGCCCCACCGTGGTTTGCGCAATCAGCGAATGCACCCGGTACAGTGCGAGCACCGCTCCCACGAGGATCACGACCGCCACCAGCGAGCGCTTCGTCGGATTCATGCTTTACCAGTCCGTCGGCACGTAGTCCTTCAGGAACTTCCCCCACAGGTGCTCGCCCGTGTTGATCCCAGAGATGATCGGATCGACGATGCGTGCCGCGCCGTCGACGATGTCGAGCGGCGGGTGGAAGCGATGTTCCGCGACTTTGCGCGCCGCGATCTCGACAGGATCCTCATCCGTCACCCAGCCGGTGTCCACGCTGTTCATGTGAATGCCGTCGGTCCAATAGTCCTTCGCGGCCGTGCGCGTCATCATATTGAGCGCGGCCTTCGCCATGTTCGTGTGCGGATGGCGCGTCGTCTTGAACGGGCGATAGAACTGTCCCTCGACCGCCGACACGTTCACTATGTGCTTATCGCGATTCGGCGTGCGCAGCATCAGCGGCTTGAGGCGCGCGTTGATGATGAATGGTGCGATTGCATTGACCAGCTGCACCTCGAGTAGCTCCACCGACGATACTTCGGCCATCAGCAGCCGCCACGAATTTCGCCCGCGCAGGTCGACCTGCTGCAGATCCTGGTCGAGTCGTCCCTCCGGAAAGAGATCCTTCTGCGCCTGCCGCTCTTCGGGGAGGAGCGCGATCTGCGACAGCTGCGCCGCATGCGTAAGCCCCGCGACTTCGGAGATCCGACGGTCGAGCGTCGCGGGCGCGAGTGTCGTCTCTTCGGCTTCGGGGAGCATATGGTAGCCGCGAAGCCCCTCGTACGCGCCGAGTAGCTTGCGGGCGTGTCCGGGCATTTCACGAAGCGACGCACTCTCGCCCGCCATCATGTGCTCGTAGAAATCGGGCGGGCGACGAACGGTCTGACACGCGTTGTTGACGATGAAGTCGAGCCGGTCGCGCGTCGTCAGCAGCTCGTGACAGAACGCT
>JBBRYY010000107.1:0-10988 GCA_038237245.1 Gemmatimonadales bacterium | reverse complement strand
TCGATCGGGGGGCGCCGGGGGGCAGCACGTCAACACGTCGTCGACGCGCATCGAGCTACTCTGGAACATCGCGTCGACACATGCGCTGCCGGACGCCGTGCGTGCCGGCGTGTTGCAACGGCTCGCGAAGCGCACGAACGCGGAGGGCATCATCCGCATCGTGTCGAGCGAGCATAGGAGTCAACTGCGCAATCGCGAGGCGGCCGAGGAACGGCTGGCGAAGATGGTGCGCGGGGCGCTCACGGTGCCACGGGCGCGGAGAAAGACTGTGCCGACGCGCGCATCGAAGGTGGCGCGACTCGAATCGAAGAAGCGGCGGTCGGAAACCAAGCAACGGCGCGCGAAAGACGACTTCGAGTAGACCGGATTCGCAGGCGCACGGTCGACGCGCAACGTTGCCGCCTGCCTACTCGACGATGATCTCCTTCGCCATCCCGTGCCTGAAGTGCGGCTTGCCGTCGGTTGCATCGGTGGAGAAGCAAACGAGCAGATACTTTCCCGGCTCGAAGTCGCGCTGCATGACTGCCTGTTCACCAGGCGCGAGCTCCGTGACGCCACCCGCGCCGACCGGTCCGATCTCGCCCTTCGGATCCGTTGCCCACGCGATCAGGTCCTTCATCCCCTGCCCCTTCGGATAATCGATCGGAAATCTCTTGATCGCCATCATGTGCGGCTGCGAGGAGGAGTTCGTGACCGCAATGACGCGATGGCCGCGCACGAGAGGGTGAGAGAGGACGAAGTCGTAATCGACCAGATCGATCGCGAGATCCGCCGGCGGCATGTCGGCGCGCTTTGATGATGGTGTGACCGAGAATCCCTTGATCATCCCCTTCATGTAATGCCGCACGGCATCCGGCCCGGGGATTTCACAGAACGCCATGTAGCTGCCCGGCACGAGCGAGAGCGTCGCGATCGAGCTCTCTCCCGGCATCGGCGCGTTCGGACCGCCCACCGGGTGCATCCACGAAGGTCGAACGCCGTGTCCGGCCTTGATCAGCGCGGCCAATCCATCCGCACTGGTCTTCCTCGAATCGAGGCGCACGATACTCAAATGATGCTGCATCTTCCCTCGGTCCCGCAACTCGAAGGTCGTCACACCGGCCGGGATCGAGAGCGGCATCTCGAAGGCGAAGTCGGTGGCCGTGACGATGACGACGTTCGGTGTGGCTTGCACAGCGCGCGCCTCGAGCATGTCGCCCGTGGCCTGATCGAGGGTCGGAGCCATCGCCAGAAGGGGAAGCGACGCAGCGATCGCGACACTCGCGAGGAGGGCTTTACGTGGCATACTTCAAGCTGAGGCCGATGCTGCCTCCGCGCCAGTCGGATCTTCGCGTCCTGTGCCATCCGCCGCTCCCGGTAGCTGCGGAACGCGATACCAGTACGCGACCGCGGCGAGGAAGATGCCAACGAGAATGCGCGCGCCGACGCGCAAGCCGATCGCGTCGATCGTGAATGTCTCGACGAGCGCCTTGTATCCGGCGTAGAAGGCGAGGGCGAGCCCAGCGGCGCGCCACAGCCCGACGCGCCGATGACGGCCCGCGAAGATGAGCGCGAGTCCGGCGAGCGCGTAGTAGATGATGAGCGCGAACGAGGCGGCATCGGACGACCAGGCGCCCACGAGCTCCTGTCGAATCCAGATGAAGGCGACGACGATCGCGAGGCCGCTCGTGAATGCGGACAGCTGGGAATCCCTGAACGCCGTTTCATCGGGAGTGGGCCGCACCGCGTACGCAAAGAGTGCCCACGCTCCGACGCAGGCAAGCGCGCACGCCGATGCGATCGTGAGAAAGGGGGTGTAGCCGTACAGCCCGCGCTCATCGAGCAGAATGAACGACCATCCCGAGGCCACGAGCAGACCGAATCCGATCGGCGGAACGAGGAGTCTCGCGCGTGTCGAGCGCAGAATGACCGAGAAGAGCGCCGCGTGCAGCGCGAGCGCCGCGATGCATCTGGTGTCGAAGTCGATGAGGTAGACGAGGATTGCGGTGCCGCTCGCGATCGCGGTGACCAGGAGGTGCTGCGCGCGCTCCTCTTCATCTTCCCACGCGAGCAACCCTGCCACGACGGTGAGCGCGGCGGCGGCCATCGCCCGAATCGTATGGTCGCCCGCCGAGATGATCGTCGCGAAGAGGAAGCAGAGCGGGAGGATCACATTCCCGATGGTAAGCCAACTCTCATCGGTCTCGAGCTCGCGCGCGATGAGATACGCGGCCACGGTTCCGAAGAGCGAAACGCCGACTTCGAGCTGTCGGGCGTGAAACGAATAGCCGAACGTCGCGAAGGCCGCGAGGAGGAGAAAGGCGAGCGCGAGCTTCGAGCGATTCGCGCTGCGGGCGAGGAGCAGCGCCGCGGCGGCGCACGCGAAGGCGAAGATCACTGGTGCGTGCTCGGCGAGCCAGCCGTCGTGCATTTCCGGGCCGGCTGCCAACGAGGCGAACACGTAGCCGGCTGCGCCCACGACGGTGAGCACGAGCACCGGTCGCCACCCCTTCTCGCGTATCGCGAAGAGGCTCACCGCGATGACGACCCATCCGTAGGTCAACAGCATGACGATCGACCCGGGCTCGCTCGCGGTGACGAACGGCGCAATGAGTGCGCCTGTGAAACCGATCGCAAAGAGCGTACGCTCCTCGGATGTGAGGGCGAGGGCGGCGAGGGCAACGGATGCGGTAGCTGCGATCGCGAGCGCGGTGAATGTGCTGAGCACCTGCAGATGCGGACCGGCAGCCCACGCATCCACGTGCACGATCGCGAGCGAGAGCGCGAGGAGCACGTTTCCGAATCGAACGTCGCGCTTCTCGCGCACCAAGAGGCCGACTGCGGCGACGATCCCGGCACCGATGAAGCCGAGGATGACGCGAACGGTGGGCCCCAGATATCCGTGCTCGATCGCCCACGAGAGGAAGGTCCCGACGCCCATGAGGATCGCGAGCGACGCGACCGCAATCGTGCCGTAGCGGCCGAAGAGCTTCTCGAGATCGATCTCGGGCTGTGGCTGCGCGAAGCGGGGCGGACCGGGAAACAGGCGACGAAGGGGCGGTGGTGGCGGCGACGGCTCGAACGTCTGGCGCTGGGGCGCCGCGAATGCGGGCGGCTCGACTGGCGTCTGGACGGGCGCCTCGACTGCGGGCGCCGCGAATGCCGGCGCTTCGACTGCGGGAGCCGCCGTCGCGTGCGCTGCGCCGTTCGCTCCGTTGAGCTCCGCACGCAGTGCGTTGAGCTGCTCGTACAACGCGCGCACGTGCTGCTCCAGTACTACTAGTCGCTGTTCGTCCGCCATCGCTCCCCCAAGGTGAAGCTACTCGAACGACTGCGGCGACGCGCGCGTGCGCGCCGCGGATGTGGATCGGGCTAGTGGATGATGGTAACGGTCGACGTGGCGGTCTGCGTGACCGGGATGACCATTCCGGATGCCTTCACGGACTCCTTCATCGTCTGCGTCGATGTCGATCCGAGAAACACACCGTTGGTGCCGATGTAGTACATCGCTTCGCCGCTGCCCGTGCCATCCATCGTGATCTTCTGATTGGACTGTACCTGCGTTCCCGAGATCACGAGCGCCGAGGTCCTGTGCACCCGCCACGCGGTCTGGCCAGCTACCGTCGTATCGCCGATTACCTGCGACTGCGTGATCGTCCGCGTATTCAGCGAGCTGCCTTCCTTCGAGAAGCTCGTCGACGCAGTATCCGACCACTTCGCGCCGGCACCGGCGGTTGCCGGAAGCGTGAGGAGGAAGTGCGCCATGCTCGCAATGATCGACTCACGATCGACACCGTCGGTCGACTTCGTGTCCGATGCGAAGTGCAGCACCTTACCCGAGGGCAGCATCACACCGCTCACTTTCGTCCCTTGCATGACCTGAACGTCGGGGAGCTGCACCGTGAGATTCGAGCTCATGTTGACGGAATCGAGCGTCACCGCAAAGTGCAGCGTGTCCTTGTCGGTGAGCGCGCCCTTCGTCTTCGGCCCCTGGATCGTGACGGTGACCTGCTGCTCGTTCGTGATCAGCCCATCCGTCTTCTGTCCGTTCTGCTCCTGCGAGCGTTGAACGGTGGAATGCAGCCTATAACGCTGCACCGTGGGCGTGTAGTGGATCTGCCCGAGCGCCGGCAACGTGCTCGCAACGAGGAGAACCGCGGAAAAGCGAACGACATTCATACACTACTCCTGAGGCGAACGGTCGGCCCGAAGCGGGCGTGGCGAGCTCAAAAGCTAACATCCCGGTGCCGGTTGCACCCTCTGCGAAGGGTACATAGCGTTCCACTCCAGTGACATCCACGATCATCACACCAGAGCGGCGCGCCGCCTTCGGCCGCAAGCTGCGCGCATGGTACCGGGTGAACGCGCGTGACCTGCCGTGGCGCCGGACGCGCGATCCCTACCATATACTGGTCTCGGAGCTCATGCTCCAGCAGACCCAGGTTTCGCGCGTCATCACCAAGTACGCCGAATTCCTGAACCAGTTCCCAACGCTCGAGGCGGTGGCCCAATCGCGCCCCGCGCGCGTGATGGAAGCGTGGAGCGGGCTCGGATACTACGCCCGCGCGCGAAATCTCCAGCGGCTCGCGCGCACCATCGTCCGCGACCGGGCCCCCGCATCCATTCCCGAGCACCCCGACGCACTGCGCAAACTCCCCGGCATCGGGGCCTACACCGCCGGTGCCGTGGCCTCCTTCGCGTACGAGCGCCGCGCGCCGCTCGTCGATACGAATGTCGCGCGCGTGCTCACCCGCGTTTTCGCGCCACACGTGAATCCGCGTACGCACGCGGGGCACAAGGAAAGCTGGGAGATCGCGCGTGCCGTTCTCCCCCGCACCGGCGTCATCGCGTATACGCACAATCAGGCGCTCATGGAGCTCGGTGCACTCGTCTGCACCGCTCGCTCGCGCTCCTGCCCGTCGTGTCCCGTGCGCTCCGTCTGCGACAGCTACACGGGATAGTTCGCAGGAAGGAAGGACGAGCGGTATGTTAGGGCGTCGATCTCACCCGTGGAATTCCTGACCACAATGCGCGTGCTCCTCGAGCAGCTCTCCGAGCAAACGATTCGACGTGCGGTCCAGTCGGTCTACGCATCGCCGACGTACAACAGAACGTCGATGTGGCAGCGGTTCTGGGGATGGGTCGGCGAGCAGATCGATCGTATCTTCTCGTGGCTCTTTCCTCGGGTTGGCGCGCTGCACAAGTCGCCGCCGCTGTTCTGGGCCGTGGTCATCGGACTCACGCTGCTGACCGCCGCCGTCATCTCGCGTGCGCTCTACCTCTGGCGCGCGCGTGCCGCGCTCCGACGCGCCGGCGGTGCGTGGAAGGCGCAGCCCGGCGTCGCCCGTGGCGATGCGTGGAGCGCGGCACAGCAGCTCGCGGCCCGCGGCGACTTTACCGCCGCCGCGCACGCACTCTACGCCGCGCTGCTCGACGCTGGTGCGCGTCAGCACCAGCTTCGATTGCACCCCTCGAAGACCGCCGGCGATTACGTGCGCGAAGTGCGCCGACTCTCGTCGCCGATCTTCCCCGGCTTTCGCGAATTCGCTCGCGCCTACGACGTCGTGATCTACGGGCTCGGCGAATGCAACCGCGAGCGCTACGAGCGCCTGCTCTCACTCGCCATGCCGATCGTGCGCCCCAATGGCTAACCGCTTCGCCGAGTGGGTGCTTCGTCCACGAATCGTGTTTACGACGCTGGCGCTCGTGCTCGTCGTCATCCTCATCGTGTCGCCGGGCACCGAGGTGGCGCAGGGGCCATTCCTCAGCACACGCTCGCGCACCGTGAGCGGCTCGCGAGGCCTCCGCGACGTGCTCGACCGCCTCGGCTTCCGAACGAGCGAGCGCATCGTTCCCTACATCGGGAACGTCGACAGCACATCCATCTACGTCCTCCTCAGCACACCCATCGCCCCGAGCGCTGGAGAGACGCACGCGCTGCTCGAAGCGGTGCGCCGCGGCGCGAAGGCGATCGTGGTTCCGGAGAACGACGGCGCGATCGCGGATTCCATCGGGGTCCACGCGAGCGACAGGTGGTTCGGCAACTACCACGCGATAGCCGACACGCTGTTCGGCCACGAGGACCAGGTCGATACGCTGCGTGAAGCGTTCGGCGTGTTCAGCGCGCGAACCTTCCACCGCTATCTCATCGGCAATCCGCGATCGGACTCCGACTCCGTGGGCGAGTGGCCATCCCAGGCGAGACAGCTGCTCTCCATCAGAACGCCGGTGTTGCAGGCCGTGCATCCGGAGATCGCCATTCTTCCGATCGGACGCGGCGAGGTCGTCGCAATCGCGGATCCAACATTTTTCCGCAACGATGTCCTGCGGAGAACGGCCGGCACCGTGCTCGCCGTGCGCATTCTCGAGGAGCTCGACTCCACGCGTACATCGCTCATTGTCTTCGATGAATATCACCAGGGCTATGGAAAAGGCGCGTCGCTCCCTTCGATCGTCGCCGACGCGCTCACGGACACGACGTGGGGGCGCGCCATCCTGCAGATGGCTGCGGCGGCGCTGCTCTATCTCTTCATGATCGGCGTGCGCCCGATCGCACCGGAATCGCGCGCGCGCTTCGAGCGACGCTCGCCGCTGGAGCACGTCGGCGCACTCTCGCGCGCCTACGAGGCGATCGGCGCAACGCGGCTCGCGGTGCAGCGCCTCGTCCGCGGTGTGCGTCGTCGACATCCGCTCGGCACCACGTCGACACTGAGCGACGAAGCGTATCTGACCCTGCTGAAAGTGCGGCTGCCGAGGCTCGGCGGCGACATCGATACCCTGACACGCGCGCTCGCGCAGAAGCCATCGACCGAGCAGCTGGTTTCCGCCGGCGCGGCCATCGACCACATCGAGAGGAATCTCATTTCGTGATCACACCAGAGCAGATCACCGAGTCACTCGCGCGCGTGCGCGCGGTGGTGTCGGAGCGCGTGATCGGGCAGGAAGCCGTCATCGACGAGGCGCTCGTCGCCTTTCTCGCGCGCGGCCACGCACTGCTCGAGGGTGTGCCCGGAACGGCGAAGACGCTGCTCGTGCGCGTGCTCGCCGGCGCGCTCAATACGCGCTTCGGCCGCATCCAGTTCACCCCCGACCTCATGCCGGCGGACATCACGGGCATCAACGTCCTGCGCGATGGAGGGCTGAGCTCGGAGTTCCGTCCCGGCCCGGTGTTCACCGACATGCTGCTCGCCGACGAGATCAACCGTGCACCCGCGAAGACGCAGGCCGCGCTCCTCGAGGCGATGGGCGAGCGGCAGGTCACCATCGACGGCGAGGGGCGCTCGCTCGGCGATCTCTTCACGGTGTTCGCGACGCAGAATCCCGTCGAGTACGAGGGGACGTACCCACTCCCCGAGGCACAGCTCGACCGCTTCCTGCTCAAGATCCGCGTGACGTACCCCTCGCGCGCGTCGGAGCTCGGGATGCTCGACAACTATTCGCGCGGCTTCGACGCCGAGCGGGCCTCTGATGTGCGCCCGCCGCCGGTGCTCGACGAGGCGCAGTGCCGCGAGCTGCGCGGTGCGGTGGACGGCGTAAGGGTGGCCCCCGAGGTCCGCGAGTACATCGCCGACATCGTGCGTGCGACGCGGGAGGATCCGTCGCTCACACTCGGCGGATCTCCGCGCGCGAGTGTTGCGCTCTTTCGGACCGCACGCGCGGCGGCGCTGCTCGCGGGCCGCGACTTCGCGACCCCGGATGACGTAAAACAATTCGCGCTGGCGGTACTCCGCCATCGTGTCATGGTGTCCCCGGAGGCCGAGGTCGAGGGGCGAAGCAGCGACGACGTGCTCGAGGCGCTCCTCACGCGGATCGTGGCGCCGAAGTGACTGCGCCGGTGGGGGAGACAGGTGCAACGACGGAAGATGCGCTCGTGATGATGACGCAGCGCATCGGCTCGTTCGCCAGCGGCGCGTGGCGCGCGCTCATCAGCGTGCTCCCCACACGTCGACTCGTCATGCTCGTTGTTACGCTCTCCCCGCTCTGGCTCGTCTCGGAAGTTGCCGCGGTCATCGCGCTCGCGCTGGTTGTCGTGGCGGTCGTTGCGGACATTCTGCTGCTCCCCGCGAAGTGGCAGCTCACCGCGCAACGCATCGTGCCATCGAACGTCGGACTCGGCGACAGGGAGCGAGGGGAATACCGCGTGCGCTCGACGGCATCGCGCACGCTTCGCTTCACGCTCTTCGATGCGCTTCCGGCAGTCGTCGAGTCGCCCGAGCCGCGAGGGGACAGGCACACGGTCAGCGCAGGCGGCGAGAGCTCCCTCCCCTTCACCTTCATCGCGCGCGAGCGCGGCGAGTGGGCGATCGGCCCCGTCGTGCTCCGCATCGAGGGCGTGCTCACGCTCGTGCAGCGAAGCTTTCGCTACGAGCCTGCGGACTCGATGCTCGTCACCCCGTCGCTCGCCGGGGTGCGCCAGCTCCGCCTGCTCGCGATCCAGCACCGCTTGCGCGACGCCGGCATTCGCTCGATCCGGAAGCGCGGAGACGGCAGCAGCTTCGCATCGCTGCGCGAGTACGCGGTGGGCGACGATCCGCGCCACGTCGACTGGAAGGCAACCGCGCGCCGCCAGAAACTCATGACGCGCGAGTATACCGTGGAGCAGGGGCAGACCGTGATGATCGCGGTGGATGCCGGGCGCATGATGACGCAGCTCGCGGCTGGAGTGCCGCGCTTCGAGTACGCGCTCTCTGCGGCGACGCTGCTCGCATCGGTCGCGGTGCAGGGCGGTGACCAGGTTGGTCTCCTGCTCTTCGACGACGAACTGCGCGCGTTCGTTCCGCCGGCGCGCGGCGACAAGGCGTTGCGCGGCATCCGCCGGGCGCTCATCCCCGCCCGCGCGACGTTGACCGAGCCCGACTACGCGACGGCCTTTCGCACGCTCGCCACGAAGCATCGCAAGCGGTCGCTCATCGTGCTCTTCACCGACGTGATCGATCCCCGCTCATCGCAGGCCGTCATCGCCCACACGGTGCGAAGCGCGATGCGGCACATGCTCGTGGTCGTGGCGCTCCGCAACGACGAGCTCGTGAGCGCCGCGATCCCGACGGAGCACAGCTCCTCCAGCGATCTCTATGCGAGCGTGGCGGCCGAGGAGCTGCTGGGGGCGCGCAACGAGGCGATCATTCGCATGCGGCGCGCCGGCGTTTCGGTGCTCGACGTCTCGCCGAAGCGACTCGCGAGCGCCGTGGTGAATCACTACCTCGAGCTCAAGGCACGCGGATCGGTGTAGCGAGCGGATCGGCATACCCGAACTGCTCCGCCGGGGAGTCCTGCTCGTCACCGCGGCCGCGAGAGAACCAGAACGCGAGTAGAACCGCGGTGGAGAGCGCGATGCCCGCCTTCGCGAGAAAGGGAACGTCGGTGCGAGGCGAGATCAGCCCTTCGATCGTTCCTGCCGCAAGCAGCATCAGCGTCGATGCCGAGATGAGACGGATGGCCCGTCGTCCGTTGATCACGAACGCCTCGCGCCGCGTGCGAGGGCCGGGGAGGAGGATCGCCCAGCCGATCAGAAAGCCGCCTCCCGCGGCGATACAGATCGCGCTGAGCTCGAGCACGCTGTGCGCGATGACGAAGTCGCGAATCTGATGGAAGATGCCGTAATTCTCGTAGAGTCCGAAGCCGGCTCCGATGCCAACCCCGTTGAGCACGAGCATGAGCAGCGTCACGATCCCCGCGGTTATTCCCGCGGCGAAAACCCCGAAGGTCACCTGCACGTTGTTCGTGATGATGGAGCTCGCCAGCACAGGGCGCTCGAAGTCCTTTGTCGAGATATATTCGTGCCTCCCGATGCTGTCGCCGTGCGCACCCGTGACGACCCGGTCGATCATCCCGGGTGGGAGCAGCCGGTACGCCAGCGCAGGGTTGTGCACCATCGCCCCGAACGTGACGGCCATCGGGGCGAAGAGAAAAAACGCGGCGGCCAGGATGAACGCTCCCGACCGTCGCACCTCCCGCGGCACCGACACAGACAGATAGCGCCAGACGTCCCGCGCGGACATCCCGCGCTGGCGATAGAGAAAGTTGTGCCCGGCGCCGAGGAGCCGGCTGACGTAGAAGATCGAGTCTCCGTCCTCGCTGGCGGATGCCGTGCGCAGCCGCGCAAGATCCGTGGAGACCTCCCGATACAGCGCGACGAGACGGCTGACTTCCTCAGGCGACATCGAGCGCAGCCCACGCCGCTGCGCTTCGGTGAGCACCGTCGAGAAGTCGCGCCACCGACCGGCATTGAGCGCGACTATCGCATGTCGCTCGCGCGCGGCGCCCTTCGCGCCGGGCGATGGGAGCCCGCGCGCACGCGCATCGCTCTCGGTCTCGAAAAGGCGCAGCAGCTGCGCCATTGGTGCGCTGCCATTGTCCACCAGGTGGCTGCGATACCGATCGGCGAGCTGCGCCGCGAAGGAGCTGCGGAGCACGGGGTCGAGCTCCGCGCGGCGCCCCATGAAGCGCCCGAGCAGCGCGAACTCCTCTTCGGTGAGCTGCGAGGTGATCGCCGCGCGCGTCGCGACGTCGGGGGCGCTTCGCGTGACTGATGAGATCAGTGCGCGCCGCTCGTGCACCACGAAAGTGCCAGCGACCATGTCGCCGAGGCGCTTCCCCGATTTGTTGGCCGCGACACTCACGAGCCCCACGGCGTAAAAGAAGCCAGGCTGCATGTCGATGAAGCGCAGCAGGTTTCGCGCTGCAGATGCGCCGAAGGAAACGGAGTAGCCGCCGTCCTGCACGACGCGAATGCCGAGCATGCGCTTTCCGGGCGTCTGTCCGTCCCAGACTGCCTCGAACACCACGTAGTAGCCCCAGAGCAGCGCAAACGAGACGAGGATCCAGAGCGCGCTGACCCATGCGGAGGACATCTTCTCTATGGTGGTCTTGCCGCTGAACAGCGCCGTATCGAATACGGCGAGCAGCAGAAAGAGGACGAGCTGCGAGATGCCGATGACGACGAGGTCGATGAGGCCGGCGGCCGTGCGCGATCCGACGCCCGCGACGGTGTAGGAAAGCACCGTCTGTTC
>JBBRYY010000106.1:0-11046 GCA_038237245.1 Gemmatimonadales bacterium | reverse complement strand
CGCGACGGCCGCACCTGGCGGATACTGCGCGTTTCCGCCCTCGTCGGGATGACGGTCACCTTCGTCGTCTACGTCATCGCGCTGCGGCCGCTCATCCATCTCGAAGGCACGGCGAAGTTGTGCGACATCGGCTTTCACTACGTCGCGCCGCTGACGACGGTGTTCGGTTGGCTGCTTTTCGGCCCGTGGCCGCGAATCGACACGAGAAGTCTGTTTCGCCATCTGGTATGGCCCGTCGCATATCTCGCGTACATCCTCGTGCTCGGCGCGATTTCCGGATGGTATCCGTATCCATTTTTGAATGCAGCGCTCCTCGGATACGCGGGAGCCGGCCTCAACTCGCTTTTCATTGCCGTTGTGTTTTTCGTCGTCGGTGCCACCTATCGAGCGATCGACACCATTCGCGGAGAAGCGAGCGCCCAAGCCCTCGAGTGACCCGCATCTACTCTACAGTAGCTGCCGTGTGCGAGCGACCTGTGCTGCCTCGTGGCGCGAGTGCACGCCAAGCTTGCGGCAGGCATTCTCCAGATGCTTTCCCACGTTTCTGGATGCACAGCCGAGCATCTTCGCGATCTCCTTGTTGCTCTTGTTCTGCGTTACCAACTGCAGGATCTCCCGCTCGCGCGGCGAAAGGACGCCGGGGCCGTCAGCCATGCCTCGAACACGCGGCCGGGAATCGAGTTCCTTCAGGTGCGTCTTGACCCTGTCAATGTCGCGCGAGGCGCCGAGTTGTGTAAACACCTCGAATGCCAGATTGAGCTGTTTCAGTGCATTGTGCCGATCACCGAGCTCCACGTAGCGCCTGGCGATTTCGCAGCGGAGACGCGCGGCATCGTAGGGAAGTGGGAGTGCCTCGATCTGATCGGCTGCCGCAACGACACGATCCAACAAGGGTTGCGTCGTGCCTCGGAGCATCGCCGAAATGGCGGAGCCGACCTCCGCGAAGAGCAGCCCGACGCGATGTCCAACCCGCTCCGACTCGCGCAGCAATCGGTTGCAGTAGAAATCGGCCAGCTCGAAGTCCTGCTTCCACATCAGCGCTTCCAACATCGTCGGCAGCAAGCGATGCACCGCCCATGCAGCGTAGCCCGATCGGTCGGCGAGCGAGAGCCCGATGGCGCCGCACTGAATCACCTTGTCGTGCTCCCGCATCGTCAAATGATAAATCGCCATCCCGGTGTAGACGCGCATCAGCGTGTGCACGTCGTCCTTGCGCTCGTCCGGATTCGCCGCGCCCGACAGCTCCCAGGCTTCGTCGAGGTACTGCTTTCCCGTCTCGACGTGGCCCTGGCCGAGCGCGAGGATGCCGCTGTTTACGAGCAGCCGGGGAAGCAGCGTGCGCTGTTCCAGGGCGCGCGCGAGGGAGATACTGTGCGCGGCCTGCTCCGCCGCCGAGCGCCACTCGCCGGTTGCGCTCTTGAACTCAATCTCGATCTCATCGAGCCGCAGATGAAATATCGGCGAGTGAAGGTCGTCGGCGATGATCCTCGCCTCTTTGACGTGATGCTTCGTCTCGACGATGTCGCCCGTGAGCGCCGACAGCACCCCAAGCGCCCAATGCGCGGACCACGCTTCCGCGGGTTCGCCGTTCGCGCGCGCAAATTCGAGCGCCTGCTGTGCATGCGCCTTTGCCTTTTCGGGGACGCACGTCCACAGATAAAACAGCGCCGATGCGCGATGCACGCGAGCGAGCAGCTTCGTATCGTGCTGACGCTCGGCGATCGCCAGGGCGTCCTGCAAGGCGCTCGCCTGCGCGTTGGTATCGCCGACGGCCTCCAGACTAGTCGCCTTGGAGGTGAGAAGCCTCGCCAGGGCGGGCTCGTCGTGCGACTGTCTGGCTGCCGCAATTCCCATGTCATAGTGAGCGCGCGCCTCGACGAATCGGCCTTGCAGGTAGTGCAGGTTGCCAAGATGCCGCTCGATTTCCGCGAGTCTCGGCAACGCCTGCGATCCCCTCGCGCCGCGCTGCGCCTGCTCCCACAACTTCAACGCGCTGCGGTAGTCGCCCGAATGCTGCTTCGCGCGAGCCAGCTCCTCGAGGAGATCTGCCGAGAGTCCCGCGTCATTCTCTGCGCGAGTCGACAGCTCCAGCGCGGTCTCGAGGTAGCTCGATGCCTCCCGGTGCGCGTATCTGCTCGTGGCATCGCGCCCCGCCGCGCGGAGAAACACGATTGCTTTCGGCTGCAACTCGCGCGCGTCCGAACGAACGAAGTGATAAGATAGCTCGTTCGCATGCGCGAGGGCCGCCGCGCCGTAAAAGCGCTCCATGCACTCGGCCACCCGTGCGTGTAGCATACGCGCACGTGCCTGGCCGAGCTCTCCGTGTGCAGTCTCGCGTAGCAGCGGATGTGTGAAGTCGTAGACGATGCCCGACGCATCGACGGATTCGATCAGAATGTCCGCACGGCGAAGTTCCGTGATTGCCGCCAGGAGATCTTCCGTCGAGAGATCGCACACGGCACGCAGCAGGTCGTGCGAGGCACGCATGCCGAGCACGGCGGCCAGATCCGCCACACTTCGCGCTGACGAGCTAAGGCGGTCGAGGCGCGCGAGGAAAAGGTCGCGAATATAGGCGGGGAGATGCAGGTCTTCGAGTTCCCATCCCTGCCAATTGCCATCGCGGCGCTGCAGTCGCCCCGAACCCACGAGCGACCGAATCGTCTGCTGCAGAAAGAGTGGATTGCCGCGCGTAGATCCATGCAGCATCGCGGCGAACTCGCGAACGGTGTCCTCGCTCGTGCCGAATACACGCCGCAACAGTTCTGCCGTGGCGCTCGGCTGTAGTCCGGCGAGCCGGTGTACGCTCGCGACGTCCAGGCCCACGAGTGATTCCTCCGTCGCCTTCAACATCGGAGCGGCATCTCGATCCACGGTGCCGTATGTACAGAGAATCGCAATCCGGGCGTTGCCGAGCTGGCGGGCGGTGAAGTGCAAGAGCTCGAGCGACGACGGATCTGTCCATTGCAGATTCTCGAGAATGATGAGCAGCGGCGCCTTCTCCGAAAAGCGAATCAGAAACTGGAGCAGGGTCCAGAACAGCCTCGTTTTGAGCTCGGCCGAGTCGCCGCTCATCGCTGGCACCCGGTCGCCGGCGCCTTCCGCCACGAGCGCAGGGAAGAGCATTGCCAGCTCCGCGGAGCCGCCCCGCGAATGCGTGGCGAGCATCGCCGGCGGCATCGCGCGAAGGATGGGAGTTAGCGCATCCGCGAATGGCGCGAAGGGAACCCCCGACTCCACTGCATACGCACGACCGAGAGCGACGGTCCAGCCGCGGCTCGTTGCGTCGCGCGCGAGCTCCTCGCCCAATCGGGTTTTGCCGATCCCCGGTTCGCCCGACAGGAAGATCGTGCGGCCGCGTCGCACCTCGCCGTCATTCAGCAGCGATCTCAGAAGCTCCATCTCCATACTCCGGCCGACGAGCGGAAGCGCTGCGAGAGCGGGTTGGGCCGGCGGCTGCACGTCATTGGACGACATCGGCACCTCTGCGGAATTCACCGCGATGTCGGAAAGGAATGAAGGAACAGAGCTATCCTCACGGCGGGACCTCGGCAAGCAGGTGCTCATCAATGCGAAAGAAAGCCGCTGTTGGCAAAGGCAATCGCGCAGGCAGCAACTCCTCCAGCCACCAAGCCAAATGCGAGTGCGACGCTGCGTCCAATTGACGTTGCGGGCTTCCTCACCGTCGCAATGCTGTCGACCGGCAGTAATAGCTGGCCATTCTTTCCGATTGCATAGAGCGTGTCATTCGTGATCGTGGCTCCCGGTGAGGCGAACACGGTGTGGGTTCCCGAGCGCGAGATAACTCCGGTGACGCGCGTGAGGTCGGTGCTGGCGTCCAGCGGAAGTTGCGTCGTCCCCATGCACCCGGTGATGGTGGGTGAGAGACTCAGAATCAGCGCGAGCACTGCGGTGCGACGGCGCGGCGTGCGGAACATAGTAGGGCTCCGTGAGCGAGTGATTGCTCACGTTAGATGCGCCCAGCCACCAACCGCATACGTCGTACGACGTAGCGCCGATGCAAAGAACACGTAAGCGCTCCAGCCGAGGGGTACGTCATCGGGCTACTCGAGCGGCACGTATGTCGTGGCCGCGCTTCGGCTGCTTCTCCCCACGTCATCGATCCGTGGTGGCTACGTCGGAGGGAGTAGAGCCTCCACTGCCCGCCAAGGCGATCCTACCGGTGCGCGTCAAATCTTGTGGCTCACGCACTCACCAAAAGGAGGATCCATGCGAACGACATCGCGGTGGATGACGGCGGCGTGATTGGTCGCGCATATGCAGAGGGCGATCGCGTAGGCAAGGAGCTACGGTCGACTATGGCGCGCTCATTCCCACGCTCGCCGCCGGTGTCGCATCAGCGCCAAAACCATCGATACTTACCGATCCCATCTCAGGACGGGGGATCGAGGTGCAGGCCGCACACCACCCCCCGCCGTTCGGCACGGCGGATTCGGCCTCATCAACCACCGGAATGGGATTGACTCTGCTTTTGAAGCGCAGCAGCTGCTCATCGATTGCGGCGACACGGTGTGGTCAGCATCGGTTTCGTCTGGACTCCTCGTCGATGCCCCGGGGGGATACGCGTGCCGCTCGGAGCGATGGATCCTACGCTCACGTTGGGAGCCGGCATCACGCGCGTGTCCTCACGGCTGCAGCTTCTTCGACATCACGATCTGTGTCGGACTTCCAGCCCTCACCATCACCATGATCCCACGCGAATCGGTTTTCTGATTGGGAGGCTCGAATACCGCGACGCCGGTCTTGTGTCCGTTCTGCGCGGCGGTGATCGACGCAGTGTCCACCGGACCACCGCTCATCGCACCCGACAGCATCTTTCCAATCGCATCCGGTGATAGCGCTTTCGCCATCCCTTCCATGTCACCGATGACGGATGCGTGCCACCCCGCCGGCACCTGCCCCTTGTACCAATCGACGACCTTGTCGAACGAGTCCGTCGTGACGATGGTCGCCACGGTGGACTTCTGGTGCCGCACGGTGTCGGTACTCAAGCCGCTCGCCACGCCGGTGACGGCGCTCGAATAGCGCGGCAGCCCCGTCGAGTCGTAGGTGAAGTCGTGCGCGGACAGCAGATTCGGCGGCGGCGGCCCGGCAGGAACAGTGTCGTCCATCTTTCCCTTCCCGCTGAGCTTCCCCTCGGCCGACTTGATGAGGAGATCGCCCGCGACGTTCTCGCCGGTTGGCTTTTCGCCCACCGGATCCTTCCCCGTGCCGGGCTTGCCCGAGGGAGCATCGCCGCTCGCAACATCGCCGTCGCCATTCCCCGAGCCATTCATGGGTCCGCCCCCAGCCGGTGCCGGGTCACCGCCCCCGCCACCACCGCCGCCACCGGGTCTGCCGCTGCCCTGCCCGAACTTGTTCGGGCTCCCCTTTTCGCCCGTTCCCCCGCCTCCGCTCACCGAGCTCCCCGTTCCCCCCCCGCCGCCACCGCCCCCCGGCTGTGGGCACTTCTTCAGGAACCACGCGAGCAGGAAGCCAATGACGAACGCCAGCAGCAGCGCGAACAGCTTCCGCTTCCACCGCTCGTCTCGCGCCGGCGTCGCGCCCGGCGCGAACGGCGTGTTCATCCCCGCCGATCCGCCGCTCATTTCACACCCGCGGGAAGAACGACGTTGCTGTAATCGTAGCTCTGTACGATGACGCTCCTACCCATCGCGCCGCCGACATCGAGCCGGCTCACGGTCCGCAGCGGAAGTCCGCGGCTCTTCGACACCCACTCTTGCCCATCCGTCGTTCCGAAATCCGTCACGGAGTGGACCTGATATATGATCGCTGCCTCGCCATTCACGCTCTCATTTCCCGCCACGGAACAGGTCGACTTCGCATTGCGAAGGTTCTCCTCCTCCTGCGTCCGCATCTGGTCGACGGTCATCGGGCTCCGTCGCCAGGTACCCTTGTACAGGGTGAAGATCGCGTTACCCGTGAAGATCGATTCGCTGGTCAAGGGCTTCCCTCCGTGCAGTCGGGGATCGGTGGCCGAGCTGTCGACGGAATATCCGTGGTGCGGCGTGGTGAGGAGTTTCCGCTGTGCGGCGTAGAGTCCTGTGCAGCCGCCACCCTGCGCGCGCAGCGTGTCACCGCCCAACGCCGCCGCGCCGATCACGGCGATGAGCAGGAGTGACCGGCGATGAAATCCGAAGGTCATGACGCATCTCTGATGTGAGGTGAGCTCGCGCCGGCACGGATGCGACCGGCGTCGATTGCGCCACACAATGCACCAGAGCCGTTATCCGGTCGTTATGCGAGGCGATAACAGCTGGATAACGAGCCCATAACTGCTCCCGACGAGATTCGCGGGAACGAGCGTTCGTGCGCGTTCATGCGCTCCTGCGCCCCTCGAGTCTCTCATCGGAGGATGTACGGTCATGAAGCTGCGTCATCTCGTTTCACTCTTCGCGCTCGCGCTCGCCTCACCGCTCTCGGCGCAGACGCCGAGTGCCGACGAACCGCCGGTCACGCTCACGGTCGCGCCCTCGAGCATCGCGAAGGGAGGGCACGTCACGCTGTCGGGATTGGCGTATCCGCAGCCCGGAATGCCGGTGCAGCTCTCGATCACGCTGCCCACGGGCGCACCGACCGTCCTCACGGTGACACCCGACTCGAAAGGACGCTACTCCGCGATCTTCGCGCAAACGGGAACGGAGGGCGAATACAAGATCAGTGCGACACAGGGGAAGTCGACGTCGGCGACCGGCGACTTTAAAGTGCAGAGCGTGACGATCGACATCGACGAGGATGTTGCCGACAACAAGGCGCTCCTCGGCCAACCAGCGGATCTCGTAAAGGCCGTGAAAGCGGCGGTCGACAACGTCCCCGATTCACCCGCGAAAACCGATATGGAGGCGAAGCTCGACCAACTCACCGATCAGGTCAAGCAACTCCCCGACCAGTCGGCGAAGCTCGCGCAGGCGCTCGCTCCGTACAAGCAGATGGTGATGTCGAACCCCGATGCGGCGGCGATTCTCCAGCCGATGTTCGACCATCTCGCGCAGCTGGACGATGAAGAGAAGCAGAGCCGGGAGAAATTCGCGAAGGAGGTACAGAAGAGCGAGGCCGGAAGCAAGACCTGCGACGCGATCGATCACGCGACCCAGGCGCTCAAGGCCGTTCCCGAGATGATCGCGATCCTGAAGAAACCGTACGACTTCGCGCTCGCCTTCACGCAGAGCATGGTGAGATCCGAGGCGCCGGCGGGCGCCGAGAAGGGCATCGATGCCGCAGGCGCGCTCGCCAAGGGTCTCCCCGGCGCGGTTTCGTCGCCGAAATCCTCACTCGCGACGAACGAGATCGCCCTGGGATCGGAGACCGACGTCGCGAACAGCATCGTGGCGCACATTCCCGCGCAACTTCGCGCGACCCCCGCCTACAAGTTCGTCGTGGCGGAGACGAAGAAGATGCTGCCGACCGCCACGGGAAGCATCAAGGGTCCGCTCGCGTTGTTCGACAAGGTCACCGCACTCGCCGGCGACGTCATCGCCTACGCCAACGAGCAGCTCTTCGCGAAATACTGTGAGAAGTTCACAGGCAACTTCACCTCCACGATGACGGCGCACTTCTTCACCAAGCCCGATGCGACAGGAAAGCAGATCGAGTGGTGGGGCTATTCCACGGCCATCAAGGGAAAGATCACGCTGCGCTATCCAAAGGAGGCGTCAGGAACAGCCGTCGTGCTGTCCGGACAAGTCGAAGGTGGCGCGACGCGCTTCACCTACCACGAGGACGTCTTCAACGCGGGGATCTTCGGCAAAATGGTCAAGGGAGGCATCGTGCATCTACTCGACGTGGCGCCGGCCGCGACCGACAACGGCGAGGGCGGAATGACGAATGCCATGACGTCACCGACGTCGTTCTACATTCCCATCACCGGCACCTACGGCAACGGCAAGGTGACACTCGCCCTCTCGGATGCGCGCGCCGATTTCAACATGGACTACACAAAGGCGCGCACCTTCTACGTCACCATGGCCCCGACGACGCTGATGCTTCCGGTGATGGGACACTTCACGCTGCCGTACGTGGGCGCGGGATTCATCCTGCCGCACGTGCTCAAAGGCGATTTTCCCGTGCAGACGGTGGGGAAGACACTCGTGATCCAGAGCACTGCGTCGAAGGATTTTCCAGGGAATCAGAACGACGCCGTCTACACGATCGACATGAAAATCTGCAATCCCGATTGCTGATACATCGATGACGAGGCTCAGCGAGCGACTCCCACCTGTGACCCGCCTTGCCGCGCGCCCAAAGCGCTCGCGTGTCGGAGTCGGGAGCTCTCCGACGCGGCCTGCGCCGCGCGCGCGCGAAATGGCGCGTCGCCGTACTGCCAGCTCCTGGCGACGATGTCGAAGTGCGCGACCGCGCTGTCGGTCGCGTCCATCGACATGAAGGTGTGTGCCAGCAGCTCGTGGATCTCCGTTCTCGTCACGTAGAAGTTCGACGCCTCGATCGGCCCGCGGAGTGCAGCCTGCAACAGCGCCGTCGCCTCGGCCGAGCGGTCGGCGGCGATCGACGCGCGCGCGAGCTCGAGGTTCGCGCGCGTGAAGCCATCGGTCGGAGACCAGATGGCGCGCTGGAATTCGCGGAAGGCCTGCACGTGGTCCCCTCGCGCGTTCCACAACAGACCACGCAGATAGTGCGGAAGCTTCCAGTCGCGCCCGTAGGCGCTCAGGCGCGCGCTCCCCTCTACCTCGTCCGCGAGCTGCGCAAGCCGAGTGGTGTCTCCGGCGCTCGCCCACGCAGTTCCTGCGTGCGTGAGAAACCAGCTCCGGTGCCGCGCGACCGAGCCCGGCTCGATCGGCGACGGTAGCGGTGGCAACGCAGCGAGCGACTCGAACAGATTCGCCGCATCACGGAACCGCCCCTGCTCGAATGCGATCTGCGCCTCGGCGATCAACGCCGTCTGCGGCGGCGGTGTGCGGAGCGCTGCGAGGTGATACGCGAGCTTCAGAGCGTCGTCCAGGCGTCCCTGGTTTCGCCGCACGATCACCATCCACCAGAGCGCGCTCTCCTGCGCATCCGTGCCGCCGTACTGCACCCGCTGCGAAAGGAGATGGTCAGCCTCGGCGAGTTGGTCGGCGTGCACGGCGATGACGGCCGCCGAGAAGTCCGCGTCCGTGGCCGGGTCGAGTGAGACGAGCTCGCGCTCGGCCTCATCCGCGTCGCTCTCGCGCCCTTCGCGTGCGAGCACATCGCGGAGCGAGCTCCACGCGGCGATGGACTGCGGCTTCCGCGTGCTCCATTGCCGCGCCACCATCTCCGCCGCGGGAAGTGAATCCGCGAGCAGGTACGTGCTGACCAGCTGCTCCGAGGCGACGCACGACGCGCAGAACGGCGGCGCACCGCGCGCATGCGGCTGCGAGTCCGCGCTGATCACGTGACGCAGGTGCGGCACGGCGCCGAGAAAGTCGCCGGTGCCAGCCAGCACGCTCGCAAGCGCGATGTGCCCCTCCGGCTCACCCGGATACAGCGTCGCGAGCGACTCGGCGACGATCATGCGTTCCGGATCGTCGACCATCATTGCCCACTGTGTGCTGATGATGAGTCGCTCGCGCGTTCGTGCCCTCGACGCGAGACGCATCGCGCGCGACATCATCTCTGACGCGTCCGAAGCGTTCGTCTCGTTGTCGCACATGGCCACGTAGTACGCAGCCATCGCAAAGGTGGTGTCCGCGTTGAGTGCATCCAGAAAGAGCGATTGCGCGAGGCGCGCATCGCCCTTGTCGTAGAGCGCGCGCAGCCCCGCATCGAAGAAGCCGCTCGCCACAGGCGACGATGCCGCGCCGCGCGGCCGCGCGAGCGACTCGGTCGCCGCTGCGGACGCGAGCGACCGCCGTGTGCGCCTCGACACGATCGCGTACCCCACACCCGCGAGGCTGACGAGAGCGATCGCCGCCGCCATCCATCGCAGCGTGCGTGGCGCGCGCTGACGATCGGCGATCTCGAGCGCGGCGGGCACGCCCGGCTCGCTGCGCTCCTCCGCGACGGGTGCGAGCGCCGGCGGCGGCGCGACCACGGCGACGGGCTCCTCTTCCACGACCGATGGCGCCGAGACGGTGTCGCGTGCGCGGATGCTGGCGACCAGCGCGCGCGACTCCGCGCTCGGCTCTGCCTCGAACTCCGACTGCGCGCGCTGCGCGAGCTGCTCGTACACGCGAAGCGCGCCGGTGCGGTCGCCCTGCCGGTCGAGGAGCGTCATCAGTCTGCGCTGTGCGCGCTCATCATCCGGCGCACGTGCCGCCGCCCAGCGCGCCCGCTCGGCGGCCTCCGCGCCCCGGCCGGCGGCTGCACTCTGATCGCTCAACGTCCACGCCGTCGCGGTCGCCCGCTGGCGAAGCCGCACGCGCTCCTTCTCCAGCCACTCCTCGAAGTCGCTCGACGCATCGGAGATGTAGAAGCCGTCGAGCAGATCGCCGCGGTACAGCTCGAGCGCCTCCGCGAGCGCGCCCCGTGCCAGGGCGTCGTCGAATGCGCGCGCGTCGCACCAGAGCGCATCGGTCGCGAGCCCGATGTCCTCGCCGCCGCGCGTCTGTACCACCGCGGCGCCAAGAGTGCTGCGGAGAAAGTGCACCGCCTGGCGGAGTGCCCGGCGGGCACGCTCCTGATCCATCTCCGGCCAGAAGAGCGAGAGCATCGTGTCGCGGCGGTGGAACCCCGCGGGAGTCGCGATCGCGAGATACGCGAGCAACGCGAGCCGCTTCGGCTGCGCGAGTGCGAGACGCAGCTCGTCGCCGTGCTCGTCGCGCAGATCGACGGCGCCGAGAGTGCGAAAATGAATCACGCGGCGACTGGCACGAAAGCGGTCACTGAAAGCAGAGGAGTTGTGCGGCGCTCAGTGCGCCCGACGGGAAGGCTGGCGTGTCAGCTACCATAGTACGGAGCGACAACTCGGAACGGCAAGCCGAGCGCTGCGCTCGAACCGGAATTTGACAGGTTGCTCGGTACAGCCGCCCGTCGGTGCAACAACTGGATGCAGCGAGAGCCAGTCGGCCGTCCGTGAATGCGCTACACGGTACGATCGCCTGGCTCCCTCTG
>JBBRYY010000105.1:0-11053 GCA_038237245.1 Gemmatimonadales bacterium | reverse complement strand
CGAGTGCGCCGCGCGGCTGATGCGCTTCGCCAAGGAATCGGGGACGGCGGTGTTCGTCGTCGGCCACGTCACCAAAGGCGGAGGCATCGCCGGTCCGAAGACCCTCGAGCACATCGTCGACACGGTGCTCTACTTCGAGGGCGAGGGATTCCTGGATCAGCGCGTGCTGCGCGCCACCAAAAATCGCTTTGGCGGCGTCGACGAGATCGGCGTCTTCCGCATGACCGCCGGCGGTCTCATTCCCGTCGCCAATCCATCCGAGCTCTTCCTCGGCGATCGACACACGGGTGCGAGTGGCACCGCGGTCACCGCGTTGATGGAAGGGACGCGTCCATTGCTCGTCGAGGTGCAGGGACTCGCGGCGAAGGCGGGCTTCGGCACGCCGCAGCGCGTCGCCACGGGCTACGATGGTCGGCGGCTCGCGTTGTTGCTCGCGGTGCTCGACAAGCGCGCGGGACTTTCGTTCGCGCAGCTCGATGTCTTCGTCAACGTCGTGGGCGGGCTCAAGGTGCAGGAGCCCGCGGGCGATCTCGCAATCGCTGCGGCGCTCGCGTCGAGCGTCTACGATCGACCGCTCCCCGCAGATGCAATTCTCCTGGGCGAGGTCGGTCTTGCGGGCGAGATCCGACCGGTGTCGCAGGCGGAGCGCAGGCTCGCCGAGGCGGAGAAGATGGGGATGGCCGTCGCGTATCTCGCGGAGCGGAGTATCCCGCGCCGCGCGCCGAAGGGGCTCAGGTGCGTCGGCGTGCAGACGGTGCGCGAGCTACTCGAGAAGATCTTCACGTGAGCGATGCGCCCCGAAGCGCGAGCCCCGAGGTTACGCGCGACGTCGGCGTCGTCATCGTCGCCGCGGGATCGAGCACGCGTACGGCTGGCGCTGAGCTCAAGCAGTTTCGCTGGGTCGCGGGGAAGCCGATGCTCCTCCACAGCGTGCAGCGCTTCATGGAGCGCGCCGACGTCGCGCTCGTCGTGTGCGTGCTGCCGAAGTCGCACGCGGGCGATCCGCCGCCGTGGCTCTTCCAGTGCGATGTCGATCGACTGCTCGTATCCGTGGGCGGACGCGTGCGCGGCGAGTCGGTGCTGAATGGCCTCGAGGACATGCCGGCCGAGGTGGGCATCGTGCTCGTGCACGATGCGGCGCGACCGATGGTCGACTCCGACACGATCGAGCGTGTCGTCGCGAAGGCGCGCGAGGGTGTGGGCGCGGTGCCCGGGCTTCCGGCCACCGACACGATCAAGGAAGTGGACGAGAGCGGCGCGATCCTGCGCACGCCGGATCGCTCGACGCTCTTCCACGCGCAGACACCGCAGGGCTTCCCGCGCGCAATGATCGAACAGGCGTACATTCGTGCGAAGGCCGATCGCGTGCAGGCGACGGACGACGCCGCGCTCTGCGAGCGCATTGGCGCGCGCGTCGTCATCGTCGAAGGAAGCGCCACCGGGATCAAGATCACCACCGACGAGGACTTCGCGCGCGTCGATGCATTCGTGAAATTGGTTCGATGAGCATGGAATCATGACCAAAGAGCCATTCGTCGTCCCATTCTGGTCGCCCGCCGAGGTGGCGGCGTCGATCACCGGGACGATCGCGCATCTCGCGGCGCGGAGGGTGCTCGCGTATCCCACCGAGACCGTCTACGGCTTCGGAGGCGCGACCGACTACGACTCCGTCGAGTCGCTCGTGCACATGAAGGGACGTCCAGCGGGGAAGCCGTTCCTCATCCTCGTCGCCTCGAGTGAGATGGTGACGCGCCTCGACCTCCGCCTCACCGGCTACGCCGCGCGCCTCGCCGCGCGGCACTGGCCGGGCCCGCTCACTCTGGTTCTGAGCGGGGGCGAGCGCCGGCTCCCCGAGCGGTTGCGCGGACCGGAAGGCGGTGTCGCGGTGCGGTGGACGTCGCATCCGAATCTCTCGCGGCTGCTCACGGCCTACGGTGAACCGCTCACATCGACGAGCGCGAATCGTCCCGGCGTGCCGCCCGCGATGACCGCGCGCGAGATCGAAGAGCAGTGGAGCGCGGAGATCGGACGCGGGAAGCTTCGCGTGCTCGACGGCGGGCGATTGATCCCGTCGCCTCCCTCGACCGTAGTAGATTGCATGGGTGCGCGGGCTCGCGTGATCCGGCCAGGCGCCATCTCCTCCGCGACATTACGGGAGAGCGTACCGGACCTCATTGGAGATCTGTAGTCCCATGCGAGTGCTCTTCGTGTGCACCGGAAATACCTGTCGAAGCGTCATGGCCGAATATCTGGCGCGGCGCATCGCATCGGATCGAAATATCCCGGTGGATATCGGGAGCGCGGGTACCGCTGCGTGGGATGGCGCACCCGCGTCGGACGGCGCGCTCCTCGTGTGTCTCGAGCACGAAGTGGATTTGTCGCCGCATCGCGCGCGCCTGCTCACGCGCGAGCTGCTCGAGAGCTACCAGCTCGTGCTCGCGATGGGCCCGCACCATCTCGAGCGCATCGAGGCGATCGGCGGGAAGGGACGCACGCACCTTCTCACCTCGTACGGCTCGCGCGGATCCACCGACCGCCCGATCGCCGATCCCTTCGGCGGCGATCTCGGTCTCTATCGCGAGACCTTCAACGAGCTCGAGCGCGAAATCAATCGCGCCTTCGATCGCCTCGCCGCCGAACGAGCGCCGGGCGTCTCGTGATCGCGGGTCCGAGCCGCCTCGTCCTGCTCGGGAACCCCGTCAGTCATTCGCTGTCTCCCGTGTTTCAGAATGCTGCGCTGCGCAGCGAGGGCATTCCGCTCACCTACGAAGCGATCGAGGTGGCCGCCCCCGACCTCGCGCACGTGCTGACGCTGCTGGCTGAAAACAATGCGGCGGGGAACATCACGATTCCGCACAAGGAGGCGGCGGCGGCGCTCTGCGCGCGTCTGTCACCGATCGCCGAGCGTGTGGGCGCGGTGAACACCTTCTGGATCGAGGACGATGGAGCGATCGCCGGCGACAACACGGATGTCGGTGGCTTCGAGGCGCTCGTGCGCGCGACGATGGACGGGCTTCCGCGCGGACGCATCGCGGTGCTGGGCGCCGGCGGCGCGGCTGCCGCGGCGCTCGCGGCGATCGAGCAGTGGCCGGAGTGCGAAGTGACGCTCTACAACCGCAGCCACACGCGCCTCGCGCGCCTCGCGTCGCGCTTCCCGATCGTCACCCGCACGGCGGAGACGGCGGAGGAGGCGGTGCAGGAAGCGACGCTGGTGGTGAATGCGAGTGCGTCGGGGCTCGAGGATGATGTCTTTCCCGTCGCGATCGAGACGCTGCCGTACGATGCGGCAGTGGTCGACCTCGTGTACCGCCGCGGCGAGACGCCGTGGGTGCGCGCCGCACTTGCCTGTGGGCATCGTGCGAGCGATGGGCTGCCGATGCTGATCGAGCAGGGTGCGCTATCCTTCGAGAAATGGTTCGGCCGCCCCGCGCCGCGCGCGACGATGTGGGACGCCGTGACGATGCCCGCGGATGCGTGAGCTACCGGTGGTGCGCGCGAGTGCCCGCCAGGGCGCACGCGCGAGCCTGCAGCTGCTCGCACGCGGCATCACAGACTTGCTCCTCCCCCGCAGCTGCGCGGTCTGCGAGCGCGCCGTCGACGCCGGCGAGAGTGCGCTCGTGTGCGGGCGATGCTGGGCGCGTGCGCACGAGCTTCCGCACCCGCGCTGTGAGCGCTGCGGGCATCCGCAGTTACGCCCGACGTGCAGCTGGTGCGACCAGCTTCCGCCGTTCGTCCGCGCCGCGCGCTCGGCCTACTGGATGCCGGGTGGCACCGCAGGCGCGATCGTGCACGCGCTGAAGTACGGCGGGTGGACGGGCGTGGCGGAAGGGATGGCGAGCCGCATGGCGCGGCTCTCCTGGCCGGCGGATGTGGTGGCCGAGCGTTCCATGGTGGTTCCGACGCCGTTGGCGCCCACACGCGAGCGCGAGCGGGGGTTCAATCAGAGCGCCCTGCTGGGGCGCGCGCTGGCGTCACGATGGCGAATCCCATTCGTCTCTGATTGCATGGTTCGCACACGCGCGACCGCGACGCAAACGCGGTTGACACCAGAGGAGAGACGGGGCAACGTTTCGGGGGCGTTTCGTGCGGTGCAAAATGCCCGGACGCGGCTCAGCGGCGCTCACGTCGTGCTCGTGGATGACGTCATCACCACCGGCGCGACGCTTTCCGAATGCGCGACCACGCTCTTCGAGGGCGGCGCGCGAATCATCAGTATCGTGACCTTTGGACGGGCGCCGGCGGCTGGCGACCGTGCACACTGACAGGAGCACTTACAGCAATGGCCATTCGCGTAGGGATCAACGGCTTCGGCCGCATTGGACGTCAGGTCGTACGGGCGCTGCGCGAGCAGAACGTCGCCGACGTCACCATCGTCGCGGTCAACGACCTCACGGACACGAAGACGCTCGCGCACCTCTTCAAGTACGACTCAGTGCACGGGATCTACGACGGCGACGTGTCCGCCGGATCGGGGTCGATCTCCATCGACAACGATGAGATCGAGGTTCTCACAGAGAAGGATCCGGGTGCGCTCCCGTGGAAGAAGCTCAACGTCGACATCGTGCTCGAGTCGACGGGCCGGTTCACGAAGGCGGCCGACGCGCAGAAGCACATCGCGGGCGGCGCGAAGAAGGTGCTCATCTCGGCACCGGCGAGCGGGGAGGACATCACCATCGTCCTCGGCGTGAACGAAGCGAAGTACGATTCCGCGAAGCACAACATCATCTCGAACGCGTCGTGCACCACGAACTGCGTCGCTCCGATGGTGAAGATCGTGCGCGACGCGTTCGGCTTCCGGCACGCGTCGATGACCACGATTCACAGCTATACGAACGACCAGAACATCCTCGATCTCCCGCACAAGGATCTTCGCCGCGCGCGCGCGGCCGCGGTCTCCATGATCCCGACCACGACTGGCGCGGCGAAGGCGACGGGGCTCGTGATTCCGGAAGTGAAGGGAAAGATCGACGGCATCTCGGTTCGCGTGCCCACCCCGGACGTCTCATTCACCGATCTCGTTGTCGAGGTGGAGCGCGCCACGACGATCGAGGCCGTGAATACCGCCTTCCGCGCTGCTGCCGACGGTCCGCTCAAGGGGATCGTGGCGATCACCGATGAAGAGCTGGTCTCGGTCGACTACACGGGGAACCCGTTCTCGTGCACGCTCGATGCGAAAACCACCAACGTCATCGACGGAACGCTCGTGAAGGTGTGCGGATGGTACGACAATGAATGGGGCTACGCCTCTCGCTGCGTCGATCTCCTGCGCTTCATCGGCGCGCGCCTGTGAGCAAAGCGGTGACGCGCGCGGATCGCTTGCGCGATCTCGTGGCGATGCTCGTGCTGCTGGCTGGCCTCGCGCTGTACTCGTACGCGTGGTTCGGCATGCACAATCTCGCGACGAAGCAGCTCGTCATTCCGAAGAACGTGCCGGCGATGCGCTACTTCGACACGTACTGGCAGATGTTCCGCGTCGCGAAGCTCTTCTTCATCGCCGGCGCCGCCGCCCTCGCGTGGTCGTTCTGGAGCTATTCCAGACGCACCGACACACCCGCAGCATGAATCCGAAGAAAACGATACGCGATCTCACGGACGCCCATCTGCGCGGAAAACGCGCGCTGGTGCGCGTGGACTTCAACGTCCCGATCGAGAGCGATCGCGTCACCGACGACACACGTATTCGCGCCGCGCTTCCGACCATCGAGGCGCTCCTCGCACGCGGCGCGTGCGTTGTACTCCTCTCGCATCTCGGCCGACCGAAGGGGAAGCCGGACATCAGATACACGCTCGGGCCTGTCGCGAGGCATCTGCAGACGCTCATCAAGAACCCCGTGAGCTTCGTCGAAACCACGGATAGCGACGAGGCTCTGCGCGCGACGCACGACGCCAAGGCCGGTTCCGTACTTCTCCTCGAGAACACGCGCTTCCTCGGCGGCGAAGAGAAAAACGACGAGCGACTCGCGCGTTCGCTGGCCGAGCTGGGCGATGTCTACGTTAATGATGCATTCGGCTCCGCGCATCGTGCGCACGCGTCCACCGAGGGCGTTGCGCACTGTCTGAAGCCCGCGGTCGCGGGGCTCCTGATGGAGCGCGAGCTCCAGTATCTCGGAGAAGCGCTGCACGAGCCGGCGCGCCCGTTCGTCGCCATCCTCGGCGGCGCAAAGATCTCGGGGAAGATCGACGTCATCGAGGCGCTCCTGCCGAAGGTCGACAAACTGCTCATCGGTGGCGCGATGGCGTGCACCTTCTTCAAGGCGATGGGACTCGAGACCGGGAAGTCGCTCGTCGAAGCCGATCGCGTCGAGATGGCGAAGACACTTCTCTCGCGTGCGGGCGAGAAGCTCGTACTCCCCGAGGATGCACTCGTGTCGACATCACTCGACGAGATCGCGTCGGCGAAAGCGGTGTCGCGGGATGCGATTCCCCCGAGCCAGGCGATGTTCGACATCGGACCGAAGGCCGCCAGGCAGTTCGCGAACGAGGTCGCGCACGGCAAGACGATTCTCTGGAACGGGCCCATGGGCGTGTTCGAAAAGCCGCCATTCGATCAGGGAACCAGAGCCGTCGCGGAGGCCCTCGCGGTCGCGACGGCGCACGGCGCGACGACGATCGTCGGTGGCGGCGATTCTGCCGCCGCTGTCGAACAGTTCGGTCTGGCGGCGAAGATGAGCCACGTCTCCACGGGCGGCGGCGCGTCGCTCGAATTTCTCGAAGGCAAAGAGCTCCCCGGTGTCGCGGCGCTCGATGACAGAGGTCACGCATGAAGAAGCCCGTCTTCGCCGCCAACTGGAAGATGAATCTCGGCCCACAGGAGACGCGCTCGTATCTGAAGACCTTTCTCGATGCGTTCGCGCCGACGGAGGATCGCACCGTGATGATCTTCCCACCGGCGATCTCGCTCGTCGTCGCGGGCTTCGCGCTCCGTGATCGTCCAGATATCATGCTGGGCGTGCAGAACATCCACTGGGAAGAAAAGGGCGCCTTCACCGGAGAGAACGGCGCCGCGATGGCGCGCGACGCCGGCGCGTCGGTTGCACTCGTCGGCCACTCCGAGCGCCGCCACACCTTCGGCGAGGGGGACGAGATCACGGCGAAGAAGTGCGCGGCCGCGTTCAAGGCCGGGCTGACCGTCGTGCTCTGCGTCGGCGAAAAGATCGAGGAGCGCGACCGCAACACGACGCAGGCCGTCGTGCTGCGGCAGCTCAAGGCAGGCATCAGCAGGCTCACGCCGGCGCAGGTCGCGCAGATCGCCGTCGCGTACGAGCCGGTGTGGGCAATCGGCACCGGCCGCACCGCGACGCCGGAAGACGCGACCGCCGTACATACCGCAATTCGCCGCGCACTCAAGGAAGTGGTCAACGCGAAGAACGTCGACATCCCGATTCTCTACGGCGGCTCGGTGTCGAAGGAGAACGCGAAATCGCTGCTCGCTGCGCCTGAGGTCGACGGTCTGCTCGTTGGGGGCGCGTCGCTCGACCCCGAGATCTGGGCGTCCATCGCCCAGACTTGACCGAGTCTCCTAACTGACGTAAACTTGGAGACTTAGCTCTCCCCATTTCTCTCGGCGAATGTTTTACACCTTCCTCATTACGTTGCTCGTCATCAACAGCCTCATCCTGATCGCGGCAGTTTTGCTGCAGTCAGGAAAGGGCAGCGGACTGTCCGCGAGCTTTGGCGGCGCGTCCTCGTCTTCGGATTCGTTCGTCGGCACGCGACAGGCAGCGAATCTGCTGACGCGCGTCACGTGGTGGGGTGGCGGCCTTTTCCTCCTGCTCGCCTACGTGCTGCAGATCATGGGAACGCGCACACGCGTCCCGACGTCGGTGCTCGATCCGCTCTCGCGTCAGACGCAATCGGCGCCGGTGTCGCCGTCTCCGACGAACGCAGCGCCGTCCGCCGTGCCGCTCACGCCGGTCGCTCCGCCCGCGCAGACTCCCGCGGCACCAGCAGCTCCGCCAACCAAGACTCCGCCCAAGTAGCGGCGTGACGCCCTCCAGCACGAGAGCCGGGTTCCTCCTCCTCGAGGACGGAACCCTTTTTCGCGGGGTGCGCCGCGATGCCGACGTGGAGTGCGTAGCCGAAGTGGTGTTCACCACGAACATGACCGGCTACCAGGAAGTGTTCACCGACCCGTCGTATGGCGACCAGATCGTCGTCATGACGACGCCGATGATCGGCAACTACGGCGTGAACGATGAGGACCCCGAGTCGGGGAAGCCGCAGGTGGCGGGGGTCGTCGTGCGCGAGCTGACGAACCATCCCTCGAACTGGCGCTCGAGCGGCGATCTGCGCAGCTGGTTGCGCGACGCGCAAGTACCGATCCTCGAAGAGGTTGATACTCGGCGCCTCACCCGTCATCTGAGGTCTGCCGGCGTGATGCGCGGCGTGATCGGAAATGGGGAGATGCCCAGCGAGGCGACGAAGGCGGCGCTCGCCGCATGTCCATCGATGGAGGGGCTGGATCTCGCCTCGCGCGCGTCCACGCGCGAGCGCTATACGTGGGGCGATCCGGAGGCGAAATCGCACATCATCGCCTACGACTATGGGATCAAGCGGAATATCCTGCGCCTGTTCGAGGAGAACGGGTGCCGGGTGACGATCGTCCCCGCCGATACGCCGGCCGAGTCGGTGCTGGAAGCGAAGCCGGACGGCGTTTTTCTGGCAAACGGGCCGGGCGACCCGGCGGCGGTATCGTACGCGCCGGGAATCATTCGAACGCTCGCGTCGAAGGAGGTGCCGATCCTCGGTATCTGCCTCGGGCATCAGCTGTTGGGGCTCACCTTCGGGGCGCAAACGACGAAGATGTCGTACGGCCACAGGGGCGGAAATCACCCCGTGCGCGAGATCGATACCGACAAGGTGCTGATCACTTCACAAAACCACGGTTTTGCGGTGGTGGGGGACGAAAAGGGGATTCCGGGCGCTCCGGCGCTCCGCGTCACCCACGTGAATTTGAACGACGGCAGCGTGGAAGGGCTGATGCACCGGGAGCTCCCGATCTTCGCCGTGCAGTACCATCCGGAGGCCGCGCCAGGCCCTCACGACGCTCGGCCACTCTTCGGAGAGTTCCTGGAGGCGGTCCGATCCGGCGGGGCGCCCAGTGAGCCAAACGCTTGACACACAACGGTTAACGTCATACTTTCGACGCACGATCGCCCGCTCGGCGGTCGCCAACCCGAGGTTATGAATGACCAAAGCTGACCTTGTCGAGCACGTCACGGCCCAGATCTCGAAAACAGCAGGGCCGATGATCTCGAAGAAGGACTGCGCACGTGTCGTCGATGCATTTCTGGACGCCATCAAAGACGCCCTGAAAGAGCAGAAGAACATCGAGGTGCGGGGCTTCGGCACATTCAAGATTCGTCAGCGCAAGACGCGCATGGCGCGCAACCCACGCACCGGTTCACCCGTCGAAGTGTCGGCGCGGCCGGTGCCTGTGTTCAAGCCCAGTAAGGAGTTGCGCGCTCTCGTTGCCGAAGAGGATGAGGCATCGTTCTCGGATTCGCCGGCCTGATTTTTTAACCCCTGTTGTCTCCCGCGCCCCGCTTCGTGCTTCCACGAGCGGGGCGCTCTTCATTCGTCGGCGAAGAGGTCGAAGCGCCCATTGTAGCCGCGCCCACCTCTGTTCAACATTCATTCAATGACCGTAACTGCTTTGCTGTTCGCCTCATACGCCGAAGCGCTCGGCTCCGATCGCGTCGAGCTCACTGTTGGCGGGAGCTCGACCGTGCGCGACGTCGTGGATCAACTGCGCGCGATGCCGGGCGGATCCTCACTCCCGGCCTCGCCGCTCGTTGCGGTGAATCTCACCTATGCGAAGGCCGATCAGCGCGTGGAGAGCGGCGACGAGGTCGCAATCATCCCTCCGGTGGCAGGCGGATGAGCATCCGCACCGCGATCGTGAGACGCGCGATCGACGTCACGGCGTTGATGGCCGAGGTGCGCGATTCGGGGAATGGCGCAACGCTCGTGTTTCTGGGAACGGTGCGCGAGGTGAATGACGGGCGCGCGGTGACGGGGATCGAGTACAGCGCGTACGGCGAGATGGCGGAGCGCGAGCTCGCGGCGATCGCGAGGGAGTGCGCGGCCACGTTCGACGTCACGCATCTCGTGGCGGAGCACCGGCTTGGCGAGCTTGCCCTCGGCGACGTGAGCATCGCGATCGTGGTTGCGCATCCGCATCGCGCGGAAGCGTACGACGCATCACGCTTCGTCATCGAAGAGGTGAAGCGCCGGCTCCCCGTGTGGAAGCGCGAGGGGTACGTCGACGGCACGTCCGAGTGGGTGAACGCTGGCGGCGTTGCTGAGGAACACAGCGCGAAGGAGCGGAAGTGATGGCGCCAGAATCATTTGACCAGTTCGGCCGCCGCATCGAATATCTGCGCATCTCGGTCACCGACCGGTGCAACTTCCGCTGCGCGTACTGCATGCCGCTCGAGGGGCTGCCGTGGCTGCCGCGCGAGAGCATCCTGAGCTACGAGGAGATCGCCGAGGTCGTGCGGCAGCTCGCGCCGCTGGGCGTGAGCCGGCTGCGCATCACCGGCGGAGAGCCGACGATCCGTCCGCAGCTCTCGACGCTGATCGCGATGCTCAAGCGCATCCCTGGAATTGAGGACATCGCGCTTTCGACGAACGGCGTGAAGCTGCCGGAGTTGGCGGCCGAGATGAAGCGCGCGGGGCTCGACCGCGTGAACATGAGCGCCGACAGTCTGCGGCCGGCGCGCATTCGCGAGATCGCGCGGCGCTCGCTCGCTTTTTCGCCGATCGACGCGGCACTGGCCGCGGAGCGCGCGGCGCTCGGGCCCGTGAAGATCAACACCGTCGTGATGCGCGGCATCAACGACGACGAGATCGAGGACTTCGGCCGCCTGACGCTGGAGCATCCGTGGCATGTTCGCTTCATCGAGCTGATGCCGGTGGGCGAGATGGCAGGCGAGGCGATGGATCGCGTGGTGCCGAGCGATGAGCTACTCGCGCGGCTGGCGCGCATCGCGCCACTGGCGGCGGATGCGGGTCCGGCGCGCGGCAACGGGCCTGCAGCGTACTACAGGTT
>JBBRYY010000104.1:0-11091 GCA_038237245.1 Gemmatimonadales bacterium | reverse complement strand
TGGTCGGTCTATCTGAGTCGCGTCCTCATCGGCAGGCTCGACGAAGCCACCATGAAGGTCTACGGGTGATGCACCCACACCCTCAAAAAGTGTTACCCATCATGCCGGAATAAGCTGTCACCTATCATCCCGTTCGCTCAGTGTTCCGATGCCGCTCACGATCGCGGCGCATCACAGGCACTGACAGGTGAGATACGGACACAAACGGATAACTGCGACCGCTTTCGTGGGATCTACTCCGCGACCAATGTCCTTGCGCGTCGCAGGTAGAGAACACCGGCTAATGCGACCACTGCGGCCGCGCTCGCGAGGGTCCATTGCTGCAGTAGCAGCGTGCCGATGGTGGTGTTGACGCCCAGCAGTGTGGCGACTCCCGCGAAGACGCGGCGGACGTCGCTGGCGAGATGTTGGCGCGGAGCGATTCCCGTGCGCGCGCGCACGGGACCCCATGCGCCGCCTGGCCGCGCGCGCGTATAGAAAGCATCGAGTGTCTCGTCGCTTTCGGGGGGCGTCAGCCACATCACGGTGAGCCAGAGCGCGGTGACCACCGCGGCCATCCCCGTTTCGCGAATCCCGAACTCCAGCGCGCGCAGCGACGGCACCGTGTAGATGATCGCGGCGACCAGCACGCTGCCGACGAGCGCGGCGATCTCCGCCCACACGTTGATGCGCCACCAGAACCATCGGAGGATGAGCACCGCGCCGGTGCCCGTGCCGAGCGCGATGAGGAGGCGGAAGGTCTCGCCGATGCTGTGGAGGTTGAAGGCGACCGCCGACGCCACCGCCGTGATGAGGAGCGACGCAATGCGCCCTGCCCACACCAGCGAGCGTTCCGACGCGGCCGGCGCGAGGAAGCGTCGATAGACATCGTTCACGAGATAGCTCGCTCCCCAGTTCACCTGTGCGCTCACCGATGACATGAACGCCGCGACGAGCGATGCGAAGACGAGGCCGAGCATCCCCGGAGGGAGATAGCGCTTCATCAGCGTCGGGTACGCCATCTCGCGATCGGCGAGATTCGGGAGCACAATCATCGCGATGAGCGCCGCGATGATCCACGGCCAGCAGCGCACGACGTAGTTGATGATGTTGAACAGCCACGCCGCCTTCTCCGCATCCTTCTCGCTGGGCACGGAAACGAGCCGTTGCACGAACTGTCCGCCGCCGTCGGCGCCCTTGTACGCCCACCACTGGATCGAGATGTAGGCGAGGAATGTCGGCAGCGGGAGCAGCGCGCTGCCGAGCGAGGGGAAGAAGGCGAGATGATCGCCCTTCCCCACCGCGGCGAGCTTCTCCGGGAGCACCGCGATGCCGCCGATCTCGTGGATCGCGTACTTCGCGACGACGATCGCACCGATGAGCGCGAGCGCAAGCTGGAAGAAGTCGGTGGTGACGACGCCCCACAGTCCGCTGAATGCCGCGTAGAGCAGCACGATGGCGGCGATCAGCACCACCGCGCGCGCTCTCTGCGCGTCGCCATCGAGGCCGAGCTGCGTCCAGATGCCGAGAGCGTCGGCGACCTTTCGCATCGCGAGCATTCCGTACGCGATGCTGATGGCATTGATCGGGAGCGCGAAGAGGAAGGCGCCGGTGCCGCGCAGCACGGCGGCGGCTTTGCGGCCGTAACGGAGCTCGGTAAGCTCGTAGTCGGTGAGGATTCCGGCGCGCCGCCACAACCGCGCGAACAGGTAGATCATCGACACATGGGCGACGACGAAGGACCACCACTCCCAGTTGCCGGCGATGCCGCGTCCGATCACGAGCCCGCTCACGTAGAGCGGTGTGTCGACGCTGAAGGTGATCGCCGCCATCGACGCGCCGGCGAGCCACCAGGGAATCGTCCGTCCGCCGACGAAGAAATCCTCGAGCGAGCGACTCGCGCGACGCGCGAGCCAGAGTCCGATCGCGAGCGTCGCGGTCATGTAGACCGCGACTACCGTCCAGTCGATCGGGCGCACGCTACCGCGCGCGCATGATCCAGCGGGCGGCGGCGCTCTGCATCGCCGCTTCCCCGCCCCACGCGCTCACCACGCAACGCGCGAACGTCAGCTGCGAGGCAAGCCGCGGATGAGCGAACTGAATCACCGTCGCGTTAGGGCGCGCATCGCACGCCTCGTGCACGGCGGCAATCGCGGCGTCACTGTAGCCAACGCGCTCCTTCCACGCGCGCGTCTCGCCGAAGAGCGCGACCACCGAATCGTTGTTCGATGCGGGATCGAACTTCTCGAGGCGGCGTGCCTTCCAGCCGGCATCGAAGAGCGAGTCGAGCAGCGACTCGCGCGACGGCGGCGGATAGGAGCCGCCCAGATCGTCGTCGACGATCACGATGTCGAGCGGTGCGTGCATCACGGCCGGCGCGCCGTGCACGATGTGGATGACACGGTCCGCGAGCTGCGCGCCCCACAACACATCGGTGCCAGAGGGACGGCGATATTCGTTCGGCGGCGACGACCACTGCGCCCACTTGAGCCGGCGCCGGATGGAGCCCTGAATGCGCGCCGCGTCGAGGCGGTGGAGCGTCACCGCGCGATCGATCGCGACCGCGACCGCCTCGAGATCCTTCGGGTAGAGCAGCAGATCGCACCCCGCATCGAGCGCCCGAATCGCTGCCTCCTCCTCGCCATGCTCGGCGATCGCCCCCTCCATGATCATCGCGTCGGTGACGATCAGCCCCTCGAAGCGCATTTGCTGCCGGAGCAGCCACTGCAGCATCTCGCGCGACATCGTGGCGGGGGCCCCACTTGCGTCGAGCGCGGGAAATGCGACGTGCGCGGTCATGATGCCGGCGACACCCGCCTCGATCGCGGCGCGGAAGGGCGCGAGATCGTGCTCCACCAACTCCGCGCGCGACGCGTCGACCACCGGCATCTCGGCGTGCGAGTCGGAGCGCGTGCGCCCGTGCCCCGGAAAGTGTTTCGCACACGCGAGCACACCCTCGGCCTGGCACGCCTGGATCCAGGCTTGGGCGAGCATCGCAACCTTGCGAGAGTCGCTGCCGAGCGAGCGGGTGCCGACGATCGGGTTTTCGGGAACGATGTCGAGATCGCACACCGGCGCGAGATCCCAGTTGAGCCCGAGCGTGCGCGCCTCGCGCGCGGTGAGTCGCGCCGCACGGCGCACTGCGTCCGGGTCGTTGAGCGACGCGATCGCGGCGAGCGGCGGGAGCCCGGTCGCGCCGGAGAACTGCTGCCCCGCGCCGCGCTCGAGATCGGCGGCGATGAGCAGCGGCACTCGCGAGCGCTGGCGCAGCTCCTTCGTGAGCGCGCGCACGCGCTCCTGGTCGCCGCCGAAGAGGATGAAGCCACCGACGCCGAGCGTGAGCGCCTTCTCGATCGCGTCGCGCTCGTGCTTGAAGCCGTGGTTCGAATCCCAGCGGAGCGCGGGCAGGAGGAGTGCGGCGGAGGCGTTCATGCGGGCGTCAGCTTCCCGAGCACCCGCGGCCCGCGCGCGCCGGTGGCCGCGGGAAGATTTCCCGCGCGGCGAGCGAGGAAGAGGCGGCCGAGGAAGGCGAAGGCGACCGCTTCCTTCGCATCGACATCGAAGAAGATGGTGTCGAACATCTTCACCGGCAGCGGTGCGACGGCGGCGGCGATCGCAGTTACGAGCGCCGGATTCCGCGCACCGCCGCCCGAGAGCACGACATCCGCAATGGGCGCCGATACGAAGCGACGGTACGCATCCGCGATCGAGCGCGCAGTGAAGGCAACGGCCGTCGCGATCACATCCTCGTTGGTCGCCGTCGCCCTCGCTTCGCGGCATCGGTCGATGAAGCACGCGATGTACGCTCGGCTGAACAGCTCTCGCCCCGTCGACTTGGGCGGCGGCGACGCGAAGTATGGCTCCGCGAGCGCCTCGCGTACCACGCTTTCGATCGCAGTGCCGCGCTGCGCCAGCGCGCCGTCGACATCGAACGCCATCCCCGGCACGAGCGCGCGCACGACGCCATCGACGATCGCAACACCAGGCCCCGTGTCGAACGCGACCACCGGCGTCTCTTCGCCGCGCGGCGGCACGATGCTCACGTTGCCGATCCCTCCGATGTTCTGCAGCGCTCGCCACGCGCCGTCCGCGGCGAAGAGAAATCGATCTGCGATCGCGACCAGCGGCGCGCCCTGCCCTCCCGCGGCAACGTCGCGCACGCGAAAGTCAGAGATGACGTCGAGCCCGGTCCGCTCCGCGATGACAGCGCTCTGCCCGATCTGCCACGTCGCGTGCGGCGCATCATGCCAGATCGTGTGGCCGTGCGAGGCGATCGCGCGTACCTCGCGCGGCGCGAGCCCAGCCTTCGCAATGACCTCGAGCGCGGCATCGCCGAGCCAGGCGCCGAGCTCGAAGTCGAGGCGCCCGATGTTCGCCAGCGACGCACCATCGAGCGCGCGAAGGAGCCGGTCGCGCTGCGCGCTCGCATACGGCCGCTCGTGATACGCGAGCAACTCCGCGCTTGCCCGCGCGGGATCTCCGCCAAAGCGCACGGCCGCAGCCGAGATGCCATCCGCCGACGTGCCGGACATCAGCCCTACCATCACGTCACCCGGCACGTCGCCGCTCGCGCGATCATCGCTCACTCGACCGGCGGCGGCGCGTTGGGAATCACGCGGCGCACGACGCCGCCCGCATCGCGCAGCGCGCTGTCGGCCTCTTCTCGCGAGAATCCGCGCTGCTGCATCACGATCGCGGTGCGCACGCTCCCGCCCGCACCGTCGATGAGCGCGCGCGCCGCGGGCCGCCCGACCCCCGTCACCTCCATCACGATCCGCTCCCCGCGGTCGACGAGCTTTGCGCTCATCGCGCGCAGATCGACCATGAGATTGCCGAACGTCTTCCCGATGCGGATCATCGCGCCCGTGGAGATCGCGTTCAGCACGAGTTTCGTCGCGGTCCCCGCCTTCATGCGCGTCGACCCCGTCACCGGTTCGGCGCCCGTGATCGGGATGATTGCGACGTCGACGAGCTCGAGCACGGATGCCGCCGGCGGTGAGCACGCGAGGATCCCGGTGCGCGCACCGAGCGCGGCGGCGCGCTCGAGCGCGCCGCGGACGTACGGCGTGGTGCCGGAGGCGGCGATACCGAGCACGAAGTCGCGTGGGCCGACCTGGTGCGCGGTCATGGCATCGGCGCCGTCGGCGACCACATCCTCGGCCCCCTCCTGCGACGTCGTGAGCGCCGGGAGTCCGCCCGCGATGATCCCCTGCACCATCTCCGGATCGGTGCCGAACGTTGGCGGGCACTCGCTGGCATCGAGCACGCCAAGCCGCCCCGAGGTGCCGGCGCCCACGTAGAAGAGCCGTCCTCCCGCGCGGAACGCCTGCTCCGCGAGCTCGATCGCGCGCGCGATGTTGTCGCGCTGCGTCGCTACCGCGTCGAGCACGATGCGGTCTTCGGCGTGCAGCAGATCGACTATCTCGCGTGCCGATGCGAGATCGATGTCCGCGGTGCGGGAATTTCGTCGCTCGGTGAGGCGAGGATCGGAGTGCGACGCAGTCACGTACTCGGGTGAGATGAGGAGGTGACGCGACGCGTCACGCGGGCTAACTTATGCCGCGTCGCGCGCCAGTAGCAAGAGATTTTCCAGGAGAGCTCGTGCATCCACGGTCAATCAACGCGCAGCGCACGATCGGTGTGATGGCCATCACCGCCGCGGCGCTGCTCATCTCCTGCCATCCGGCCAAGCGTCCCGCCACCGCGGCTCCGCCGGTCACCCTCCCCAACGCGCCGATGTCGATGGACGCGGCGAGGGCGATCAAGGCGATCGCCGACACCGTGCGGAAGCCGCTTCCCGACGCGTGGCAGCTCACTGGCATGCACAATTCGGCGATTGCGCCGCACGCGATGGTTGCGAGCAACAGCCTCCTCGCCAGCGACGCAGGCCTCGAGATCCTGCGAGCCGGCGGCAACGCGATCGACGCGGCCGTCGCCACCGGCTTCGCGCTCGCCGTCACACATCCCGAGGCGGGGAATCTCGGCGGCGGCGGCTACATGCTCATCCGCCTCAACGATGGGCGCTCGTTCGCCCTCGACTACCGGGAGATGGCGCCGCTCGCATCGACGCGCGACATGTACCTCGATTCGCACGGCCGCGTGACGGAGCGCAGTCAGACGGGGCATCTCGCCTCGGGCGTGCCGGGGTCCGTCGCAGGGCTCACGACGGCGCTCGCGCGCTACGGCAGCATGCCGCTCGAGAGGGTCATGGCGCCGGCGATCCGCCTTGCGGACAGCGGCTTCGTCGTCGACAGCGTCTTCGAGGAATCCATCCAGGGAAATGCGGAGAAGATCGCGCCGTTCGCGGGCGCCGCGCTCTTCATGCCGAACGGGAAGCCACCGGCAATCGGCTCGCTGTTCAGGCAGCCTGCGCTTGCGAACACACTGCGTGCGATTGCCGGCAATGGCGCCGCTGCGTTCTACACGGGGAGGATAGCGGACGAGATCGCGGCGGAGATGAAGCGCGGCGGCGGGATCATGACGAAGGAGGATCTCGCGCGCTACGCGCCCGTGTGGCACGCGCCTCTCACCGGGACGTACCGCGACTACACGCTGCTCGTGATGCCGCCGTCGTCCTCGGGCGGAATCACCGTGCTCGAGACACTCAACATCCTCGAGCAGTTCCCCGCCACTCCGGCGGGGAGCGCGCTCGGCTACCATCTCATGGCCGAGGCGCTGCGTCGCGCCTTCGTCGATCGGAATACGAAGCTCGGCGATCCGGCGTTCGTGCAGGTACCCGTCACGGAGCTCACGAGCAAGCGCTACGCGCGCGATCGCGCCGCGTCCATCAACACCAGGCGCGCAACGAAGTCCGGCGCGTTCGGCGGCGCGACGTCCGAAGGGGTCAACACCACGCACTACTCGGTGGTGGACGACCATGGCAATGCCGTCGCGACGACGACGACGCTCAACGACCTGTACGGCTCCGGCGTGTACGTCGCCAACGTCGGCATCTTTCTCAACGATGAGATGGACGACTTCGCGGCGCGTCCCGGACAGGCGAACATGTACGGACTCGTGCAGGGCGAGCAGAACGCGATCTTCCCGGGGAAGCGGATGCTGAGCGCGATGTCGCCGACCATGGTCATCGACCCGAGCGGGCATCTGCTCATGGTGATCGGATCACGCGGCGGCCCGCGCATCATCACGAGCGTGACGCAGGTGATCGTCAACGTCATCGATCATCACATGAGCTTCACCGATGCGATGTCGGAGCCGCGCATTCACCATCAGGCGTGGCCGGACCAGCTCCACTACGAGCCGAACGGGCTCTCGTTCGCGACGGTGGACTCGCTTCGCGCGATGGGTCATGCGATCGAAGCCGCCCGCTTCGCGCCGGGCGGCTTCGTTGGTCGTGTGATCATGGTCGGTCGGGTCGCCGACGGATGGGAAGGCGTCGTCGACCCACGGACATCGGGCGGTGCCGCGGGCTACTGACAGCTCGCAACACGCAACATCGCGTGTCGCCCGCCCCGCTCGGTTACTAGTTCTGAATTTCCGCCGGCGCGTTCAGGTGGACCTTGATGTTCCCGCCAACGGGTACGCAGCCGTCGTAGCCCGCCGTCCCCATCGCGACCGCAGTGCCGGCTGCCGCACCGGTCGCCGCACCGATCACGACGCCCTTGGTGTTGTGGCCGATGATCTGGCCGATGATGCCACCGATGATCGCGCCCCCGCCGACCTTTGCCACATCCGACGTCGTGCTCGCGTTGCGCACCTTGTCGACGTCGACGTGATCGATCGTCGCGTCGATCGGATAGCTCTTCTCACCCCACGTCAGATTCGTGACGTCGAAGGTCATCTGGATCGGCTCGCCCGTCTTGCCGCTCTGCTTGAGCTGCGTGACCACAATGACCGCCTTAGCGCCCGACGGGATCGAGACGCCGTTGCTGCCGGCGTAGCTCTGGTTGAGCGTCGCAGTGAACTTGTCGCCTTCGTGGTTCGTGTTCGTGCACACGCGCTCGGTGGACGTCATGTCGAGCGTCGTGCCGCTCGCGATCGAGCCGACCTTCCCCTCACTGCCCTTGGTGCCGTGGACGACGGTGTTCCCGCTTGCAGTCGTCGTCGGCGATGGTGCGGCCGGAGGAACGCGCGTGCCCGTGCTGGGCGTCGGAGTCTTCCGCGGTGGGGCGGGAGCCGGCGCAGGCGCAGGCGCCGCGACTGGCGCAGGCGGCGCGTCGTTCAGCTGCGGCTGGGCCGCCGAGTCGTGGTTCGCCATCGCCAGATCGCGTGCGTACGCGGTGGAGTCCTGCGCGAGCTGCGCGCTATCCGACTTCTTGCAAGCGCCCAACACCAGCGCGGAGGTCAGCGCAAGGGGAGTGAGCCACCGGGTAATCAACATGTCGTGCTCCTTCGGGTAATGAGTCAAGCATTAGAGGGCAATCCGCATGCCACGCATGGGCTCGCCGGGCTGCAAAAACGAAAAATAACCCGACGGTCGTTATCTCAGGGCGTGACCAGGATCACGTGCCATTCGCCAAAGCTCTCGATTGGATAACAAACATTGGATAAAACACAGCTGACACATATGATTTAGCGATGACACGCGCCTACATCGACGACGTCTCGGCCGAGCGCCTCGCCTCGCTGCAGGAACACAATCTGGAGCTGTCGCGTCTGGTCGCGGAGCTCCGCAACGAAGCCGCGCTGCGCACGCAGTTTCTCTCGAACATCTCGCACGACCTTCGCACGCCGCTCACGGCCATCATCACGCACGGTGAGATCCTCCGCGACGGCATCCTCGGCGAGCTCACCTCGCGGCAGAAGGACAGCGTCGGCGGGATCATCGGGGGTGGCCGGCAGCTGCTCGACATGATCGGCGAGATTCTCACCTACGCGCGCGGCGCGGCGCATCAGCTCACGCTTACGCGCGCGGCATTCAGCATCGAGTCTGCCGTCGAGCAAGTGTGCGCGCTCAACGAGTCGCTCATCGCGAAGAAGTCGCTCGAGCTCGCCGTAACGATCGAGCCGGGGCTTCCGCCACTCTACGCCGATCGCGACAAGGTCTCGCACATCCTCGGCAACCTCCTCGGGAATGCGATCGATTTCACGCTTCCGGGCGGGCGCGTGTGGATTCGCTGCTCGCGGAGCGCGTCGACCGAGCGTGGACATGTGTTGCTCGTCGAGGTGGGTGACACGGGGATCGGCATCGCGCCCGAGCATCACGAGCTCGTCTTCCGCGAGTTCGCGCAGGTCGACGCGTCCGCGTCACGGCAGCATCACGGCACGGGGCTCGGGCTTGCGATTGCGCGCAAGTTCGTCGAGTTGCACGACGGGCGGCTGTGGGTCGAGAGCACGCTCGGCCAGGGGAGCCGCTTCTTCTTCACGATTCCGGTGCGCACCGCACCCTGAATGCTCCCACACATACTGCTCGTCGAAGACAACGCTCTGGTCATTGGCGCACTGCGCTTGCTGCTGGAGGAGACGGGCCACCGCGTGAGCGACGCGAGCGCCATCGCGAGCGCCGCACGCGTGTTGCGCGACGACCCTCCAGACCTCGTGCTCCTCGACCTTACGCTCGGCGGCGAGGATGGACTATCGCTGATGTCGACGGTCGACGCGACCAGCGGCGTGCGCCCGATCGTCATCGCGCTCACGGGCCACGACGACCCCGTGACGTACGCACGCTGCACAGCAGCCGGCTGCCGCGCGGTGCTGGTGAAGCCCATCGCCCCGATGAAACTCAAGGGGCAGATAGCGGAGTGGCTGGGAGAGCGGGCGGTTGTGTAGCTGAGAGTATCGACGCGCGGAACACCAGCACCAACAATTCGATACGGACAAAAACGGAAAAAAGCAGCGGACACAAACAGAGACTGGGCTTGACCCGCTTTTGTAGACACAGGGTTACGAACGATTATGCCGCCTGTGCATGGAGCTGGGTTTCATACTGCGCGGGAGTCAGATAGCCGAGGCTGGAGTGCCGGCGGCGGCGATTGTACCACGTTTCGATGTATGCGAAGATCGCGTGCTGCGCTTCCTCGTGCGTGCGCCAGTCGCACCGGTCAATGAGCTCCCACTCGAGCGTCGCGAAGAAGCTTTCCGCGACGGCATTATCCCAGCAGTTGCCTTTGCGACTCATGCTGGCCCGGAGGCCGTGGGTGGCCAGGAATTCCCGATACGCGCCACAGGCGTACTGCACCCCGCGATCGGAATGATGCAGTAGGCCGGGGGCCGGACGCCGTGCCTGCACCGCCATGCTTAGCGCGCTGAGCGCGAGCGCCGCGGACAGGTCCTTGCGCATCGCCCAGCCCACGACGCGACGCGAGGCGAGATCGAGTACCACCGCGAGAAAGAGAAAGCCCATACGGGTCGGGATGTACGTGATGTCGCTGACCCAGACGTGATCGACGCCGGGCACCGCCGCCACGGCAAACTCCCGGTCCAGCAGGTTCTCCGCGATCGCATGCTCGTGCGCCGAGTCGGTGGTGGGCACCCAGGCGCGCGGCGCCCGCGCGACCAAGCCGTCCAGGCGCATGAGGCGGGCGACTCGTTTCTGCCCCACATGCACACCCTCGTCCTCCAAATCCTGCTGGATCCGGGGCGCGCCGTACGTCCCGCCACTCTTGCGAAAGGCGTCGCGGATTCGGAGCAGCAGCGCCTCGTCGGCCTGCGCGCGTGCGCTGCGCTCGCGGAAGCGCCACTTGTAAAACCCGGACGGCGAGACGTCAACCACCCGACACATGAGTCGCAGCGCATGCTCGTCCCGATGGCGAGCGATACAGGCGTACTTCACGGCGACTCGCGCGCAAAGAACACCAGCGCTTTTTTTGCGAACGCCCGCTCCTCTCGCAACAGCGCATTCTCCCGGCGCAGGCGCCGAATTTCGTCCTCCGGCGTCTCGCCCAGCGACCGTCCTGGAGCGGCATCGCCCCCGCCGTCGAGCTTCTGCGCCCACTCCCACAGCAACCCCGGCCCAATGTCCAGCCCGCGGGCGACGTGCGAGAGACTTATACCATTGAGACGCCGACGTCGCATCAACTCGACGGCCTCTCGCTTGAACTCCGCACTGAAGGTCCGCTTCACGCGCCGTCCAGTCTCACGCTCTCCAGATTGTCTCATTCAACACCTCCGTATCACGTACAGTGAGGTGTCTACTAAACCGGGTCAACTCCA
>JBBRYY010000103.1:0-11122 GCA_038237245.1 Gemmatimonadales bacterium | reverse complement strand
GCCTTCGCGATCACCGCTTCCATGTCGATGGCGTACGCCTCGCGGCTGAGCAGCAGCCGCCCGGTCGGGTGGCCGAGGATCGTGACGTGCGGATCGTCCAGCGCGCGGAGGACGCGCGCCGTCATCGTCTCGCGATCCATCGAAAAGCGGGAATGCACCGAGGCGACCACGTAGTCGAAGCGGTCGAGCAGCGCGGGATCGTAGTCGATCTGTCCGTCCGCGAGTATGTCCGCCTCGACGCCCTTCAGCACCATGATGCCGATATCCCTCGAATTCAAACTATCTATCTCGGCGTGCTGCGCGATCACCGCCTCTGGCTTGAGCCCGCCCGCGTAGAACGCCGACTGCGAGTGGTCGGAGATCCCGATGTAGCTCCAGCCGAGCTCGCGTGCCGCTTCGGCCATCTCGGCGATCGTGGCCTTGCCATCCGAATAGTCGGAATGGCAATGCAGCACGCCCGCGATGTCGCTCGACTCGATGAGTGTCGGCAGCGTGTTTTTCGCCGCCGCCGCGATCTCGCCTCGCCCCTCGCGCAGCTCCGGCTCGATGTACGCGAGGCCGAGCGTGCGGAAGAGCGCGCGCTCATCGCCCACGGAGATGCGCGCGCCATCGGAGCCGCGCAACTCGTCCCCGACGATGCTCGTGCCGCGCGAGGCGGCCCACTCGCGCAGCTCGCGCTCGTGCGCCGCGCTCCCCGTTGCGCGCCAGAGCGCGACCGCTTGCTCCTCGGGACGCACGCAGTGCACATCGAGCACGCTGCCATCCAGGAAGTGAATCGTCGCCGCGCCTGCGCCGCGCTCCTCCGCCTCGCGCACGCCGGGCGCGCGCGCGAGCTCCGCCGCTACCCGCTCCGGCGTCGCGCCGCCCGACGCGACCACGGCGACGATATCGATGTCGCGCACGACCTCATTCCGCCGCCGAAGCGATCCAGCCACCAACGCGCGCTCGACATCCGGATGCGCGCGCACCGCGGCCAGCATGTGCTCCGACTCGGCAAGGGCGCGCGGATACAGCATGTACGCGCTGTTTTCGCGCAGCTTCGCGATCCCCTTGAGGATCTTCGCCGCCGTCCCTGCTCCGAAGCGCGGCAGCGTCGCGAGCCGGCCGTCCGCGGCCGCCGCCTCGAGCTCCGCCAGCGACGACACGCCGAGCCCCTCGTGGATCTTCTGGATCTTCGCGGTGCCGAGTCCCGGCACGCGAAGCATCTCGAGCAATCCCTCCGGCGTCTCGGCGCGCAGCTGCTCGAGGTAGCGTGACTCTCCGCTCTCCACCAGCTCGCGAATCGTCGACAGCGTCGCGGGCCCGATTCCCTTCAGCTCGGCGAGCACGCCACTCGCGAGCATCGGCGCGAGATCGTCCGTCTGCACGCCGAGCACGGCGCGAGAGGCGTTACGGTAGGCGGCGCTCTTGAAGCGGTTCTCGCCCTTGAGCTCGAGGAAGTCCGCGATCTGGGCGAGCGCGTGCGCGACGGATCGTGGATCCACCGCTCACCGCACGCGGATGTACGGGAGCTGCGTCACTCCCTCGCCGCCGGTTTCCTGTACTCGCTCGAGGCGATCCGGATGCGTGTCGAGATAGTGAAAGGCGCGAATCACCAGCGCCTCGAGCTCGCTCGTCGTTGCGAGCGTGCGATATCCCATTCGCTCCCCACCCGGAATCGCGTTGGCGTACGCGTCCCCTTCTGCCCTCCACGGATGCTCGGCGCGCGCGGCCGCCTTCGCGGGGTCGAGATCATCGCGGTACGACACCAGCGAGAGGCCGGGGCGATCCTCGCGAAGGCCGAGCACCATCTGCACGCGCAGATGCGCGCCAGAGTCCGCGCGCTGCTCCGTCTCCGCTGCCACCGCGAACACTCCGTCGAGCGGCTCGTACGGCGCGTCGGCACTCACGCGAGCCCACAGCTTCTGATACGGAAACTGCAAATATGCCGCGGGCGGCGCCGCGAAGATCCAGTCGCCCAATTGGTAGTCGGCCTCAGTGAGCAGCGCCGTCACCGAATCATCAAACGAATAGAGACGACGGCCGTAGCTCCAGAACTGAAAGCCCTGGTAGAGGAGCTCGCCGTATTCGTCCATGCTCGCGGGATCCGCGTCATCGGAGACCATCTCGCCGAGCGCGGCGCCCGCGTGACCGAGCAGCAGAAACTGATCGCGTCTGTGCACATCCGAGCCGCGCTGCTCGCCTTCGGCGCGGATTGCCGGGAAGTCTTCGCGCTCGAGCGGCTCGAGGATCAGTTCGTATGGAGTCAGTCGCGCGGGCACGCGTGCAGAATTCGCAGGAATCAGGCCTGCTCCTCGACGCCGGCCGCGTCGCGCAGCCGCGCAACGAGCTCGTGCAGCTGGTGTTCGGTGTAGTCGATCTCCTGCGCGGCGCCATCGAGATCGACGAGCCCTGCACGCATCGACACCGCGACCTGATTGAGATAGCGCACCTTGCGGAGAATCTCGTCGGTCACGGCGCGGAGGGAGAGATAGCGCCGCTTGTTGACCGTCGCGCGCCGATGCCGCGCGATCAGCTCGGCCTCGGTGAGCTCGCGCGCTGCGGAGATGACCTCCTCCGTAGTGCGTCCGGAGATCGTACCGCGGTCGGGAATTCCCTCGTCCTCCCACTCTTCTTCCGCGAACCAGAGGCGACCGACGTGCTCGATCCCATCGAAGGTGATGCTGAGTGAGACCGCGAGGCGCCGATCATCCGTAGTGATTGTCGCGATCTCGCGCTCGATCGTCTCGTCCGATGGCGTCATGGCTGGGCTCTCGTGCGCTGGAGAAAGTCGCGAACCGCAGCGAAGAATGCGTCCTTGCCCTCAACGTAAGGGACGTGTGCGCTTTCGGCGAGCACCACGAGCTCGCCATGCGGAAGCTTTTCCGCGATCATCTCAGACGAGCCCAGCGAAATCGCATCGTGAGAGCCGTGCAGCACGAGCGTCGGCGCCTCGACGAGGTCGAGCTTTTGCGTGAGATCGTAGCCCGCGAGACTCTCCCACACCGACTGCTGGACGCGCGCGATGACGCGGAATGGCGTAAGTTCGGCCGCGCGCGCGGGGTTGGCGAAGTAGCCGGCGACGCCGAGCTCGAAGATCCGTTTCGCGAACGCCGCGGGGTCGCGCTCGCGGAGCCCCGACGCCGCGATCGCTGCGCGCGCTTCGGCGATCCATGGCTCCCGCTGCCGGCGCGCGAGCTCCGCGCTGAACTGCGCGCGAAAGTCGGTGGTTGCGGGGGCGGGGGTAATGATCACCATGCGCGCGGGCGCCGGCGCGGGCTCGCTCGTGGTGAAGACGACCCCTTCGTCGCGGAAGCCGCCCGCGGCGGCGATCGCGTAGAGGAGCGCGAGCAGCCCGCCCCACGAGTAGCCGACGAGGGTGAGCGGCTCGAGCGACAGCTCGCGCACGAGCGCCGCGAGATCGGTGACGTGTGTCCTCCAGGTGATGGAGGAGTGATCGGCATCGTCCTTCGATCGTCCCCCGCCGCGCTGATCGTAGAAGATCAGCCGATACTCGGTCGCGAGCTCGAGCATCTGCGGCAGCATGTAGTCGTGCGACGCACCCGGGCCGCCGTGCAACACGAGCAGCCGGGGTGCGTCCTCCGGTCCGTACGCGGTGTGATAGAGATCCACGCCGCGCTCCGCGACTACGGGTGCAACGCCACCATCGGCGTCTTGTAGACGGCGCCGCCCTTCATCACGAAGAGCGCCTTCTCCATGTTCTTGATGTCCTTGAGCGGATCGCCCGGCACGGCGACGATGTCGGCCCACTTGCCCGCCGTGAGCGAGCCCAGGTGCGCATCCCAGCCGAGCAGCTTCGCGCCGTTCATCGTTCCCGCGACGATCGACTCCATGTTCGTCATCCCGCCCCACGTCGTCATGAGCGTGAACTCGTGCGCGTTCGTGCCGTGCTTGCCGACGCCGGCGTCGGTGCCGAGCGCGATCTTCACGCCGTTTGCACGCGCGATCTTCACGGAGTTGTGCATCGCCTTCGCCGCATCGAGCGCTTTCTGGCGGCGCAGCCCCTTCAGCACACCGTTGTTTGCGGCCGTCTCGGTGGCCTCGCCCGCGCTCAGCGTCGGCACGAGGTACGTTCCCTTCGCGGCCATCATCTTCGCGCCCTCCTCATCGAGGAAGGAGCCGTGCTCGATCGAGCTCACCCCGGCGCGCACCGCGACCTTGATCCCCTCGGTGCCGTGCGCGTGCGCGGCCACCTTGCGGCCGAGCTTCGTCGCTTCGTCGACCATCGCCTTCAGCTCCTCGTACGTGTACTGCAAGGCGCCGACTGCGTCGCCCTCGGAGAGCACGCCGCCGGTCGCGCACGTCTTGATGACGTCCGCGCCCTGCTTGATCTGATAGCGAACCGCGGCGCGAACCTCTTCGGGGCCGTTCGCGATGCCGGTCTTGTAGTTGCCGTCGAAGAGCCCGGGCTTGAAGCCGTTCTCGTCGCAGTGGCCACCGGTGATACCGATCGCGTAGCCGGCGTTCTCCATGCGCGGCCCCCAGATCTGGTTCGCGTCGACTGCCTTGCGCAGCGCCATGTCGTCGAAGTTCGGCGAGCCGACGTTGCGCACGCTCGTGAAGCCGTCGAGCAGCGTGCTCCGTGCGTGGTTGACGCCGAGGATCGCGCTGTACTGGTCGTAGTCGTGCACCGCCGACTCGTCCCCCTCGGGATCACCGAGCTCGCGCCCCGCGAGATGCACGTGCGCGTCGATGAAGCCGGGGAGAAGCGTCGCGTCGCCGAGGTCGATCGTGTGGGCGCCGGCGGGCACTTTCACGTTGGCAGCAGTCCCGACCCACGTGATGCTGTCGCCGACGACGACGATCGCCGCGTTATTGATCTCGGCCGCGCCGGTGCCATCGATGAGATGCGCCGCGCGCAGCACGAACGTGCCGGGTGCAGCGAGTGCGGAATCCTGGGCAGCAAGCGGCGCCGCGCAAAGGCTGGCGAGGGCGAGAGACACAGCGAGCGGACAACGATACATCAGGATCCTCCGAATGATTCAGGAGCCACGCTTTCCGAGCGTGGCAGAAAGCGCGAGCCGTGAGCCCGCGCGCATGACGACGACCTGGATGACGTCTCCGGGCTTGTGAGCGTTGATCGCGTCGGTGTAATCGTAGATGTCCTTCACGGTCTTGCCGCCGAATTCGACGATGATGTCGCCCGCGTGCACGCCGGCCTTGTCGGCCGGACTGCCGGCGGTGACACCGGCGAGCTTCACGCCAACCGCGTCCGAGGATCCCATGTCGGGGACCGATCCGAAATACGTGCCGTTGCCTGGGCCACTTTCCATTTTCCGCGGCGGCGCGGAGGAGCGCTCGTACGTCAGCCGCGCCGGACGATCCGCTATGCTCCGCGCGATCCGTTCGGCGTAGTCGATGACGCGTACTTCGCCGGGGATGTTGATCTTCGAGGATACGTCGGTGGCGCGGTGATAATCCTCGTGCATGTCTGTGAAGAAGTGCAGCACCGGCACCTTCTTTCCGTAGAACGAGGCGTGATCGGACGGACCGAAGCCGTCGCCGACGGGATCGATCGCGAGCGGCTGCACGGAGTTCGCGCTGTCGACGATGCCGCGCATCTCGGTCGCGGTCTCGGTGCCGTAGACGATCAGCTTGTCGTTCCGGAGGCGGCCGACCATGTCGAAGTTGAGCATCGCATCGATGCTGTCGACGGGAATGGGCGCGTGCTCGACGAAATATTCGGAGCCGAGGTCGCCGAGCTCCTCGCCGCTGAAGTTGACGAAGATGATCGGGCGGCGTGCCGGGGCGGCGTGGAAGCGCCGCGCGAGCTCGAGCACGGCGGCGGTTCCCGAAGCGTTGTCGTCGGCGCCGTGGCGGATCGCATCCTTCGCCTCCGGGTCGAGCGCGTCGAAGGCGGAGCGTCCGAGATGGTCGAAGTGCGCGCCGATGACGACGTACTGCGTGCGCAGCGCGGCGTCCGTGCCGGGAAGGAGCGCGACGACGTTCTGCGTCGGCAGCTCGCTGGGCAGTCCCGCGTGCGCGGCGGCTGCCGAGCGCGCGGAGAAGTACTGCAGATACGATGCGCGTCCGAGGACGCACTCGCGCACACCGGGGCGCATCTGCGGGCAGGTGGCGGAGCGGTCGATCTTCGTGAGTCCGATGCGCGCGTACTCGCGCGCGAGATACGCGGCCGCGCTGTCGTTCCCCGGCGTGCCGGTGCCGCGTCCCTCGAGCGCATCGCTCGCCAGGTAGACGATGTCCGCGCGGATGCGCGCGGTGTCCGAGATCGCCGATGCGCTATGCGGCGCTGCGCCCGACTCTGGAGCGACGCGCGCGCCGTGACAGCCGAAAAGAAAGACGACCGCACTGGCGAAGGCCGCGCGGCGAGGGAATGCAGAAGACATGCGGGGAGCGGTGGGTGTGGTGAGGAGTGCGCTGTGAGTAGTATGTTATCCGCCGGTGCCCCTTCCTGCCAGACGTCCGCTCTCCACGCTCGCCCTCGCGCTCATTCCACGCGCGGTCGCGCTGAATCTCGCGCTCGGCGCGGTGGTTGGGGCGCTCAAGCTTCCCGTCTATCTCGATTCGGTGGGGACGATTCTCGTGGCGGTGCTGGCGGGGCCGTGGGCGGGAATACTCACGGGGATCGTATCGAACAGCGTGCTCGGCCTCCTCGTATCGCCCGCGCTCTTCGCGTTCATCCCGGTGGCGGTGGTGATCGGCTGGCTCGCCGGGCTGGCCGGAAAGATGGGCGCCTTCCGCTCGCTCGCGGGCTCGCTCGCGGCAGGGCTCATGATCGGCGTCGCGGCCGCGCTCTGCTCCGCGGTGATCGTGATCGCGCTCATGGGCGGGCTCACCGCGAGCGGGACGGGGATTCTCACGATCGCGATTCGCGCCGCATTCGGCGTGAGCGTCGACAGCGCAGCAAAGATCGCTGCGGTCGTGACCGATGCGATGGACAAGCCGCTCTCGTGTGTGCTCGTGTATCTCGTGCTCGAGCGGCTGCCGCGCCGGCTCGGCGCGCGCTTCCGGGGCGCGACCGCGTGACGAGCCCGCTCGATCGCTGGAATCCGATCACTCCACTCGCGGGCGCGTTGGCGATGGTGCTCGTCGCGTTCGTCGGCCCGCAGCCGTGGACGCCTGCCGCGGTGCTGACGGTGGCGCTCGCGATTGCGTTCATGAGCCGCATCGGATGGAAAGTCACGACGCTCACCGCGCTCGTGGTGGTGCCGACGTTCGTTCTCCTCGTGCTCCTCGACGCCGCCATTCCCGATGCCGCCGCCGAGCACGCGCGGTGGGTCCCGTCTCGCGCCGACACGCTCGACGCACTCGCGATCTCGCTCCGGCTCGGCGCCGCCATCGCGGCGCTCGGCGTCATCGTCGTGGGCATTGCGCCGCGACGGCTCACGCGCGCACTCGCGGCGCGCGGGCTGCCGTCGTGGGCGGCGTATCTGGTGATCGCGTCACTCGAGGCCGTGCCCGACGCGCGGCGCCGCGCGGATGACGTCATCGACGCACAGCGATGCCGCGGCGTTGCGCTGGGGAAGGGGACCGGCGTGCACGGCCGGCTGCGTGCGCTCCCCGCGCTTGCGGGCCCACTCATCGTCGGGCTCGTGACGGAGTCGGAGGAGCGAGCGCTCGCGCTCGATGCGCGCGCCTTCGATGCCAGTGCACGGCGCACGGCGCTCTCGCCAATCGCTGATCCCGTGGGCGAGCGCTGGGCGCGCCGGATCGTCTGGCTCGTGCTCGCCGGTGTGATCGCATGGCGGCTCCGGGAGTTCGTCCACGCGCTCAGCATCGCCTCGTGAGCGACGCCCGAATCGCGCGCCCGCTCGCGCTCTCGATGCGCATTCGCTCCATCTCGTACGAAGGCCGCGTCGCACTCCACGACATCGCGCTCGACATCACGTGCGGCGACATCGTCGGCATTGCGGGGCACGTCGGCGCGGGAAAGAGCACCCTCGCTCTCGCCGCCGCCGGGCTTCTCGGCCGCTCGCTCCCCGCGACCCTCGACGGCACGATCACGCATCCGCTCGGCGGCCGGCCGCCCGCGTCGTTCGTCTTCGCCAACCCGTCGACGCAGCTCACGGAGCTCGGCGAAACCGTCGAAGAAGAGGTGGCGGTGGGACCGGAGAATCAGGCGCTTCCATCGGCGGAGATCCGCGCGCGCGTCGACCGCGCACTCACGCTCGCCAATGCCACGCACCTCGCGCGCCGCATTCCGCGCGAGCTCTCCGGCGGCGAGCTGCAGCGCGTCGCCCTCGCGTCCGCGCTCGCGCTCGACGCGCCGCTGCTGGTGCTCGATGAGCCTACCGCGCAGCTCGATCCGGAGGCCGCCGCGGCATTCGCAAACGCGATTCGAGCGCTGCGCAACGACGGCGCAGCGATTCTCATCGTCGAGCAGAATCTCGAGCTGCTCGCGGCGCTCGCGGATCGCGTGCTCGTGCTCGCGGACGGCGCGGTGATCGCGAGCGGGGCACCGCGCGACGTGCTCGGGCGCACACCGCCGCTCGATCCGCGACTCGGCTCACTTCGCTCGGCCGCCAATGCAACCGCGGAGGAGCCGCGTGCGGCCAATGGGGCGCGCCCGCCTCTCCTCCGCGTCGACGGACTACGCGCCGGCTACGGCGAGCGCGAAGTGCTCGAGCATCTCTCGCTCACCGTCGGCGAGGGCGAAATCGTCGCGTGGATCGGTGAAAACGGCGCGGGGAAGAGCACTCTTGCCCGAACGATCATGGGGCTCGTGCCGGCTCGCGCTGGCCGGATTCGAGTAGGCGAGCTGAACCTCACGGAGCTTCCGGTGCACGAGCGAGCGCGCATCGTCGGTCTCGTCTTCCAGGATCCGCGTCGCCAGCTCTTCTCGCGCACGGTGCTCGAGGAAGCCATCTTCGGGCCGCGCACGCTCGGCGCGTCACGGAGTGCGGCGCTGGCACAGGCGCGCGAGGCGCTCGCGGTGGTGGGGTTGGGCGCCATGGAGAGTGCGCATCCCGGGGATCTCGCACCGCAGCTCCAGCGGCGGCTTGCGATCGCCTCGGCGCTGGCATCGCGGCCACGATTTCTGATGCTGGACGAGCCCACCGCAGGGCAGGATGCGGAGGGGCGGGGCTTCATCCGGGCAGCCCTCGAATTGCAGCGATCGAGGGGCGCCGCAGCGGTCATTACGCACGACCTGAATTTCGCGCAAGACGCGTGCGATCATAATGTTACGATCACCCGCCGTCACCTGTCGCATATCGGGAGAAACTCCCTCGAAACAGATTTTTCAGGCCGCTGACGAGGACTCTTTCGAGCAACGATGTCATACGCCCTAACCTTCGCCCGACACTTCGCCCGCCTCGTGCAAATGCTGCTTATCGAAGGAAGCGCCTTCGACAAGCAGCTGGCCACGCTGCGGTCGCTGGTGACCGTGTCGGAGTCGGGGCCAGTGAAGCTGATCCTTCACGACATGCAGCTCCTCTCCGCCAATGCCGAAGTCGTCCCGGCGCGCTTCGAGGGCGTGGACAGTCTCGTCGCGCAGCTCATCGGGCACTCGATTCTCGAGATCGACATCCAGCGCAATGCGAGTCCCGCTGATCTCCTGCTCGTCGCGAAGCTGCTCTCCGTCGCGGCATCGCCCGGCAATGGCGGCGAGGTCGCGCTCGCGCGCGTACGTGCGCTCGATGCGCAGACGATCTCGCTCAAGGTCGACGTTCCGATCGCCATCAAGGCGTCCACGGCGCTCCCGAACTCGAAGCTCGGCACAGCCGGCTCGGGCTTCGTTCGCAACAGCATGACGATGTTCATGCCCACCACCGGGCAGTTCGAGGCCGTCCAGGCCGCTGGCGCCGAGGTCTCGAGCGGCGGCGATGGCGATGAGCTGGACGCGGAGGACATCGTGCGCGAGCAGGATCCCGACGCGATGTTCGCGGCCTTCGCGACCACGACTACTCCCAAGGGATCGATGGTGCGCCTGTTCGAGCAGCTCGACGGCGCGAAGGATGCCTCCGAAGTGGGCGGTCACCTCGACACGCTCGTGAAGCTCGCGGCCGATTCGTCGGGGAAGGATCGCATCGACATCGTCGCCGACGTCTTCTACGGGCTCGTGAAGCGCGATGGCGACATCGAGGACAAGCTGACGAAACGCCAGTACGCACTGGGCATTCGCCGCCTGTGCGTGCCGCGCGTGCTCAAGTGCATCGTCGAGCTGCTCCCGCGCCGCCGCGAGAACTACGAACAGTACATGGCGATCTTTTTGCGCGCCGAGGATGATGGCGTCGAGGCGCTGGTCGAAGCGCTGATCTCCGCGCCGTCGATCACCGACCGCCGCGTCTACTACGACTCGCTCCTCCGCCTGCGCACCGGCGTTCGCACGCTCGTGCACATGCTGGGCGATCCGCGCTGGTTCGTCGTGCGCAACGCGATCGAGCTGCTCGGCGAGATGCGCGTGGCGGAGGCCGACACGGATCTCGAGAAGCTGCTCGAGCATCGCGACGATCGCGTGCGCACGGCGGCGGCGAGCGCGCTCGCGAAGCTCGGCCCCGGCGTGGCGGCGAAGGGGCTGCGCGGTGCGCTGCGCGATGCGCCCGAAGAGGTGCGCGAGCGCGCGGCCGAGGCGATGGCGCTGCAGCGTACCGGCTCGGTGGACTCGCTCGTGCGCGCGCTCGACAAGGAAGAGGACAATCGCGTGCAGATGGCGATGGTCACCGCGCTGGGGCAGCTCGGCACGCCGCACGCCGTGGAGAAGCTGATGGACATCGCGCGCACGGAGAAAGGGCTGCTGAACAAGCGCCGTCCAACGCCGATGCGCGTCGCCGCCGTGCACGCGCTCGGCGAGGTCAAGACGTCGAGTGCGCTCGCAGCACTCCAGACGCTGCTGCGAGACAAGGAGAAGGCCGTGCGCGGCGCCGCGTCGTGGGTGATGATGGGCCGCAAGCGCGAGAGCGGCAAATTCCCGACGCCGGCAGATATGCCCCACGTCGACGACGAGTAGTTGCGGAGCGTGTCGCTACGACCGTTGAAATCCGACGAAAAACGGACTGGAACGGACAACTAACGGACAACGTGGGCTTGACCCGGTTTAGTGGACACAGGGTTACGAACGATTATGCCGCCTGTGCATAGAGCTGGGTTTCGTACTGCGCGGGACTGAGATAGCCGAGGCTCGAGTGCCGACGACGGCGATTGTACCAGCTTTCGATGTACG
>JBBRYY010000102.1:0-11129 GCA_038237245.1 Gemmatimonadales bacterium | reverse complement strand
GAGCTCCGCTTTCTTGCCGTTCACCTGGTGCAGGCGCGCGGTGAACTTCTGCCCTTCCTTCTCGAGCAGCGCCTCGATCGACCAGTACTCGACCGGCTTGAATGCGCGGATCTCGCGCTCGCGCTCGACGATCAGGCGAAGCGCGACCGTCTGCACGCGGCCGGCCGAGAGTCCCTTGCGAACCGTCTTCCATAGTAAAGGGCTCGCCTTGTAGCCGACGAGACGGTCGAGCACGCGGCGCGCCTGCTGTGCGTGCACCTTATTCTCGTCGATGACGCCGGCGTTTGCGATCGCTGCGTGAACGGCATCGCTCGTGATCTCGTGGAAGAGCACGCGCTCAGGCGCCGGCGTCCCCTTCTGCTTGATCGTCTCGGCAACGTGCCACGCGATCGCTTCTCCCTCGCGATCAGGATCGGTCGCGATGTACACGTGCGATGCGACCTTCGCTGCTCCGCGCAGCTCGGCGAGGGTTTTCTCCTTGCCGGGCACGGGAACGTACTTGGGCGCGAAGCCGTGCTCGATGTCGATGCCGAGTCCCTTTTCGGGCAGATCGCGGACGTGACCGACGGTCGCGCGAACGCGGTATTCGGAGCCGAGATATTTGCCGATGGTCTTCGCCTTCGCGGGCGACTCGACGATCACGAGCGACTTGCCGGCCATCCCCGGAACGTCGAGCTCCGGAATGTCGTTGCGCGACGATCGCTTCTTGCCGGGCGCGCGTTTCCGCGCCGCAGCCGGAGCGGCAGCTGCTGCGCTGATCGCCTTCTTCGCGCGCGGCTTCTTCGTCTTCGTCACCAGCGCGACGACGCCGTCTTCGTCACCCGATGCGACCGCGGCGCTCGCTGCCGCCGCTTTCACGGGGCGCGCTCGCTTTGCGGCAGTCGTAGCTGTCTTCGCCTTTTTTCTCATAGCCATTTATCAGTGCACCGTCACATTGTCGCCGTTGAGGCCATCATCGAGATAGCCCACGCCTTCCATTAATGCCCGGATATCGTCGATCGCGATCCGGCCGTCGATCTGCTGAAGCGCTCGCTCGATCAGCTGCTCGAGCTCGGCCGACGACAGCAGCCCCGACCCGCTGAGGGCAATGAGGTGCCCCCAGGCGTCTGGTGCGAACCGTCCCCGCTCGTGCGGTCCAAGCACTCTGAATGTCATTCCGTCTCCCGAAGGCCCAGCTGCACAGTATCAACGATTGCCGCAGGCCATCGCCACAAAAGCACCGCGAATCGTATCCAATCGCGGAATATATTAAAAACAAAGGACTTAGCGCGTTCTTTCCACTGCCACTTCGGCAAGGTAGTCAGGCTGTCAAGTGAGAGCAAGCCGGGTTATTGTCGCTATAAGCTGTTGCGATTTAACGACTTCCACATCAATAACATGATCCGCCTCGAGATAACCCGCCTCGCGCTCGGCGAGGAGCTTTCGGAGCGTTTCCAGCGGGTCGGCTGTCTGCAACAACGGACGAATCCTGCGCCCCCGCAAGATCCGGCCGATCGCGACCTCCGCTTTGACTCTGAGGTAGATCATACGCGCGGGGGGCCGTAAAAGTGCCGCGGCGCCAGGAATAGTAGTCCAGCCGCCGCCGGGCGCGAGGATCATTCCGTTGCTCGCGGCGAGCTCTTTCGTGAGCGCCAACTCGAGCGCGCGAAAGCCCGGCTCGCCGACTTCCGAAAAGATCTGAGCGATCGACTTTCCCTCGCGGCGCTCGATCTCCGAATCGAAATCGAGAAAGGGGCGACCGAGCCCTCGCGCGACTCGGCGGCCCACGGTCGACTTCCCGGAGCCGGGAAGTCCCACGAGGATGACGTGGGGGCCGATGGTGGAACCAGGCTCAGTCGTGGATTCGTCCGGCAATGTGTGCGACGTAGGCGTCGTGATTTCTCTTCGTCTCGGTCACCGAATCGCCGCCGAACTTTTCGAGCATCGCTTGCGCGACGATGAAGCAGACCATTGCCTCCGCGATAACCCCTAGCGCGGGAACCGCAGTGACGTCGCTCCGCTCGGCCGTCGCCGCCGCGGGGGTCGAGCTCGCGAAGTCGACGGTGCCCAACGGGCGCATGAGAGTGGAGATGGGCTTCATGCCGACGCGAACGATGAGCGGCTCCCCCGTCGTGATCCCGCCCTCGAGGCCGCCCGCGCGATTCGTGCGGCGCTTCACGTTCCCGGTGCGCGCGCGATTCGCGTGGAGCTCGATCTCGTCGTGTACCTCGGATCCCGGGATGCGCGAGGACTCGAAGCCGATGCCGATCTCGACTCCCTTCACCGCGGGGATCGACATGATCGCGGCGGCGAGGCGCCCATCGAGCTTGCGGTCCCACGAGACGTGGGAGCCGAGTCCGACAGGAAGCCCGTCGCAGACGACCTCGACGATGCCGCCGAGGGTGTTCCCTTCCTTTTTCGCGGCGTCGATACGCTCGATCATCTTCGCCTCGGCGGCCGCGTCGAGCGTGCGCAGCGGCGAGTCGTCGACGGCTGCGTTCAGCTCGGCGGCGCCGGGGAATACCGCTGGGCGAGCGGCATCGATGCCGCCGAGATGCGTGAGGTGGCTGCCGGTGGCGATGCCGAAGTCGCGGAGGAACCTGCGGCAGATCGCGCCGGCGGCGACGCGCGCGGTGGTCTCGCGCGCGGAGGCGCGCTCGAGGATGTCGCGCGCGTCGTCGCGATCGTACTTGAAGACGCCCGAGAGATCGGCGTGCCCCGGACGCGGGCGCGTGACGCTCCGCTTGCGTGGCCCGGGATCGCCCTCGCGCGGCGCGGAGTCCATGATCTCCGTCCAACTCTTCCAGTCGCGATTGGGGATGAGCATCGCGATCGGCGAACCGAGCGTTTCGCCGGCGCGAACGCCGGAGAGGAACTGCACCGCGTCCTGCTCGATCTGCATCCGTCGGCCGCGGCCATAGCCCTGCTGCCTGCGCACGAGGTCGACGTCGACATCGGCGGCGAGCAGTGCGAGGCCGGCCGGCATCCCCTCGAGGATCGAGACGAGTGCGGGACCGTGTGATTCACCGGCGGTGGTGAAACGGAGCATGTTGGCGGTTCGGGGAGACGACGAGCGCGGCGAGATGCATGGATAAAGTACGACCGCCCGTCGCAGATCGCGACGGGCGGTCGAAAAAGCTTACTACGGGAGCGGGGTTAGAGGCAGGCCGCCAACTGCGCCGCTGTCACTGTGACGATGACGACACCGTGAGCCGTCGCGCCGACCAACACCACGTTGCCGCCGGCGATCGGAGCAGACTTGATCGGACCGATGACGGGATCGCGAGTCGGGACGGTGAGACACACCCGGAAGATGTTCGTGTTGTAGACCTCGAGCTGCGGCTGGCTGGACGCCGCGAAGAGGAGCTTGTTGCCGGTCGGGCCGGGGCCCGGAATTCCGGCGTTCCCCGGGTGGAAGTCGATGCCCGCGTTGCCCGACGAGGTCTGGAGAAGCCCCTGGAGGCGCAGCGTGGCGTCGAAGAGATAGGTGGAGTCTGCGCGCACACCGGAGAGCTCGCCGTCGAAGTTGATCGCCACACCGGAGACCGGAGTCGAGGTGTTCGCGATGAAGTCGGTGACGAGGAAGGATCCGGAGACGCCGTTGTCTTCTGCAGGAATCGGAAGCGCGTGGGTTATTCCCTTCGGATCGACGAAGGTGGTGACGAAGCCGACGGTCGGATCATAGAGCATGGCGCGACTGTTCGGCTGCGCGCCTGTACCACCTGCCGCTCCACCTTCGCCGATGACCGCGCGACGGAAGTTGCCGGAATTGCGTGTGTAGGTCGTGTCGCGGAAGCCGAGGAGCGGCACCTTGATCACGATCGAATAGTAGGACGTGTCGGTGCCGGTGATGAACCGCTGACGGAAGGGAACGATCGGGCCGCTCGCGCCCAACCCCTGCGCCGCGAAGCGCTGGACCTGAAGCGTATCCTTCGTCTCGACCGACTGACCTTCGGCCTGCTCGAAGAAGAAGTGTGACTGGTGCGTGTTCAGATTCTCCCAGCGGACGGTACCCTGGTTGGTGAAGGGCGTCGTCTGTCCGGGCGTCGGCGTCGTCGAGTAGACGAGCACGACGTCGCCGCACGGAGATCCGGGAGTGATGGCGCCCTTACAGGTCGCCGCCAGATACTGCGGACGATCGCTGAAGACGTAGTCCGTGATCGTCTCCGTGAGCACACCGTTCGAGCCCGTGGAGGACGTGACTGACTGCGCGAGCAGGATCGGAAGCGGATAGCGATAGACTTCTTGCTGCGTGTTCGTGTTGACGTAGCTGATCAGCGTACCACCGGAGTTCGCCACGAGGAGTGTGTCTCCCATGGTGCCGTCGCGATCGACCGGCCACGGCGCGAGACCCCACGGGCGCGAGCCCACGGCGATCGGCGTGTGGAAGGTCGAGTCGTTCAGGTTGAACACGTCGAGCTCGTTGCGCTCGATATTGCTGAGGTAAATGCTATTGGTCGGCGGGTGATAGATCGCGTCCGCCACGAGTCCACCGGTCGCGAGCGGCGTGGTGAGACCCGCTACTACTACAACGGTGTCGGTGCGAATGACGCCGCCATTTCCAACCGGCTTGCGAGCGTAGTCGCGGGTGTTCGCATTGCGGGCGAACGCCTGGACCTGCAGCGAAGTCGGGAAGGAGGTGACCGGCAGATTCATTCTGAAGGTGTGCGTGTACGAGCTCGTGCTCGCCGGCACCGCAATCGAGTCTGCGGAGAAGAACGGCGTACCACTCGGCAGATTGCGCACTTCATAGCCGACCCAGGTGATCCCCGAGCGATCGCGTGCCTCGACGTGGATCGTATCGCGGCTCTCTATCCGCTTCGCGATCTGGAAGTCGACGACCGGCGTGGTGTTGGTCGGAACGATGTTGGTGACGAAGAGCGAGACCGGAGCGCCGAGCGTCTGACGGCCCAGCGAATCGATCATGAACGGCGTGATCGTGAGCGTGCCCGTGCTCGCACCGACCAGGCTCAAAGCCGTGTCGACGGTGATCGAGTCGAGCAACGGACTCGAGAAGAGTACGGAATCGCGGAATGGCGTGGCGAAGACACCCGAGGCGATGTAGCCGAGCCCCTTCACCTTCGACGCGGTCTTGCCGCTGATGTTGACGGCGAGCGAGAAGCCGACGACGGCGGTGTCCGTGCTGTGCGGATTCGTGATCACGACCGCGGCAGCACCGCCGCCGCCGGAGGTGATGACGAGCGTGTCGGGGTGGGCGGCGTTGTGCGCGCCGTCCATCGCCGTCGCGACTACGGTGATCTGCGTGCCGGTCGGAATGGTCGACGGAATGTTGAGCGAGTACGGAATGTCGACCGATGTGACTGCGGTGTTGAACGTCGTGTCGAAGCCGCCCGAGAGTCCGGCCGCGGTGACGCGGGCGTGGACCGTGAGCAGCCCGAGGTTGTCGGCCGCGTGCGTGGTGAACGAGACCGACGAGTCGGTGGACGAGGTTTGCGTCAGCGTGACCGTGGGCCGCCCCGTGTCGCAGGTGGCGCAGGTGGACCCGCTTCCCTCACCGCACGCGCCGATGATGGCGACGACGGCCAGACCGAAGGCGGCCGCTGCGAGACGGCGCGCCGGGGAGAGTCGTGCGGAGTTGGGATTCATATGATCGGGTCTCAGCGGATTAACGGTCGCTACCGGGAGCGCCGAGCTTCTCGCCTTCATCGACGATGTGCGGCGTAACCAAAATCAGGAGGTCATTCTTGTCTTCTTCGGTGCGCGTCTCGCCGAACAGCTTGCCGAGGAACGGCAGGTCGACGAGGAGCGGAATGCCGACCTTCGACTGCGTCACCGAGGTGACGGTCAGTCCGCCGATCACGGCAGTCTCGCCATCGCCGACGAGGAGCTCGTTGTCGGCGCGCTGCTTGAGGAAGGTGTATCCAAGGTCCGACGCGGCTGCCTGGAGCTGCGAGCGCTCGGCGTGCAGCGTCATGAGAATCTTGCGGTTGTTCGTGATGTGCGGGGTGACCGTGAGGATGATACCGGTCTCCTTGAACGACACCGTCGCACGGGGCGCCGTTGCCGCCGTTCCGCCCTGGCTGAGCGATCCGATATCGATGATTCGAATCGGCGTCTCTTCACCGGAGAGGATCTCGGCCTTGCGATTGTCGAGCGTGACGATGCTCGGCTCCGCCTGAACGTCGGCGAGTCGAACTTCCTGCAGCGCGTCGAGGAACGAGGTCAGATTGAACTTGCCGAGCGCCGTCGAGAAGATGAGCGAGAGGGCCGGGTTGACGACGCGGGCGTTGGCATTGGACACCGCCGCGAGCGAGTTGCCGCCGATCTCGATCACGTTCTGCGCCTTCGAGTACGGAGTTCCGGTGACTGCATCCGGTACGCCGTCGCCGTTCGAGTCGACCGGCTTGAAGGTGGACGGATCGGTGCGCTGCATCAGCGCATTGAAGAAGGTGCCGTTGGAGCCGAAGTCGTAGCTGACGCCGATGTCTTCGATGTTCGTGCGGTTGACGAGGATGATCTTGGCCTTGATCGAGACCTGCGGCGTACGAACGTCGAGGTCCTTCACATAGTTCGAGATTTCCTGAAGCCGCGACGCGACATCGGTAACGAGCAGGCGGTTAGTTGCCGAGTCGGCGGAGACATCGCCGCGGATCTGGCAGTTCGTGCCGACGGAGCCCGGCGTGCTGCCCGGACCGCACTCCTTGGAGAGCAGGCTCTTGACGGTGGAGACGAGCGTTGCAGCGCGAGCATAGTTCACCGAGATGATCTGCGTGGTGAGCGGCTCGGACGCCTGCTGCTTCGCGATGTTCTCGTAGCTGTCGACGGCGATGATGCCGTCCTGATCTTCCTTGGCGGCGAGTCCCTGCGCCTGGAGGATCGCGCGGAGCGCGACATCCCATGGCTGGTCGCGGACTTCGGCGGAGACGTTACCGGCCACGCCCTTGCCGACGACGATCGTGCGGCCGGAGAAGACTGCGAACGCCGCGATCACGTCGCGAATGTCCGCGTCCTGGTAGGTGACGGTGATACGTGGCTGCGCTGCGGAGGCCGCGAACTTGTTCTGCGCCACCGGAGCGACGCTCGCCCTGCGGAAGGTCGGGTGCACGATCGCAGCATCGGGCGCGATGTCGGGGGCGGCCTCGCTCGCGGCTACCGCGCTGGTGATCTGCGGAGCGGCGCGCCACGCGGTGAATGCCACACCGGCCGGCGCGTCGATCGCGACGTGCACTTCATTCGCATCGCGGGTGACCGCGTATTTGTGCTCGGCGTCGAGGTCGATCACCACGCGCACCGTGTTCTCACGGTACTGCGCGACGCGAAGGTTGGTCACGCCGCCGCGAGGCACGTGATCATACATCCGCGTGGGTGCGTTCAGCCTCGCCCCCTTCAGATCGAGGACGACGCGCGACGGATCCGCGAGCGAGAAGTCCTGAATGCTCACCGAACCGTCGACCGCGATCACGACCTCGGCGCGTCCCGAAGCCGAGACGACGGCGAGCGACTTGACCTCACCGCTCTTCGTCTCGCCAGTCGTAGTGGCATGGGCGACGTTCGCGCGTGCAGCCAGCGCGAAAAGCGTCATCCCTACCAGCGTGCAGACTCGCCTCATTGCGTCCTCGCTCTCGTTGTATCGTTGAGTGCCAACACTTCCTGGAAGGTCGTACCGATCGCGATGACGGTGAACGTCACCGATTTAGGCTGGATCGATGCTACGCGCATGCGGCCGAGCGTCTGCCCGACCTTGATGCGGTATTGCTCTTTCGTGGTGAGATCGCGCAGGATCGCGACCGAGCGGCCGGCGGGATCGTAGATCACGGTCACGAGCTTGAGATCGGAGACCGCGGGGCGGAGCTCACCGGTTTTCATCAGCGACATGAACGGGTCGCGACGGCCATCGGCAGTGTAGTTGAACGTTTCGCGCACGAGCGAAATGTCCGACTTCGTTCCGGGCGGCGTGGCGGCCGATGCTGCGCCCTTGCCGGAGCGCGGCGTGGGCGTCTGCGGTCCGGGCTTGCCGTTGGAGGTCGAGCTCGTGGAGCTGCTCGTCTTCACGGTGCCGCTCGAGCTGACGATCACGCCGCTCTTCTGCGGCGGGTTCGACTGCATGGCGGGCTGCGCAACCGGCTGTGGCGACTGGTCAGCCGTCATCGCGCTGGTGTGCGCGTTGGTCGCGTCGACGGATCGCGTCGCCGCTTCCTTGGCCTTGTTGATGTTCGGAAACGACTGGGCGCCCGCTTGCGACGAGAGCACCGCGAGGGTGATCGCCGCGAACGCCGCGCCACGAAGAAGCTGGCTCATGACTTCACTCCGCTCTTGCGCGGTGCATCGAATGAAGGATCCGCGACCGGGGTCTTGGTGACGAAGGTCTGCAGCTGGAACTTGGCCTCGATCGCCGCCTCGCCTTCCTTCTTGTGCGCCTGCACCGTCGCCGTGTTGTTCGGCAGTGCGAGCGCGACGTTCACCGGAAGCACGATTCGCGTGAGGTTGCCGACGTTCGCGAGGAACTCGGCCAACTCGTGATAACCGCCGATGACGGACATCGTGTAGCGGTAGGTGTCGTAGTTTTCGCCTTCGACCACTGGCTGCGGATCGACCGTGGAGACGTCGAGTCCGACGCGGCGGGCCGCGGTGGAGATCTGCTCGAGGAGCGACGGCACTTCGTTGCCCGTGGGAACCAGGCTGCGAATGAGAACGAGGTTCTGCTGATACTCCGCGAGCTGGCGGCGAATCTCGTTCACGTTGCCCTTCGCTACTTCCATCTTCGCTTTCTGGTTCATCGTCACGAGCGCGTCAGCGTGCTGCCGGCGGGCGTCGAGGTCGGCGGCGGTCTTGCTGTAGACGAAGTTCCAGTACGCGCCGATCGAGAGAATTGCGGCAACGCAGAGGATCAGAAGTCCCTGCTCGCGCTGACCTTTCGGAAGACTGGCCATCGCTACCTCACCGAGAGGGAAACAGGAACTGTCTTGATCGAGGACGGGTCGGGCGTCTGGTAGGCCGCCGAGAGAGCGAACTCCGTGACTTCCTTTCCATCGACGAGAATGATCGAGGAGCGCTCGAGCTGCACGTTCTCAATGAACGGGGACGCTTCGAGCACCTTCATGAATCGCGTGAGCGCCTGAATGTCGACCGTGTTGCCGACGAGCTTGAACTGCACTCGCGGAACGCTGGTGCTGTCGACGACCGGCGGGCCGGCCTTGCCACCCTTGCCCGGGGGGGCGGAGGTGGACTGCGACGCCGCAGTGATCGTATTGGTCTGCACGATCGAAGTCACCCACGTGTACGGCGGCAGGGCGCGGCTGATCTCATCCATGATGTGAGGCCAGACGAAGCGCTTGTCGTCGAACGACTTGATCAGGTTGACCTGGCTCACCACGGAGTCACGCTGCGATTGCGCTTTGCGCTGTTCGCGGATGACACCGGAGTAGTTGATCGAGTCCTGCTCCGCCTTCTGGAGCGACTCGTTCACCTGTGTGTTTTGCGCACGCTGGTGCCAGAACATGCCGCCGATCACGAGCGCCGCGACCAGAACGCTGGCGACAGCGCTGAGGAGGAGCGGATCGTTGACCTTCGAGGCGAGTCCCGACGCAACACCGGAGAAGTTGATGCCGGCGCCGCCGCGGTTGCGAGGCTTCTTCCCGGTTCCGGGGAGAAGATTGATTTCAATCATTATCGCGTCCTTCGGGAGGAATCAGGCGACCTGGCGCAGCGCCAGTCCGATCGGGAGCATGAGCAGAGGTGCGACATCGTCGATGACGAGCGAATCGAAAGCACCGTCACGTACAGTCAAGCGCTGCAGAGGGTTGGCTTGCTCGACCGGCAGACGAAGGCGCGCAGAAAGCGCCTCGTTCAGACCGGGAACGCGCGAGCCACCGCCGCAGGTATATGCAGCCTTCAGCTTGCTGGCCGAGCGGGACGACGACGCGAGGAACGCGGCGGCGCGCTCGATGCCGACGGCGATCTCTTCGCCCCGGCTTTCGGTGATCGCCTGCAGGTGCGGCGAGCGATCGTATCCCTGGAGGAGCGCATCGGCTTCCTCGACACTGAGGCCGCGCTCGCGCTGCAGATCTTCGCGGAAACGGCGCGTGCCGACCGCAATATCTCGCGTGAGGAGCGGAACTCCGTCGTCGAGAATGTTGATGTTCGTGACTTCGTGTCCGATGTTGACGAGGCAGACGACGCCATTCATCGCATCGGGGTAGTTGAGCTCGAAGGCGTTGTGGAGCGCGAACGCGTCCACGTCGACGATCGACGGTGCGACTTCGGCGTCGGTGAGGAGACGCAGCTTGCCTTCGATCAGATCGCGCTTGGCGGCGACGAGCAGGACGCTCATCTCGAGACCATCGGCGTTCGGATCGAGAATCTGGAAGTCGAGCTCGACCGACTCCATGTCGAAGGGGACGTGCTGCTCCGCTTCCCAGCGAATGAGCTCACGCGCCTGTGCTTCCTTCACACGGTCGATCTGGATTTTCTTGATGATCACATCGCGCCCGCCGACGGCGGTCACGACTCCCTTTCCCTTGATGCCGGCGGCGGCGAGCGCGGTGCGAATCGCGTCGGCGACGATGCCCGGATCCATCACTTCACCTTCGACGATCGCGTCTGCGAGCAACGGCGCGATTGCGACCTTCACGAGCTGCGGATCACCGCGGCCGTGATCGATGACCGCGACCTTGATGAGACCGGAGCCGATATCGAGTCCGATTGTCGTCTTCTTGCGACCGAAGAGCGCCATGTTGGAAGCCGGTGGGAGGCGGGAATTACTACGCAAATGGACGTGGACGTGATGCGGTGGGGCAGTTGTGGCACGGTACGATACCCGAAGCCCAACCGGGCTGTACCAAAGCTTTGCTACTGTGACACGAACGGGGGCGGTGAACGTAACACCCTATTTCGGGGACATCGGCGCGCGACGTGACAGCAAGCAACGACGGCGCGATTCTGTCAGCGCGTGAGCTCCAGCCATGCGTGCGTACGCGCTGGAGCGGGGTGTTGAGCGCTGTCAAGTACGACGATCATGGACACGCGACGTCTCGCGAAGGCCAGTGATGAGAGCCCGACGTGCGCGTCGGAGATGACGAGAAAGCGCCGCGCGGCGAGCTTTGCGATGGTCACGGTGTCGAGGGCATCGGCGGCGCCGAGCGCGTAGGAGCGCCGTGCGATGACGCCCCGAGCGGGAGTGAGACTCCATG
>JBBRYY010000101.1:0-11192 GCA_038237245.1 Gemmatimonadales bacterium | reverse complement strand
GGGAACGTGCTCGGCACGCGCGCGGGGAGCGAGGACGTGGCGCCGGTGGTCATCTGCGCGCATCTCGACACCGTCTTTCCACGCGCGACGCCGCTGCGCGTACAACATGATGGCGCGCGGCTCGTCGGCCCGGGAATTGGGGACAACGGCCGCGGGCTCGCCGCGATGCTCACTCTCGCCGGGGTGATCGACGGCACGGCGCTCCGTACTCGCGCGCCCGTGGTCTTCGCCGCCACCACGGGCGAGGAGGGGTCCGGCGACCTGCGCGGCGCGAAGGAGCTCTTCAACACCTCGATGAGTCACGCCGCTGCGGCGATCGCGCTCGACGGCGCCGGCGACGAGCGCATCGTGCATCGCGCGCTCGGCTCGCGGCGCTTCCGGCTTCACTTCCGCGGAGCGGGCGGCCACAGCTGGACGGCGTTCGGCGTTCCCAATGCCGTGCACGCGGCAGCGCTCACCGGCGCGATGCTGGCGCGTATTTCGCTGCCCACGACGCCGCGCACGACGCTCTCGGTGGGCCGCATTGGTGGCGGCATCTCGGTGAACGCCATTCCTGACGATGCGTGGCTCGAGATCGATCTGCGGTCGACATCCGAGAGTGCGCTCCGAACATTCGAGAATGAGATCCGCGCGGCTGCGACGTCGGCGCTACACGAGGAGAATCTGCGCGGCAACCGCGGTGCACCCCCGCTGACGCTCGAGGTCACGGTGATCGGCGACAGGCCAAGCGGCGAGACGGATCGCACACATCCGCTGGTCACGGCGACGATCGAGGCGACGCGCTTGATCGGCCGCGAAGCCGATCTCGCGACCGCGTCGACGGACGCGAACGTGCCGATCAGCCTCGCCATCCCCGCGATCGCGATCGGGGCGGGCGGCCGCGGCGGCGAGGCGCACACCGTCGCCGAGTGGTTCGAAAACAGCGCGGGGCATTTGGGCGTGGTCCGCGCGCTGGCGATAGTAGTCGCGACGGCGGGGCTGGCGGTTTAGCTCTTTGCAAATCCGTTGAATCCGTGCTCCTGATCCGTTCGATCGTTTTCCATCGCAGTCGCTTGTGGTGAGCCGTGCACTCGGAGTTCACCCCTCGCCGGCGTGAATCTCCGACTGGTCGCCTATGGTTACCTGGCCGCGCACACCTTCGAGCACGACCTCGTCGCCCACGAGCGAGCCCGTGAGCGCGCAGTCCGAGATCTGCGACTTGCTGCCGATGATCGTGTCCCTCAGCGTCGACCGCGCGATCACCGCGCCGGCGAGAACCGAGACGTTGGGGCCGACCGTCGCATCGGTGAGCGTCACCCCCTCCTCGATGTAGACCGGGTCGATGATCTTCGATCCCGCCGGAACCTTCGTCGGCTTCCGCGCACGGCCGCGCTCCAGCATCGCGCGATTCGTTTCGAGCAGCGTGTCGAGCTTCCCCGCGTCGTACCACCCCTCGACATCGACGACCTTGATGCGCGCGCCGTGGTCGATCATGTACTGGAAGGCGTCGGTGAGATAGTACTCGCCCTTGTTCGAGGGCTGCGTCATGACGTGTGCAATCCCCTCGTACAGCAACTTCCAGTTCCTGATGTAGTAGAGCCCGATGTTTGCCCGCTTCGAGATCGGCGTGCTCGGCTTCTCGACGATCTTCGTCATGAACCCCCCCGGATTCGTGACGACGACGCCGAAGCGCTGGTAGTCTTCGACCTCCTTCACCCAGATGATCCCGTCCGCGTCCGTGTTCTGCACGAGCGAGAGATCGGCGTCGAAGATCGTGTCGACGAAGATGATGAGCACCGGCTGATCGACATACGGCCGCGCCAGATCGACGGCCGTCGCCGTGCCGTTCTGCACCGTCTGCTCGACGAAGACCGCCGGAAAGTCGTATTCCCTGCGCGCGTACGCCTCGACCTTCTCCTTGAGATGGCCGGTGATGTAGATGATCTGCTCGATCCCGCCGAGCTTCTTGAGATCGTCGAGGAGGTACGAGATCACCGGCTTGCCGGCGACCTTCAGCATCGGCTTCGGCGTGAGGTGCGTGTGCGGACGGAGGCGCGTTCCCCTCCCCGCGAGCGGAATGATCACCTTCATGGCGCGTTCGTTCCTTCGCGGCCGTAGCGATCCGTCAGGCGCACGACATCGTCGAGCTCGGGGGTCGATGCCTCGAGGACATCGCAGTCGGTGACCGCTTCCATGTAGTGGATGGTGTGAGGGGTGATTCGAAATGCATCGCCGACCTTGAGGTGCATGTCCGTCATCGTCTCGCCGGTCTTCACCCAGTACTTCAGCTCACCGGCGAGCAGGTAGACCGTCTCGTCCTTCTTCTCGTGATACTGCACGGACAGTGCGTGGCCGGCGCGAATGTGCAGGATCTTGCCGACGTAGCGGTCGGTGCGCGCCCAGATGATCTCATGTCCCCAGGGCTTGGGCACGCGAGTCACATCGGTGGGGCCCGACTTGGGCGGCGTTGTCATCGCGATCGGATCCGGGTGTCGAGTGGTCTGCGGCTATCTGGTAGAGCGTAAGACGCGCTCACCACAGGTCAGCGAACGAAAAGGTCCAGCGAAGCTTCACGCGATCGTCGCCCTCGTGACCGTCGGGAGCGAAGTCCGGGTCACGAACGTAGAGCGGCACATCAAAGCGAATGGTAATGGGACGGTCCCAGAGCTGGTCGCGCGCGAGCACACCGACTCCCGCATCCGCAAAGGTACGACTACTCCCGCTGAAGTCGCCCGGAAACTTTCCCCATGCCGCATCACCGAACGCGATCAGCGCAACCGACGGCGCCATCGACTTCGCCCTCGCACGGATGACGTTGGTCGCAAGCTCGCCGTTCACTGCCGCCACCCTTTGGACGAGCAGCAGCGGCGAGTAGCCACGAAGTCCGGCGCCGCCCGGCGTCACGAAGTGCACCTCGGAGCGAGCGAAGAGGGCGTTCTGCCCCCGCAGAAAGTCGTTCGTATACGTATCGGTCACGTCGAGCGAAGCAAGCCCGATCGACCGCTGGAGCGGCGCGTCCTTCGTCGCACCCGCGAAAAATCGGAGTTTGTGCGTCCATCCATCACCGCTGCCGAAGCTCCCAGTCTGCGCGACCTCACCCTCCACGCGCTCGAAAGCGCGCGTCGTCCCCGCACCGACGTCGCGATCGAGCCCTGCAAACGCCTTTACTCGCGCGCTCAGCATTGTTGGCAGCCGAGACTTCCAGGTGAACTCTGCGTTGGCATCGTAAACGTTCTTCGGCTGCCACCGCTCGAAGTCCAGCCACCGGATGTCGTACGGTAGCGTCGCAACGAAGCCGAGCTTGAGATGCTGCTGCGGTCCGTTCGCATACAGAAACGGGCTCAGATTCCAATCCTTCTTGAGCTCGACCTTCGTGATTCCATCGAGCGCCCACACGCCCGCGCTCACACCAACCAGCGGCCGATTGAAGAACGGCAACTGCGGATTCGAGAACGTCAGCCACCCCATCACATGCTCGACGCCGTTCGCCCCCGCCGGCACCTGCGACGACAGCGCGATCCCAAGCTCACGCCTGTCCCACGCGACGTCGCCCACCGCCGCGTAGTTCGAGCGGAAGCGCACCGCACCCGTGAAGCCGCCAGGCCCCGTGTACCACGCCTTCGGCCCGATCGCCACGAGTTGCCTGTCGCGATCCGTCTGCGCGAGAAATGGCCAGTCGGGCACATACATCGTCGCGCGCCCGTCCAGCTGCGCGAGCCCCCCCGACACGTTGTTGCGGCGATCCCAATCCTCGGTGGAGTGCAGCGGATCGACGCGCACCTCCGTCGGCTTCGACGCCGTGCGAAGCTCCACCCACTGGTCGTCGCGCACCGGGTCTGCACGAACGATCGTCCAGCCACTATCCGTCTTTGCGCCAACGGGCATCGCGTGCCGGTACTCGCCCCGCCTGATCACACGCGCGCGCGTGAGCCAGCTCTCGCCATCGCACTTCGTCTCGACGTCGGCGAGCGAGTAATCCACGAGCCCCGTCCGATGCACCCACTGCGCGAAGAACCATCCCAGATCGCGCCCGGACACGCGCTCGGCACTCGCCCGCATCGCGAGCTCATCGACGTGCTTGAACCTCCACCGCGCGTAGTAGTCGTGGAGAAAGGCGGTGAATACGCTGTCGCCGAGCATGTCACGCAGCATCCCGTACATCATGTCGGGGCGCGAATACACCGCCGCCTGATAGAGGCTGAACTCGTTGAACGTGCGCGATGGTGGCTCAGGCGACTCCGCGCGGCCGAGCAGATCCATGTCGATGAGCGACATGGTGCCGCGGTCGGCCGGCGACATCACGTGCGCGTGCTCCCGATAGCCACTCACCGGCGGCGCCCCCTGCTGCGGCGCTCCCTCGGCGATGTCCTGCGGCGTCGCGCGGATGCGCCACTCGCTCTGATAGCTCGTGAGTCCCTCGTCCATCCACCCCTCGCGCCACTCGTTGTTCGCGAGCATTCCGTAGCTGTAGATGTGCCCCACCTCGTGCGACACCGTCCCCTCGCTCACGCTGCTTCCGTACATCGCCAGCATCGGAAATTCGGTGGCGCCGGGATCGAGACGAATCAGCCCCGTGAGCTGCGGATATCCGTATGGGCCATAGATCTTCTCGAGAAACTCGAGCGCGTGCACGTTCCATGACACGAACCCGCCGTGGCCGAGTCGCGCGAGCTCGGCGGATGGAATCAACACGTGAATCGGGATCGTTCCGCGGTACAGTCCACCTTCGTATCGAAAGTCCGGATCGACCGCCCACCCGAAGTGGTGCACGTCGCGCGCGTAGAAGCGTACGGCCTTCATCCCGCTCGGCACCGGCGGCAGCGTCGTATCGACGGAGCCGTACGCATCGCGCTCGTAGTGCACCTCGCCCCATGACTTGGCGTGCTCCCATCCCGGGTCACCCGCCACCGGCACTCCCGTCGCCCCGACGACCTGGTCCTTCGCGAGAATCATCGTGACGTCGAAGGTCCCGAACTCGCCATACATCTCGCCGTTTGGAATGAAGGGCTGAGCCTCCCAGCCGCCGCGATCGTACACCGCGGCTTTCGGATACCATTGCGAGAAGTCGTACTTCCGTCCCTTCCGTCCCTGCCGCCGATACACGGTCGCTGACGGCCGCGCATCCCACGCGAAGTTCACAATGGCGGAGTCGCCGGGCGCGAGTGGCTTCGGCAGCGCGAAGCGCGCGATCGTGCTGTCCGGCGCGAACGGATATTCGACGGCCACCGCCGCGCCATTCACGGTGGGTGCGCTCGTGAACCGCTCGTAGCCGTAGTTGGGATCCCTCAGCTGCTGAAAGCGCACCCGCCCTTCCCGCTCGTCCGCCGCGCTCCACCGCGATCCCGGGCGAAATGCGTTGAGCAGCTGCTGCACGCGCATCTCGCGCAGCGTGTCGGGCGAGTGATTGACGTAGGTGAGCGTCGCCTTCCCGTGCAGCAGCTGCGCGGACTCGTCGAGCCGCGCAGTGATCGCGTAGTCGGCGCGCTGCTGCCAGTAGCCCACGGTGTCCCCGCGCGGCGGAGAAACGGTCTGCGTCACACCCTGCTGCAGGGCGAAAATCAGAGGAAGGATCGCGATCATATCAGAGGATGAAAACACGAGCGCGGCGCCCGTGAAAGGGCGCCGCGCTCTGAACAGCCGACTTTCGCGGGCGAAAAGCTCAGTTCGCCCGGCCCAGCATCTGGCCACGGAGATTCTCGAGCCGGCGCACGAGGGAGCCGTCCATCACCGTATCGCCGACGCGCGCGATGACGCCGCCGAGAATCTCCGGCTTCACCGTGAAGTGCGTGACGACGCGCTTCCCGGTGATCGTGCCGAGCTGCTTGTCGATACTCGCGCGCATCGCATCGCCGGGCTCGCTCGCGACGGTTACGCGCGCGTGCACGCGCCCCTGAAGCTCATCCGCCAACAGCGTATACTCCGTCGCGATCTGCGGAATGAGGTTCTGCCGACGGTTGGCGATCACCGCCGCGAGAAAGCGCACGAACAGCCGCGGAAGCCGATCCTGGAACGCCTTCGTGATGATCTCGACCTTCCCCTGCGCACTGACCGTCGGCGACGAGAGGAAGTTCGCGAGGCGCGCGTCCCCCTCGATCGATGCGGCGATCTCGGTGAGCGTCGTCCCCCAACCATCGATGTCGCCGGCGCGCTGCGCCAGCGACATCAAGGTTTCGGCGTAGTTCCGGCCGATCGTCGGCTCGCGCATTACTTCTTCGCTCCCACAGGCTCGATCGTCGCAAGGAAGCTGTCGACAACGGCGCGGTTGGTCTCGACGTCGAGGTTACGCTCAATGACCTTCCCCGCCGCGCGAACTGCGAGCTCGACGGTCTGCCTGCGGAGCTCGACCATCGCCTTCTCCTTCTCCTGCCCGATCTCGATGCGTGCGCGCTCGAGCATCGACTGCTGCTCCTTGTGCGCCTGCTCGACGATGTCCGCGCGAACCTTGTCGGCCGTCGCGCGCGCATCGGTCATGATCTTCTGAACCTCATCGCGCGTGGCGGCGAGATTCTTCTGATGCTCAGCGAGGAGCGCGGCAGCCTCTTCGCGATCTTTCTTCGCCGCGGCGATGGCGTCGGAAAGCGTCTTCTCGCGCGCCTCTACAGCCTCGAGGATCTTCGGATACGCGAACTTCGCGAGCACGAAGAGTACGGCAACGAAAATCACGAGCGTCCAGAGCATCAGCCCGCCGCTCGGCGTCAGCAGATTGCTCCTCGGTGCTTCCGCTTCCTGCGCAGCGAGTGGAAGCGCGGAGACGATCGAGGCGGAGAATACAGTCAGCAGCTTGCGCATGGAAATTCTGGAAAAATGGTGACGAGTGGCGCGCCGCACCCCGGGGCGCGGCGGCCGATCGATCGATACTAGAAGTTGAACTTGCTCTGGATCAGGAACGTGACGACGATCGCGAACAGCGCCGCGCCTTCGATCAGCGCCGCGAGGATAAGACCGGCGGTCTGAATCTGACCAGCGCGCTCCGGCTGGCGAGCCATCGCTTCGGCGGCCTGGCCACCGATGCGGCCGATGCCGAGACCAGCGCCGATTACCGCGACGCCTGCGCCGAGACCGGCCCCGAACATCGCCCATGCGCCCGTGTACTCCTTCGTGTAGCTGGCTGCAGCCTGAAGCATTGGAAGAAAAGCGTGCATTGTGTTGCTCCGATAAACGTGATTCCTGCTGCTCCGCGCCCGGTACCGGGAGCGCTGCTCGTCAGCGAGACCCGGGTCTCAACGAGCTTCCCCGGTCGCTCGACCGGGTACGATGTCCTGCGCGAGGAGCATGATGCGCGGGACGGATATGAAACGAGGGAGCGCTAGTGCGCACCCTCGCGGATGAGGCCGATGAATACGCTGGCGAGCAGCGTGAAGATGAACGCCTGCAGGAATGCGACGAAGAGCTCGAGCATGCTGATCGCCACGCCCATGGTGATCGGAGCAAGCGCGATGAAGAAGCTGCCAAAGGTGAAAATGAGACTGATCAGCGCGAGCAACACGACGTGGCCGGCCGTCATGTTCGCGAAGAGACGAATCGCAAGCGCGAACGGCTTCGTGATCTTTCCGGCGATCTCCACCGGCGTCATGATGAACGTCATCGGGAGCTTCACCGCGAGCGGCTGATCCGACGGCCAATAGATGATCGTCTTGATGTATCCCGCGCCCTGCGCCTTCATGCCGGCGACCTCTACCACCACGAAGGTGATCAGCGCGAGCGTCGCAGTGACGGAGATGTTTCCCGTCGCCGTCGAGCCGTACGGGATGAGGCCGAGCAGATTCGCGAAAAGGATGAAGAAGAACAGTGTGAGCCCGAAGGGGACGTAGGCATTCCCGTGGTGCCCGACGTTCGGAAGGATGACTTCGTTCCGGATATAGAGCACCATCGATTCGATAGCGCCGGCGAATCCCTTCGCGTGTCCCTTGTGCGCCGTCTGGCGCTGATTGGACGTTGCGGCGGGAATCATCACGCCGATGCAGAGCAGCGCCGTGAGCAGCAGGAAGACGACATGCTTGGTCGGCGACATGTCGATCGCGAGCCCGCCCACGTGGAATGGCTTCCAGCGCGGCAGCTCCAACTCGTGCCCGCCCGGAAGCTCGAGGAAGTGCGAGTCCGTGATGTGCGGCGTGATGATGTCGACGTTCTTCGAGGCGGGCTGCGTGAGATGATCGCCCACCGGTCCGTAAGTCGACGTCGAGTCCTGCGCGCGCAGCGGCGCGGCGAGGAGGAACATCAGCGAGAGAAGGAGCGTGCCGAATTTCATGACTTGAGCAGCACCGGTTCGAGCAGCGTGGAAACGAAGAAAAAAGCAACGAGGCTCACGAGCGCCGCACTCGTCGGAAGATCGAGCACCTTCACGAAAATCAGCGCGTAAATCGCCAGTACGCCGAAGCGAAGCAACATCCCCAGCCCCCACCCCGCAACCACGTTCGTCGCCGCGAAGGCGCGCGCGATCGCGAACGAGCAGAGCTGCACCACATACGCGATCGCTGCACTTACTACGACCGCGTGCCGGTCGGGCGCGGTCGGAAAGGCGAACGTCAGAATCCACGCCAGAAGAACGATCACGAGTAGCGAAAGTGCGGCGAAGATCGCGGTCTTCCTCACCCGTCACCATTGCTGCGGCTCGCGGCCATGATGCGGCGATAGAAGCTGTAGAACCCCGCGCCCGCGCCCACGAATACTCCGAGCATGAGGAGCCACGGCGCCGTGCCCAGCTTCGAATCCGCCCACTTCCCGATGTACAGAAAGAGGAGGATCGCGACGACGAATTGCACTCCGGCGCCCGCGAACGACGCCGGCGAGGGACCCTGATCGCGCGCGTCTCCGGAAAAATTGTCGTCAGCCATTTCGCGAGGTGAATTTACCCGCTTGTGAAATTTTTCGCAAGGAATTCAAGGGGTAGCCCGAAGACATGCCGAAGGAATCGTGCTCAACAAGAAAGTCCTTCAATCTTCACGACTTAGCGTTGCAGAAACAGTTGACCTCGCGTCTTGCTGTTGATAACTTGGCTCACGTCCCTTTTGTGACCATCCCGCCCACGCCTTTCGTTCAGCACACCAAAGAATGACTCGCCGCTCGATTACCTGGATTCTTTGCATCGCCGCCATCGCGCTCGCCTGTGGCCCACACGCGCGACATGGAGATGGAGATGCGCACGCCAGCGTTCCGGGCGCGAACAAGGCTGCTGAACATCAGTTCGCCGACACCGCGCTCGCGACATCCGCGAAAGTCGCCGTCGGCAGCACCGTGAAGCTCGCGCTCCACGTGACGAACCTCGCGACTCACACGGTCGAGGTGAACTTCCCCAGCGGGCAGACGCACGAATTCATCATCCTCGACTCAGCCGGCGCCGAAGTCTGGCGCTGGAGCACCGGGAAGATGTTCACGCAGGCGCTGCAGAATCGCAATGTGGACGCGAACGCGACGCTCTCATTCAACGAGCAGTGGAAGGCGGAAGGGCGGCACGGGAAGTACACCGCGCTCGCGACGCTCAAGAGCAGCAATCATCCGGTGGAAAAGCGGGTCGACTTCGTTCTGCCGTAGCTGATCCCGCGCGCAACGCGCGCGGCAGACTCAGCTCCCCTTCTCGAACAACAGTGCGAACGACGTACGATCGGAGTCGACGAAGCCGCCGGGAAGCGTCACGGTGAAGCTGTCGGTTTTCGCGCTCGCGCTGTACGTCGCGCCACCGAGCGTCGTCGAGGTGAAGTGGAGCGTCGATCCCGACTGCGTGTACGTTCCCGCGTCGGTGATCACCGTGCTCGCGTTGCCATCCTCCGTGCCCGTCCCCGCCACCGCGTAGGTGTTGTTGCCGTTGAGCGTCGCCGTCACCGAGTTGACGACGATCACGTGATCGCGCTGCTCCGGCACGGTGAACGGCAGCGCCGTCCCGTCGATCGTGCGCAGGAAATACGTCCCCGGCACGTTCTTCGGACCGGTCGGACTGTCGCTACCGCAGGCGGACGCAAACGTCAGCGTAAACCCAAGCGCGACGGCGAGCAGCGGACGCGCGAAAGCTGCGCGCCGCGGGAATATCGAAGGAGAGTTCATCGGTTTCTCGAGTCGAAGCGAAGCAACAATAGAGGCCGGACGAAGCCCCCTCTCCTCCCTACACGACTCGTGCCGTTCTCGTTCCCCTCAGCCGCGAGGCGCGACGATCAGTGCGCGAACGTCATGTCGAAGTTCGCATCCGATGACATGATCAGCTGTCCCGGCACCGAGGCATTGAAGTGCGCTTGGACCAGCGCGGCGACGTAGTCGGCGCCGAGCGTTGTGCTGCGGAAGGTGAAGACCGACCCCCCGATGGCCCAGTGCCCCTGATCCTGCCCGATCTGTCCGGCAACGCCGTCTATCGTGCCGGTGAACGTCGTGATGTAGCTGTTGTCGGAACGGAGATCCGCCACCGCCGAGATGAGAACGACCTCGTGCGAGGCGTGGGGCACGGTGAACGGTGGCGCCGAGCCTTCGACCGTCTGGAGATCCCAGTTCTGATCGACTCCGAGCAGATCACCACCGCACGAGGACAGCGATGCCGCGAGCAGGGCAGCCGCGAAGAACGACAGCGCGAAACGTGACGACGTACGGAACATGGCTCTTCCTCCAGTGAGGCTGACTCCGTGGGCACTCGCGGACGCGAGGACGGCGATGCTCTCGAAACTCTGCATCGCGACGCTGGCAAACGCAACTGCAGCAGCGCCGGCTGCGCCCGCCGTCCCCTTCGCCAACGCTGCAGCGCCCGTTAGTTTCGCTCTGAATTCCCTATCCGTCTTCCCACATGCTAGCGCAATGACCCACGCCGCTTCCGGCAACGACGACCTCGCCCTGCTCGACGACCTCGCGCGAGCGCACAAGCAGCTCGTGGCGCAGATCGGTCGCCGCATCGTGGGCCAGCACGAGGTAGTCGACAATATCGTCGCTGCGCTGCTGAGCGGCGGACACGCGCTGCTCGTCGGCGTTCCCGGCCTCGCGAAGACGCTGCTCGTGCGCACGGTAGCCGAGGCGCTCGACCTCACCTTCTCGCGCGTGCAGTTCACGCCGGATCTGATGCCGAGCGACATCACCGGCACCGAGATGCTCGAAGAGGATCAGGCCACGGGGCGGCGCAGCTTCAAGTACGTGCAGGGGCCGATCTTCGCGAACGCGGTGCTCGCCGACGAGATCAACCGCGCGCCGCCGAAGACGCAGGCCGCGCTGCTGCAGGCGATGCAGGAGCACGCGGTGACGGC
>JBBRYY010000100.1:0-11207 GCA_038237245.1 Gemmatimonadales bacterium | reverse complement strand
TGTGACTCGCTGCTTCGTCAGCGATGGGCTCGCCAGAATGCCGGGCCGTCCTTCGTTGTTGGGCTGATGGATGTTGCCGACGGCCTTATTCGCGCTATCGGCATCGACGCGCGTGATGGTCTCCGACAGCCGTACCCATGGGACGCCGAGCACTGTTACCTGCGCGAAGTTCGCGACAGTAAGCCCGTCCGGCTGCAAATACAGCCATTGCTCCATGTACACGGCGGGGCTGCGCATCAGGTAGCGCAGATGGAAGAGATTGCCGCTCGACTCGGCGTGCACCTCACCCTTCGCATCGCTCAGCGACGCCTTGAAGTGCCCGGCGTCTCCGCGACTCAGAAGCCATACGCGAGTCTCCACGGAGCCATCGCCGTATGTGACGGTCTGATCGAGCCGGAAACGCCCATCACTCTCGGTGCGGCCAGACCCCTCCACTCGAAGGGTGCGGTCATGGCCGATGCGATAGTCCAACTTCCCCTCGCCGTGTGTGTGTCCAGCGAAGAACTGCGTGGGGTCGAACGATGGCGCGGGGGAGAGCGCCGGACGCGGTGGCAAACCCGCAAGGCACCCGTCGGCCACCATGATGAAGCTGACGACGAGCACGCCGCGAGTCGCACGAAAGGAAGACATCGGTTACATCGTATCGCACCAACCATACCGCTGACGTCGACCATGCAGAGAAACGGAGGCAGGCCGACCTCTTCGGCCTTCACGCGCGACGCCGGCGCCGCACCCCGATCAATGCGTGGCTCCAGCGGAAAGCTCGCTCGATCGCGCGTTCGCGTCTGCCGATTTGTTCGCCGCGTCCGAGGTACACCGGGTAGCGGGAGACGCATTCCCTGGCATTTCTCCATGTCTCGAGCATATCGTATCGAACGGACCATCGGAGGCAGCGCGATGCAGATCAGAAGCATGGGTCACGTCGTCTTCGCGGCGACGTTCATCGCTCTCGGGATTCTGGGGATGATCACGGGCAACTTCGCCCCGGTCTGGGCGCCCGTACCGAAGGGTGCGCCCGCGCGCGAGTTGCTTGTCTATTTTTGCGCCTTGCTCTCGCTCGTCTCGGGCATCGGGCTGCTCTTTCAGCGCACAGCTGCTAGTGCGTCGCGGCTGCTGCTCGCTTCGCTCGTGCTGTGGTTCGTAGTCCTGAGAGTGCCGAGGCTGTTCCTCGCCCCGTCATCGCAGGACTCGTGGTCCGGACTCGGCGAGACCGCGGTGATGGTTGCCGGCGCGTGGGTGCTCTACGCGTGGCTCGCCACCGACCGGGATCGGGCGCGTCTCGCGTTCGCCTCCGGTAACAGCGGTGTGCGCATCGCGAGACTGTTCTACGGCCTCGCGCTGCTTCCGTTTGGCGAGGCACATCTCCGGTATGCGAAGGAGACCGCCGCGCTGGTGCCGGGCTGGCTGCCCTTTCACCTGGCGTGGGTGTACCTCACCGGCTGCGCATTCATCGTGGCGGGGATCGCGGTACTCGTCGGACTCTGTGCGCGTCTGGCCGCAGCGCTCTCGGCGCTGCAGATCGGACTGTTCACGCTCCTCGTTTGGGTTCCCATCGTCGCCGCCGGCTCCAAGGATCCGTTTCAGATCAGCGAGGCCATCCTCTCTGCGGCCATCACCGCGGGCGCCTGGGTAGTCTACGATTCCTACGGCGACACGCCCTGGCTCGCCGTGAACGGACGGTAGCGTTCGCACCGCTTGGAGCCGAGTCTCGTTGCGATACTGAAGCGGGTGAACTTCGCGAAGTGATGGCGGCCGAACTGCTCTAATGCCGCACGCGCGAAGGAACTCGCGCGTATTCTCGTGCGAGACTGTCCGCTCGCTTCGCATCTCCAGCCGCGAGCGCGGGGATCGCGGCGAGCTGTCCGCGAGCATCCGCGGCGTTCACCCCGTCGATGGAATCGCGCGATTGCTCCGCCAGCTTGATCGTCGTTCGGAAGCGTGCGACCGCCTCGACTGTATCGCGCGAGGCGCCCTTGCCGATGAGGGCGGCGTACCCCAAATGGAGCTGAGACTCCACTTCACCCCGCAGCGCCGCGCGATGCCACAGCGCAACGGCGCGCTCGGGATCCGCCTTCACTCCCCATCCCTGAAAGAGAAGGAAGGCGTAGTTGTTCATCGCATTGACGTTTCCCTGTTCCATTGCTCCGCGCCAAAGCGTCGCTGCAGTGGTGTAGTCGCGCTTCAGTGAGTCTCCACGATAGAGCTCGACCGCGAGGTTGTACCGTGCGTCGGAGTCACCGGCCGCGGCGTCGATGGCGAGACGCGTCAGCCGCTTGCTGAGCGTGTCGGCGCGACATGCTGCGAGGAAACAGAAGAGGATGATGCAAACGACTCTCGCCACTGGTGCCTCCGCGTGGATCCTCTAATCCAGATTGCCGTGCTCCCGGAACGCTAAACAATACATTCGAAGGGGGCGTTCGCGCGATATAATACAGACGGCAACTCTGGAGACGCGTTCTGGCGCCTCTCAGCCTTCCTCACGACGCGGGCGTGCGTATGCGATTTATAAACGGGGCCATGACCATCGGCATGCTACTCGCCGCCGCGGCGTTGGCGTGCGCACCGAAAGATTCTTCGTCGTCCGCAACGAAGACAGACTCGACCTCAACCGTGCAAACGGCCGCGCCGAGCGCGCAGCCAGCGCTGTCCGATATCACGCCCGTGCGCGGCGCGCTCGCCGCGGTGAGCGATACCGCGCTCACGGTCACGACGAGCGCGGGCGATGTGCACGTGATCGTGACGCCACCGCTCAAGCTCTACAAGACCCAGCCTGCGGATTTGTCGAAGGTCACCGCGAATACGTTCGTGGGCGTGACATCGGTGGCGCAGCCCGATGATACGCAGAAGGCGACCGAGATTCACATCTTCCCGGAGGAGCTGCGAGGCACGGGTGAGGGGAGCAATCTCATGAAGACGCCAGCTGGAAGCGCGGGTAGGAGCACGATGACCAACGGCGCAGTGGCCGCGGCCCCGGGCGGCAGCAATCCGTCGCGCATGACGAACGGCGCCGTCGCAACGCGCGCCGGCGGGTCGATCACGGTGAGCTACAACGGCAGCTCCCGTGTCGTCGCCGTACCGAGTGATGTGCCCGTGACCGAGATCGTCGCCACCGACGACAAGCTCACGCCTGGCACCAACGTCATCGTGCTCGCGGTCAAGCAGCCTGATGGGACGCTGAAGGCATCGCGCGCAATGATTGCGCGGAAGCCCTAGCTGCGATGGCCCCTGCATGCGGCATCACGATCGCGGTCGCGCTGTCCCTTCTTGCCGCGGGACGAATGGAGGCGCAGTCACATCTCCATGACGTAGCGTCGAACCAATTGGGAGCCGTGCACTTCGCCACGTCGTGCAGCGCCACGGTGACGCCAACCTTCGATCGCTCCGTCGCGCTCCTGCATTCCTTCGAGTTCGGCGCGGCGATTCGCGGTTTCGGCGACGTTCTCTCTGCCGACTCGAGCTGCGCGATGGCGTATTGGGGGATCGCGCTGAGCCGCTGGTCGAATCCGATGTCTCCCGGTAACCGCAGCCCCGAGGTCCTCGCCGCGGGTCGCGGCGCAGCGGACGCAGCCTCGCGGCTGGAAAGCGGCGCGACGGTGCGTGAGCGCGGCTACATCGGCGCGGTCTCCGAGCTCTACGCGGACTATGAGCATCGCGACACGCGCACGCGAGTCGTGGCCTACGAGAAAGCGATGAACGCGCTCGCATTGGCGCAGCCTGCCGACACCGAAGCGCAGATCTTCCAGGCACTCGCGCTCGTCGCGGCGGCGCCATCCACGGACAAGAGCTATGCGAGCCAGCGACGCGCCGGCGCCGTGCTCGAGTCGCTCTGGGTGAAGCAGCCAAACCACCCGGGACTCGCGCACTACATCATCCACGCCTACGATGTCCCCGCACTCGCGCCACTCGCGCGTCGTGCGGCCGAGCGATACTCGCAGATCGCACCTGCCGCGCCGCACGCGCTGCACATGCCATCGCACATATTCACCCGTGTGGGGATGTGGCGCGAGTCCATCGACGCAAATCGGCAGTCGATCGCGGCGGCGATGCGCGATGGGTCGATCGCCGAGGCGCTCCACGCGCTCGACTACGAGATGTACGCGGCGCTTCAACTGCGCAACGACTCAGCGGCGCGTGCGATGCTCCTCGTATTTCCGACGCTCATCGCACGATTCGATCCGACGGTGGTGGCGGGCGCAGCGCCGGGTTCCGCCGGCGCGTTCGCAATTGCGGCGATTCCCGCGCGCGTCGCGCTCGAGCATCGCGACTGGAGGGCGGCTGCGGCGCTTCACGCGAACACCACCGCTTTTCCGTACGCGGACGCGGTCACGTACTTCGCGCGCTCCCTCGGCGCATCGCATCTCGGCGACACCGCCGCGGCGCGTGTCGGCGTCGACTCGCTCGTAGTCTTGCAGGCGAGACTTGCTGCTCACGGCGAGACGTATTGGGCAGAGCAGGTGACGATCCAGCAGCTGGGCGCGCAGGCGTGGATGGACTACGCGTCTCATCATCCCGACGATGCGCTATCTCAAATGCGCGAAGCGTGCACGCGAGAGGATGCGACGGAGAAGAGCGCCGTCACTCCCGGACCGCTCGCGCCAGCGCACGAGCTGCTAGGCGATCTGCTCACGGCGCTGCATCGCCCGGCGGACGCGCTCACCGAGTACGAGCGAACGCTGACGAAGGAGCCCAATCGCTATCTGTCGATGCGCGGTGCAATGCTCGCGGCGCGGGTGGTGGGGGACAGGCAGAAGGCTGATCGCTATGCGTCCGCACTCGCGTTGATGACCGGCTCGCGCTCCGGTATCTGAGACCGACGCGACATCTCCGGACGCGGGCATGCCGCGCCGGAGCGTCGACGCGTCGTACTACTTCGTGAGATCCGCGGGCACGTAGCCGCCGTTCTCCTCGAGCTTCGTCATGACCTGCTTGTGCAGCCAGATATTCATGGTGGCGCTGTCGTTCATGTCGCCGGTGTAGCCCAACTCCTGCGCGAGCGCCTTGCGCTGCGCGAGGCTGTTGTCGATGCCGAGGATCGCCATGAGATCGACGATCGACGTCTTCCAGTTCACTGGGTGCGAATAGTTCGACGCGATGTTCGCGAGCAACGCCTCCGCTTCCGCCTGCGAGATCGGCGTGGGCTTGGTGGGCGCCGCCGGAGCGGCGGGCGCGGACGACGTTTGGGCGGGGCTCGGCGCCGAGGAAGCGGTCGCTGCGGCGGTTGCGTGCTCGGTGTGGCCGAATACCTTCGACATTATCGATCCGAAAATGCTCATGATGTCCTCTCGAGAGATGCTGCGGTGGTGTGCGGGCGGCTCACGGGAGGTGATGACGCCGGCTGTGTGCTTCTTAGTCAAGAAACGAGCCTCGCGAAGCGGATATGAGTCGAATTCGCGAGCGTTCCCGTGATCGACCTCGACCGCGCCACCTACACCTTCGGCTTCTCCGTCGACAGCATCTTCACGAGCTCATACAAGAACGCCTGCGACTCGTACAGCGACTTCTGCGGCACGCGCTCGTCCTTCCCGTGCGCCCGGATGTCCGACGGATCGAGGAAGAGTCCCGACACTCCATACGTCGGGATCCCCGCCGCGCGCAGATAGCGTCCGTCTGTCGCGCCCGTCGACATGAACGGGATCACCGGCACTCCGTTGAACATCCGCCCCGTGAGCTCCTTGATCGGATCGAGCAGCTCGGCCGTCAGCGGCGACGGTGTTGTCGGCGCCATCTGCTCCGAAGGCGACACCGAAATCCCGGTGTCGGCGAGCACCTTGATGATCGTGGCACGCACCGAATCGATCGGGACGTTCGGAAATACGCGGCAGTTGATCAGCGCCGTCGCCGTCTGCGGAAGCGCGTTGTCCGCGTGACCGCCACTCAGCCGCGTCGCGACGCATGTGGTGCGGAGAATCGAGTTGTAGCGCGGATCCTTCGACAGCGTCGCTGCTGCCGCCGCGTCGCCCGGATTCTTCAGCAGCGCGCGCATCGCCGCCGCATTCGCCCCCGTCTCGATGCTCGCGGTACCCGCGAAGAAGGCGCGCGTCACGTCGTTCAGCTGCACCGGAAATTTGAAATGCTCGAAGCGCACGAGCCCGTTCGCGAGCTGGTAGATCGCGTTGTCCGGACGCGGCACCGACGAGTGTCCGCCCGGATTCTTCACGGTCAGCGTGAAATTCGTGAAGGCCTTCTCCGTCGCCTGCACGGCGTGCAGAAACGGCTTCCCATTTTTCAATGATCCGCCGCCCCCCTCGTTCAACGCATACTCGGCGTCGATCAGCTCCTTGTGATTCTGCGCCAGCCAGTTCGCGCCCAGCTGTCCCGACTTCTCCTCATCCGGCGTCAGCGCGAGGATGATGTCGCGATCGGGAACGAACCCTTCCTTCTTGTAACGAATCATGTTGGCGACGAAGATCGCCGCCATCGCCTTGTCGTCGATCGACCCGCGCGCATAGTAGTAGCCGTCCTTCTCGACCAGCTTGAACGGATCGGTCGTCCAGTCCGTCGGCAGCGCCGTCACCACGTCGAGATGCGCGAGCAGCAGGAGCGGCTTCTTCGCGCCCGTGCCGTGCAGCCGCACGATCACCGAATGCTTGTCCGCCGTGGGGCCGAGCAGATGGATGTCGGACTCCGGGTACCCCGCGGCACGGAAGCGCGCCGCGATCTGCTCCGACGCCTTCGTCACGCTGCCGACGCCGGCCGAGTCCTCGGTGTTCGTCTCGATCAGCTCCTTGTAGATGTCGTGGAGCGCCTGCTGGTCGGGGTTGAGCGTCATGTTTTGCGCGTTCGCCTTCGCCGGCGCGATTGCCGCGCCGCCGATCAGCCATGCCACGGTGACGATCGCTCGAATCGACATCTTCATCGCTGTTCCTCGCTGCGGGTGGCCATGCACTCGAGCTCGATGCGTCCACCCATCACGAGTCCATTCGTGGCGAAGGCGCTGCGAGCCGGCATGTGCTTCGAAAAATACGTGACGTAGACCTCGTTCATCGCCGGCCAATCCTTGATGTCGGCGAGCATGGCCGTGCACTTCACAACGTCATCCATCGATGAACCGTTGGCGGCGAGCACGCGCTTGATGTTCTCCAGCGCCTGCCGCGTCTCTCCCTGAATGCCGCCCGGCGCGAGATGGCCGGTGCTGTCGGTGCCGAGCTGCCCCGCGAGATAGAGCATGCGTCCGACGCGTACGACTTCGGAGAAGGGACGCTTGTTGGGACCTGGCGGCGCGATCCACTCGTTGGAACGGGACGCTCGATGGCCATGAGCGCAGGCGCCGAGGACGCAGGCGAGGACGAGGCTACGGGCGATTGTGTGCATGAGCGAACGTACGACACCGATCCGTCGGCGGACAAGAGCCGCGTTCGATTATCGGCCGCGATGCGTGCACGCGTCCCCTTCCCATGGGCAGGGCGTCCACGGGCCCGCGCCTTGCCATTCGATGCACTCCGCGCACGTTCGCTCCCTCCCCTCATCGCGACGAGACCTCGATCGTGCCTCCTCGTCGCAAATACGACGCAGTGGTAGTCGGCGCCGGACCGAATGGTCTGAGCGCGGCGATCGTGCTCGCGCAGGTGGGGCGCTCCGTGCTCGTGCTCGAGGCACAGCCGACGATCGGTGGTGGCGCGCGCTCGGCCGAGCTGACCCTTCCCGGCTTCGTGCACGACGTGAGCTCGGCCGTTCATCCGCTCGCTGTTGCGACGTCGTTCTTTCGGACGCTTCCGCTCGAGCAGCACGGGCTCACCTGGATCTTCCCCCCGGCATCGGCCGCACACCCGTTCGACGACGGGCCGCCTGCGATGCTGCGACGCTCGATGGCGGAGACCACCGCATCGCTCGGTGTGGATGTCGACGCATACGCGAGTCTGATGCAGCCCTTCGTCGACCGGTGGGACGCGCTCGCCGACGACGCGCTCGGCCCGCTCCACCTGCCGCGTCATCCATTCCTGCTCGGTCGCTTCGGCGTCGCGGCGCTACAGAGCGCTCGCTTCCTCTCGATGACGCGCTTTCGCGGAGCGCAGGCGCGCGGACTCTTCGCCGGGCTGGCCACGCACACGATCATCCCGCTCACCCACGCCGCGACGGCCTCCATCGGCCTCGTGCTCGGCGTCGTCGGACATCGAACCGGGTGGCCGATCCCGCAGGGCGGGGCACAGAGCGTCACCGATGCGCTCGCGTCCTGTCTACGCTCGCTCGGCGGCGAGATCGTGACCGATGCGCCTGTTACGTCGTTCCGCGACATCCCCGAGGCTGAGAGCGTGTTGCTCGATCTGAATGTGCGCGACGCGCTGCGCATCGCGGGCGACCGGTTCTCGCCGCGATACCGCCGCGCGCTCGAGCACTACCGCATCGGCTCCGGCGTCTGCAAGGTCGACTGGGCGCTGAGCGCCCCGGTGCCGTGGCGGGATCGCGAGTGCGCGGAGGCGAGCACGCTGCACCTCGGCGGCACGCTCGAGGAGCTCATCGCGTCCGAGGCGGCGCCGTGGAACGGGCGACATGCCGAGAAGCCGTTCGTGCTCGTGGCACAGCCGAGCCTCTTCGATTCGACGCGGGCGCCGGAAGGCAAGCACACGCTCTGGGGGTACTGCCACGTGCCGAATGGGTCGACGGTGGACATGAGTGAGCGGATCGAAGCGCAGATCGAGCGATTCGCACCCGGCTTTCGGGACTGCATCCTCGCGCGGCGGGTGACGCCGGCATCGGAGCTCAGCCTCGGCAACGCGAACCTCATCGGCGGGGACATAGGCGGCGGGGCGAACACGCTGCGCCAACTCTTCTTCCGCCCCGCCGTGCGCCGGGTGCCGTACGCAACCTCGGCGAAGGGGATCTATCTAAGCTCGGCGTCCACGCCGCCGGGTGCAGGGGTGCACGGACTGTGCGGAATGTTCGCGGCGCGGGCGGCGTTGGACGACCTCGGAATCGAGCGATGATGCTGTAGTGCGCAACCGGAATGCCGCCCGGACTCGGATGTAGAAAAACCTAAGATAATCGCCAATCATGGAGTTCATTGTGCCGACCAATCCACTCGCCATCTATTTAAAGGATCACCACGCCGGCTCGGAAGCGGCGCTCGCGATTCTCGACCACCTCGAGGCCAGCCATGCTGACGAGGCGGGGCCGCTGGCGCGGCGGCTTCGCCCCGAATTCCTGTCCGAGCGCGAAGAGTTGGTGAAGCTCCTCGCCAAGCTCGGCGACTCGGCGAGTCTGCCGCGACGGATCGCTGGGTGGCTCTCGGAGAAGGGCGCGGAGCTCAAGCTGAAGGCCGACGATTTTTCGGAGGGGCCGCTCCATCTTCTGGAAGCCGTGGAGCTGCTCGGGCTCGGCGTGCACGGGAAGCGCGGGCTGTGGATGGCGCTCGGAGCGAATGAGCAGCGCGACCAGGCACTGGCGGGCGTCGCCTATGCACAGCTGGTCCGGCAGGCGGATGCGCAGCGCGAATCGATCGAGGTGGTGCGCCTGAAGGCGGCGAGCGGAGTCATTGGAGCTCCGTACACGTAATGTAGTTTCGAGGTCACGTAAGCGCTTCCGTAAAAACAAGTTATGTAGTCGTCATAATGTAACACATCAGCGTTGTGCCGCGCCTCTTATGGTGCGGATTCGTCGGCCGACGATCTGCGCCGTATCCGCTTGCATCTTCCGTCCGCCCGGAGGATCATTTACCGCATGCCGAATCGACATCAGGAGCTCGCGTGACCGCGCCGAACGAGCCGCTCGACGACGACCCGCCGCCGCTCACCAGACCTGCCGATCTCGGCTTCGGCTCCGTTGTCGCCCAGGCCGTTCGCGGCCGCTTCCTCGATCGCGACGGACGCCCGAACAGCAAGAAATACGGACTCGGCTCGCAACGGCTCGCGCGCGCCTATCTCGCATCGCTCGATGTCAGCTGGACCGTGTTCTTCATCTCCATGATGGGCGTGCTCCTCCTCATGAACGGCGTCTTCGCACTCGCGTATGCATCGCTCGGCGATGGCGCGCTGCGTGGCACCGATACCATGGGGCTCACCGATCCATTTCTGGCGGCCTTGACCTACAGCATCGGCCTCTTCACGACCACAGGCACCGGGGTGATGCACGCGTATGGCCCCACCGCAAACTGGCTCACCAACTTCGAGTCGTTCGTTGGTCCAGTGACGATGGTCATCGCCTTCGGGCTGCTCATCGCGCGCCTCACGCGCCCGCGCATGCGGATCGGCTTCAGTGAGTCTGCGATCATCGCGCCGTATCAGGGCGGGCGCGGTCTCATGTTCCGCATCGTGAACATGCAGCCGGGGGAGCTGAGCGACGTACAGGCGCGCGTCAGTCTCGCTCGCTTCGAGAACGTCGACGGCGTTCGCGTGCGCAACTTCCACCAGCTCACCCTCGAGCGAAATTCGGTGGAATTCTTCACGCTGCACTGGACCGTCGTCCATCCGATCACGGCGGACAGCCCGCTGGCCGGCGTGACGCCCGAGAGCATCGCCGACTCGCAGGCGGAGTTCCTCATCTTCGTCAACGCGCTCGAGGAGACCTTCTCCACGCGCGTCTCGACGCGCGCGTCCTACGTGTGGGATGAGCTGCGCTGGGATGTGAAGTTCGCGAGCATCTTCGCGAATGGCCCCGACGGGGTGATTGCGATCGACGTCGAGCGACTCAGCCGCACCGAGCGGCTCGACGAGGGCGCAACGCGCACTCCCGCCGCGCTCGAGCTGGTCCCCGCGCCGACGCGCTAGACGGCGTCGCCGCCGCCCGCGCGTACGGATTCGAGATCGAGCTCCTGCTCGAGCGCGCGCAGCACCTCGTCGGAGATCGCATCCTCATCGCGCAGGCGGATCAGCATCTTCCGCTCCGCGCCGATCATCGCGAGCCGAAGCCGCCGCCGGCCGACGAAGCGTCCACCGTCCTCGTCGTTTGCCCGAAGCCGTTCGCGCAGCTCGGCGCGCAACGCGGCGACATCGCGTGCATCGACCCACGGCTCGTGCGAGAGATCCTCGAGCGCCTCGGCCCCACGCCGCGTCGCCTCGCGGCGCGCCAGCCGCTCCTCCTCGCGCAGCGTGGTCTCCGGTGCGAAGTGCAGCGCGCGGACGATCGGGGAGAGCGTCAGCCCCTGCAGCAGCAGCGTCAGCACGATCACGCACATCGTGATGAGGATCAGCTGCGTGCGATGCGGGAACGGATCGCCGTTGGCGATCGTGAGCGGCAGCGCGAGCGCCGTCGCGAGCGAGACGACGCCGCGCATG
>JBBRYY010000099.1:0-11283 GCA_038237245.1 Gemmatimonadales bacterium | reverse complement strand
TCGTTGTCGAACGCCGCGTACGCCGCGACCATCTCGATCGGCTTCGCTGCGCTGGCGCCGATCGCGCTCGCGGGATACGGCGAGATCGGCGTCGTGATGCCAAGCGCACGCGCGAGTGCGGAGATCGTGTCCATCCCCTCCGCGAGGCCCAACTGCACCGCCACCGGATTGCGCGAGCGCACGAGTGCATCGCGCAGCGTCATCGGGCCGAGGAACTGGCCGTCGTCGTTGCGCGGGCGGTAGACGCCGTTGCGGTCGAGCGGGACGGCGAGCGCGGTGTCGTAGACGATCGACGCCGCAGTGAAGGTGTCGGCGATCGCCGTCGCGTAGACGATGGGTTTGAACGACGATCCGGGCTGACGCAGCGCGTTGAGCGCGCGATCGAAGTGCGAATCGGCGTAGTTGCGGCCACCAACCAACGCGAGCACGTCGCCGTCTTCGGGATCGATCGCAACGACCGCGCCCTGCAGATAGTCGCTGCTCCCAGCGGTGCGCGCGGCGAAGGTCGGATGCTTGTACCCCGCGCGCGCCTCCGCACGCGCCAGCCCGGACACGAGCGCATCGGTGGCGAGCGTCTGCAGCTGCGCATCGATGGTCGTCGTGATCTGGAACCCACCCGTCATCACCGATATCCCGGCACTCTCCGCTTCGCGTCGCACGACGTCGACGACGTACGGTGCGGCGGCGATCGCCATCGAGGGCGCGGTGACGACGGGCTCCGCCTTCGCAGCCGCCGCCGCCTCAGTGGTGATGTAGCCCTGCTGCGCCATGAGCGAGAGCACGAGGTCGCGCCGTTGCTTCGAGCGATCGGAATGCCTCACGGGATCGTAGAGCGCCGGACCCTTCGGCAGCGCGGCGAGCGTCGCCGCCTGCGCGAGCGACAGCCGCGCGGCCGGAATGCCGAAGTAGTGGCGCGCGGCTTCCTCGATGCCGTACCATCCGTGTCCGAAGTGGATCTGGTTGAGATACGCCTCGAGGATCTGCTGTTTGTCGTAGTGACGCTCCATTTCCCGCGCGGCGTTCTGCTCGTGGATCTTGCGTGAGATCGAGTGGTCGGAGCGGTCGATGATGTCGGGGTGCATGTTGCCGACGAGCTGCTGTGTGATGGTGCTCGCGCCGCGCGCGTGCCCGCGCAGCGCATCCTTGAGCGCCGCAGCCATCCCGACCACGTCGACACCATCGTGCTTGTAGAAGCGCTGATCCTCCACCGCGATGAACGCCTCGCCGACGTACGGCGGCAGCGAGCGCACCGGCACGCTCACGCGAAACTGCGTGCCGAGTTCGCCGATGAGCTGCCCGTCGCGCGCGAGCACGAGCGACGACTGCGGCTGCGGCACGATCTGCCACGCCTCGCTCGCCGGCTGCGCGGTCGCCTGCGCGCCGAGGCGCGAGGCGAGAGCCAGGCTGATGATCGATCCAAGGGTGAGTAAGCGGCGCAGGTGCATATCCGGCTGACGAAATACAGGGTTGACCAATACGTGGGCGCGCGCGACCACTGCGGACAGCTACCCCTCTTCCTTTAATACACGCATCTTTCGTACATGCCTCACATTCTCCAGCTTGCCGCGCTCCAGTTCTCTCCCGGCAAGGGGGAATATGACGCCAACCTCGCCCGCCTGGGCGACGTCTTCGCGCAACTCGAGTCGCTCGACCCGCGGCCGGACGTCCTCCACCTCCCCGAATCGGCGCTCACCGGCTACTTCCTCGAGGGCGGCGTCCGCGAGCACTCGCGCACCGCCGGCGCCTTCGCCGAGGATCTCCAGCGCGCCTATCTCGCATCGAGCGCGGCGTCGCAGCCGCTCGAGCTTGCGATCGGGTTCTACGAGCTCTGGAACAGCATTCTCTACAACAGCGCCATGTGGGTGCGACTCGGCGGCGACGCGCCGCTCATCCGCCACGTCCATCGCAAGAATTTCCTGCCGACGTATGGCCTCTTCGACGAGGAGCGCTTCGTCGAGCGCGGCCACGACATCCGCGCCTTCGAAACGCCGTGGGGGAAGTTCGCGATGCTGGTGTGCGAAGACGCGTGGCACTCGCTGCCGGGGACGCTGCTCGCGCTCGACGGCGCGACGATGATCTTCATCTCCGCAGCGGCGCCCGCGCGCGGCGTGCAGCCGCGCGAGGACGCCATCCCCGGCCCCGCGAGCGTCGCGCGGTGGGAGCGGCTCGTGCGCGACATCGCCGAGGAGCAGGGGGTGTTCGTGTCGTTTACGAATCTGGTGTCGAACGAGGGGGGCAAATCATTCCCCGGGGGCGCGACGATCGCCGGTCCGAACGGCGAGGTTCGCGTGCGCGGGCCGCTCTGGCGCGAGGCGCTCGTCTCGATTCCGATCGACCTCGACGATCTCGCCCGCGCGCGCTCCGAGATGCCGCTGCTCGCGGATCTGCAAACGGCGATGCCGCATCTGATCGACAACCTCGAGCAGATCCGCGCGGAGACGCCGGCCGCGCTCGAGTACGATCCGGCGCCGAAGCCGAAGAAGGCCTCGCCGAAGAAGTCGGGCGCGAAAGGTGCCCCGCGTGCGCGCGACATCGACGTCGTGCAGGTCGGTGCTATCGAGAACGGCGCGCCGTCCCCGCTCGCAATCGATGGCGCGCTGACCGAAGCATGGCTCACGTCGTTCATCCGCGACGAGCTCGCGCAGCGAAACTTCGAGAAGGCGATCGTCGCCATCTCCGGGGGCGTGGACTCCGCGGTCACTGCCTATCTCGCCGCGAAGGCGATCGGCGCGAAGAGCGTCATCGGTGTGCGCCTGCCCTACCGCACCTCGAGCCCCGAGAGTCTCGACCACGCGCAGCTCGTCATCGATGCACTCGGCATCGAGAGCCGCACCATCGACATCAGTGCCGCCGTCGATGGCTACCTCGCGAACGAGCCCGACGCCGACGGGACCCGTCGCGGCAATGTCATGGCGCGCATGCGCATGATCGCGACCTTCGATCTCGGCGCGCGCTACAGGGCGCTCCCACTCGGTACCGGCAACAAGACCGAGCGGCTGCTCGGTTACTTTACCTGGCACGGCGACGATGCGCCGCCGATCAATCCCATCGGCGATCTCTACAAGACGCAGCTCCGCTCGCTCGCCCAGCACCTCGGCGTCCCCGCCCCGATTCTCGACAAGCCGCCCACGGCGGATCTCGTGCATGGGCAGACCGACGAGGGCGATCTCGGCATCAGCTACGATCGCGCCGATCGCATTCTCCACTGGATTTTGAGCGGCTTCTCGCCCGATGAGCTCCTCGCGCGCGGCTTCGACGCGGCCGAAGTGAGCGTGGTGCGGAAGCGGCTCGACTCGACGCACTGGAAGCGCCGCATGTCGACGGTCGCGATGCTGAGCGGGACCGCGATCGGCGAGAGCTATCTGCGACCGGTGGATTACTAGGGAGCCCGCGGCTCGCCGAACCATGCGCGACGCGGAGCGCTGGAACTAAACGCGCACCGGCTCGTACGGCGTGACATCGGAGAGATCCAAACCATTGCGAGCGATTCATGCCGCGACTCACTCGATGGCGGGCCGAACGATGGATTCCATGCTGCAGGATCTTCGCTACGTCGCGCGCTCGTTCGGCCGAACGCCCGGATTTTTCTCATCACGGCGTTCACGCTCGCGCTTGGCATCGGAGCAACGACGGCGATTTTCAGCGTCGTAAATGGCGTGCTGCTCGAGCCGCTGCCATACCCGCACTCCGACCAAATCGTCCAGCTGCTGCCGCTCGACAAGGCCGGCAAGAACATCAGCTCCTCGGAGCCGAACTTCGAAGACTGGCAGTCGCAGTCGCGCGGTTTCTCGAGCATGGCGATTTCATCGGCGGCGCTCACCATACCGGTGAGCGGACTGCCCGAGCCGGTGCGGGCGCGCGCGGCATACGTGCGCGGCGCCTTCTTTTCGGTGTTCGGCTCGACGCCCGCCGCGGGTCGTACGTTCGGCGACGCCGAGATGCAGGCGGGCGCCGCGCCGGAGGCGGTGGTGAGCAGTGGCTTCGCGACGAGACAATTCGGCGGAGCCACTGCTGCGATCGGGCGCACGATGACGCTCGATGGGACGCTCGTCACCATCGCGGGCGTGATGCCCGCGGCGATGAACTATCCCGCGGGAAACGAGATCTGGCTCCCGCATCCGTCAAACGAGGTGAATCACAGCCGCTCATCCGGCGGCTGGCGCGTGCTCGCGAGACTGCGTGACGGCGTCACGCTGCCGCAGGCTGCGCGAGAGATCAGCGCGCTGTCCCGTCGTATGAAGCAGGAGTATGGCGACGACAGCTACATGTCCGATGCCAATGCGGTCTCGCTTCGCGAACAGCTCGTCGGCAACAGCCGCACGGCGCTGCTCGTACTGCTCGGCGCCTCCGCATTCCTCCTCCTCATCGCCTGCGCGAACGTGGTGAATCTCCTCGTCGCGCGGATGTCGATTCGCCGCGAAGAGCTGAGTGTGCGCGTGGCGCTCGGCGCGAGCCAGTCGCGGCTCGTGCAGCAGCTGCTCACCGAGTCCGCGCTGCTCTCGATCACGGGAGGCGCGGTAGGCATCGCGCTGGCGGCCGCGGGAATACGGGTGCTCGTCGGGCTCCAGAGCGGGAAGCTGCCGCGCGTCGACGAGATCGGTATGAACGTGCCCGTGCTCCTCTTCGCCATCGGCGTCTCGCTGCTCGCGGCGCTCGGCATGGGACTGCTCACCGCCTGGCAGGGTACTCGCCGGGACATCCGGAAATCGATGGCATCTTCGCAGCGGACGCAGGCGGGGACCGTCGCGAGCGCGCGCATTCGAAAGTCGCTCGTCGTGAGCCAGATGGCGCTGACTGTCGTGCTTCTCATCGGCGCCGGAATCCTCAGCCGCAGCTTCGTGCGCCTGCTCGACGTGCACCCGGGCTATCGCACCGCCCACGCCGTGATCCTCGACGCGGCGCTTCCGTACGAGTCGGGCGACGATGCGGCACGGCGACGCGTGGCGTTCTACACCGAAGTAATGGAGCGCGCGGCCGCGATTCCCGGCGTGCGGAAGGTCGGCGCGTCGAACGGCTTTCCGCTGCTCGGCGGCGCTGCCGATGGGGCGTACATCATCATGACCAGCGCGGACGAGAAGCTCGATCCGGGCAAGATGTCGGAGCTCTTCAAGGATCCCGCGCGCAGTGGCTACGCGAATTTTCAGGTCGTCGACGGCGACTACTTCGACGCCATGAACATTCCGGTGCTCAGCGGTCGCGCCTTTCGCGACGGCGATGCGCCCGATGCGCGGCACGTCGGGGTGATCAGCGCGTCGCTGGCGAAAGCGAAGTGGCCGAACGAGAGCCCGATCGGCAAGGTCATTGAGTACGGAAACATGGATGGCGACCTGCGGCCATTCACGGTCGTCGGCGTGGTCGGCGATGTGCGCGACGCAAGTCTGTCCGCCGAGCCGCAGCCGACGTTCTATGCGTATCTGCCGCAACGCGCGCACGCCGCGCAGCGCATGTACGTCGTCATGCAGACCGCCGGCGAGGCGGCGCCCGTGATGGCCTCGGCGAGCTCGATCGTGCGCGAGCTTCACCCCGACGTCGCCGCGGAAGTGCGGTCGATGGAATCGATCGTGTCGACGTCCGTGGCGGACCGCAGATTTGTGCTGCTTCTCGTCGGCGTCTTCGGCGCGGCCGCACTCTTTCTCGCGACGCTCGGCGTGTACAGCGTGATCTCGTACCTCGTTGCGCAGCGCGGACGCGAGATCAGCGTACGCATAGCGCTCGGTGCGCAGCGTGGCGATGTGCTCGGCATGGTGCTCAGGCAGGGCGCATCGCTCGCGATCGCTGGAATTTTCGTTGGGGCCGTCGTCGCGCTCGCGCTCGCGCGGCTGCTCACCGGCCTCGTGTACGGGGTCAGCACGACGGATCCCGTGGCGTACATCGGCGTTATTGCGTTGATCGCAGTCGTCGCGCTCATCGCGAGCTGGCTGCCGGCGCGGCGAGCGGCCGCGGTCGACCCGATGAACGTGCTACGAGGGTCCTGAGGGGAAGCACCGTGACGCGGCTAAGTCACCACGCGTCCACTAGTTACAATGACGACGTCCCCGCTCGAGATCACCGCCACGCGCATGCTTCCCGCGCGCCGGTCGTGGATGACCGACGAGCTCGTGCGCATGTGCGTGGTCGCCTTCGGCACGCTCTCCGTCGCGCTCGGGCTGGCCTTCAACTACTACGCGCATCCCTTCCCGTGGCTCGGCGCAGGGCTGCTGGTCGTCATCGCGGCTGCGACGCGCGTCTTCGGCATCCCGCTTCCGGGCAAAGGCTTCGCGAGCTTCGCCGTCGGCCCCGGAGTGGCCGCGCTCATTGCGCTCGACTGGGCTGCGGGTGCGCTCGTCGTTGCGCTCGGGATCATCGTCGGCGATGCGATCGTGCGGCGACTGCCGATGCGCAACGCCATCAGCAACGCCGGCCACTTCCTCACCGCGGGGACGATCGCGGGCTACGCTTATTATGGATTGATGAGTGGCGAGCTTGGGCTCGCTGCTTTCACGCAGGGCAACGCGTGGCGGCTCGGCTTCATGATCGCGCTGTTCCTCATCACCGTGAACGGCACCTTCTACCTGCAGCTCAAGCTCTCGCCCGCGATCGCGTGGGTGGATGCGCGACTCACCGCGCGGTGGGAGAGCACAGTCGCCGTGCTCGCGACGCTTCTCGCACTCGGCGCACTGCGACTCGCCTACAGTCAGACATCGCCGCGGTCGATGGTCGCCGGCGCGCTCGTACTTACGTTGTGCGCAGTGCTCACGCACTGGCTCGTGCGACAGGCCGCGGTGGGCGAGAGCCTGCAGCTCGTGCAGCGGCTCACGAGCGCGATCAGCGCGCGCCCCGAGCTGCATCACGCGCTCTACGACATCCAACGTCTCACGCGCGCGCTCGTGCCGTGGGAGCAGATGGGAATCGCCGCGTACGACGCAGACCGCGACGACTTCGTCGTGGTCGTCGACACGTCGCCCGATGTGCCCCTCGGCACGCGCATCTCGGCGAGCGAAGGGATGGTTGGGAAGGCGCTGCGCGCCGGCCACGCGATCACGGATCTCGCGCTTCCGCCCGCGCAGCGGCCGAAGGAAAGTGCGCGGCGATCGCAGATCGTGCTACCGCTGATGTATGGTGAGCGGCTCGTCGGTGTCTGGACGGTACGGCACTCGCGGGTCCAGATGTATCGCATTCACGACGCCGCGCTGCTCGAGTACATCGCGCCGCAACTTGCGCTATCGCTCGCGCTCGACAAGCTGATCCAGCCCGTCGTCGCTGCGAGCGCGGACATGACGTCGCACGTCGAGTCGATCACCGCCACGACACAGCAGCTGCACGCCTCGGCGCAGGAGAGTGCGGAGACTGCGCGCAGGCTCGCCGCGACGGTGAACAACCTCGCGGAGACGCTGTCGCGCGGCGCGGACGGCGCGCGCAACGCGCAGGTGATCGCCGACAGCACGGTAACGGAGGGGCGCGCGACGCAGCAGAGCGGTGGACAGATGCTCGCGGACGCGCGTGTGGTGCGCGGCGCGACGGAGCAAGCGCGCGCGCAGCTCACCGCCGCCGCGGCGACCGTGCAGCAGGGCGCCGATCAGGTCTTGCGGCTGCGCGAGATCTCCGAGGCGGTGCAGAAGTTCGGGCAAACGATCACCGAGCTCGCCGATCAGACGGGACTGCTCGCGCTCAACGCCGCCGTCGAGGCCGCGCGCGCCGGCCAGCACGGACGCGGCTTCGCCGTCGTCGCGCGCGAGATTCGCGAGCTCGCCGATCGGAGCGCTGCCGAGGCGGAGGGGATGGACAACGCAGTGCGCGACATCCGCGCGACGCTCGATCGCGCGGTGGCGCTGATGCAGCGTACGCGCGGTGAAGTACTCTCCGTTGCGGACGCGAGCGGCGACTGGGTGGATGAGCTCGACCGCATCGTGCTCGCGTCGGAGTCGGTCGCCGCGGCTGGACATCGCATCGTCGACGCGGCGCGCGCGAGCGCCGACCGCTCGGGCGTGATGTCGCGCGCACTTGCAGATGCGAAGGAAGAGGCGACGCGCGCGGCCAGCGAGACGGGCGTGGTCGCAGGCGCGAGCACGCAGCAGGAAGGGGCGATCGACTCGCTGAACGGTGCCGCAACGGAGCTCAGTGTAACGGCGCAGACGCTCGCGTCCGCGGTGGCAGCGGTGCGCGCGGGGCGCTAGCCAGCCGGTTGGACGCTACTTCTTCGCGATGGCCGGCGCGACGCGCGGCGTCGGGCGCATCGGATCGCGGAGCGATGCCAGAATCTGCGCCGCTTGCGCATCGAGAATCGTGCGATCGGGCATGACCGACCCCGCGAACGGCAGCGGCACGTCGAAGCCATCGCCTGCTCGGCGCGGAATAAGGTGGATGTGAAAATGGTAGACATCCTGCCCCGCCGCAGCGCCGCTCGAAACGATGAGATTCATTGCGCTCGCCCCAGTGACTTTTCGAATCACGGGGTTCAACCGCATTGCGACCTCGAAGAGATGCATCCCCAGATCGCTGGGGAGATCCAGAAACGACTCATAATGCTGGCGAGGTACGACGAGCGTGTGCCCCTGATTCACCGGCTGGACGTCCATGAATGCGATCGCGCTCGAGTCCTCGTAGCACACCGAGACCTCGGCCGCGCCTTGCATGATGTCGCAGAAAATGCAGTGAGCATTCGCGGAGCCTGTTTGCTGCATTTGGCCGCCAGGGAGCGGCCGAGGCCGCTCGAGTAAAGAGTTGTTGCAGTCGTGTGCGTGACAAGCGAACGATAAGGCGTCCGGCGCGGGCCCGGTAGGCATTCATGTGGCATCCGTGGCGGGCGGGAAGGTATCTTACACCGTCGATTTCACAGGACCTGACCCGACATGGCCACGCCCGCAACCGCCACCCAGCCGGCCCCGACGACCCTGAGCGCCGCTCAGCTCATCGCCGCGTACCGGAACATGTATCTCTCACGGCGGATTGACGACAAGGAGATTCAGCTCAAGCGCCAGAACCGGATCTTCTTTCAGATCTCCGGCGCGGGGCACGAGGCGATCCTCACCGCTGCCGGAATGGTGATCCGCTCGGCCTCCGACTGGTCGCTGCCGTACTATCGCGACCGTGCGTTCTGTCTGCAGCAGGGCGTGACGCCGGCCGAGATGTTCTACGAGGCGGTGGGTGCCGCCGTGGATCCCGCGTCGGGCGGGCGGCAGATGCCGAGCCACTGGGGGCACGCCGCGTACAACATCGTGTCGTCGTCATCGCCCACGGGAACGCAGTTCCTGCAGGCCGTCGGGATCGCGGAAGCATCGATGCGTGCGAAGCTCCTCGGCATCACCGAGGGCTTCACCGAAGACGAGGTGGTCTACGTCTCCACGGGCGAAGGCGCGACGAGCGAGGGCGAGTTCTGGGAGTCGGTGAACAGCGCGTGCAATCTCGCGCTGCCGGTGGTCTACGTGGTCGAGGACAATGGCTACGCGATCTCGGTTCCGGTCGAGGTCAACACGCCGGGCGGGAACATCTCGAAGCTGCTCGGGTCGTTCCCGGGGTTGTACATCCAGGAAGTCGATGGCTGTGACTTCGTCGCCTCGCACGCGGCGATGACGCGCGCGGTCGACTACGCGCGAAAGCGGAAGGGGCCGGCGCTCGTGCACGCGCACGTCATTCGCCCGTACTCGCACTCGCTGTCGGATGACGAGGTGATGTACCGACACACGTCGGAGCGCGAGGCCGATGCGGCGCGCGATCCGCTCACGACCTTTCCGAAGTGGCTGATCGCCGAGGGGCATGCGACGGAGGAGTCGCTGGCGGCGATGCGTGAGGAAGTCGACGCGCTCGTGCTGGCGGCGACCGACGACGCGCTCCTGCAGCCGCAGCCGACAGCGGACACGATCTATCATGCCGTCTACTCGCCGCACGTCGATCCTTGCGGGGAGAGCTTCGACACCGAAGATGATCCGCACTTCGCCGGCGAGCCGACGACGATGGTCGATCTGCTCAACGCGTGCATGAAGGACGAGATGCGCCGCGACGAGAAGATTCTGATCTTCGGCGAGGACGTCGCCGACGTCACGCGCGAGCAGTACCTCGGCTCGCTCAAGGGGAAGGGCGGCGTCTTCAAGGTGACGTGGGGGCTGCAGAAGGAGTTCGGCGGCGCGCGCGTGTACAACTCGCCGCTGGCGGAGGCGAACATCATCGGGCGCGCGATCGGGCTGGCGCTGCGCGGCTTCAAGCCCGTGGTCGAGATCCAGTTCTTTGACTACATCTGGCCCGCGTTCATGCAGCTGCGCGATGAGCTCGCGACGATGCGCTGGCGCTCGAACGACGCATTCAGCGCGCCGGTGGTCGTGCGCACGACGTACGGCGGCTACATCCGCGGGGCGATCTATCACTCGCAGACCGGTGCCTCGCTGTTCACGCACACGCCGGGGCTACGCGTGGTCTGTCCGTCGAGCGCGCTCGATGCGAATGGACTGCTGCGGACGGCGATCCGCGGGGATGATCCCGTGATCTTCCTCGAGCACAAGCATCTCTACCGGCAGACGTACAACAAGGCCTGCTATCCCGGCCCGAACTTCATGATCCCGTTCGGAAAAGCGAAGGTCGTGCGCGAGGGCTCGGACCTCACGGTGGTGACGTACGGGGCCACGGTGCAGCGCGCGCTGATCGCCGCGAATCACATGGCCGAGCAGGGGGTGGAGGTCGAGGTGATCGACCTGCGCACGCTGAGTCCGTGGGATCGCGAGACCGTCTTCGCGAGCGTGCGGAAGACGAGCCGGGTGATCGTGGGCTACGAGGACTCGATGTCGTGGGGCTACGGCGCGGAGATCGCGGCGGCGATTGCGGACGAGTGCTTCGCATGGCTCGATGCGCCGGTGAAGCGCGTGGCGAGCACGGACACCTTCGTCGGGTACGCACCCGCGCTCGAAGATGCGATTCTGCCGCAGGTGGACGACTTCAAGCGGGCGTACGCGGAGCTGATGCAGTATTAGCGGGCATCGACGCGTGCACCTGTGCGAAGCGCCAGGGCTCGAGCCCTGGCGCTTCGTCCATCCGGGAGATGCTCAGCGGGGAAGGTGAAAGAGCCCGCGCTTTTTCTTCTTCGTGGTCGTGTCGGTCTGGGTGTTCGCATCCTGCGCTCCGGACGCGCCGGCCGCGGGCTGCGTCGGCGGCTGGTACTTCGTGTAGCCGGCCGGGATCTCGAACATCGACGCCGGCACATCGCCGCGCACGAGATTCGTGGTGTGCATGATCGTCGTCCCGTTCACGACCTTCCCCTTCTTGTCGGTGTCCGACGAGTGCATCACGACCAAAACGGGCACGCCGTGATGCATCTTT
>JBBRYY010000098.1:0-11312 GCA_038237245.1 Gemmatimonadales bacterium | reverse complement strand
GCCGCTGAACAGCGCCGTATCGAATACGGCGAGCAGCAGAAAGAGGACGAGCTGCGAGATGCCGATGACGACGAGGTCGATGAGGCCGGCGGCCGTGCGCGATCCGACGCCCGCGACGGTGTAGGAAAGCACCGTCTGTTCGGGTGTCTCGATCTCGACGCGCCGTTCGAGCGACTCGATGCTCATTGCGAAGACAGGTCGGAGATGAGCAGCGTCATGAAGGCGACGCCGCGAGCGTAGTCGTGAACGCCGATCCGCTCGTTGGTGCCGTGAATGCGCTCGAGGTCCTTCGGGCCGATCTGGATGGGAAGGAAGCGATAAACGTCGCGCGCGTAGCCGCCGTACTGGCGCGAGTCCGTAGCGGCGACGACGAGCGACGGGGCGACGATGGCCTCGGGCTCGAGCACGGTGATGTCGCGCGCGAGAATGCGGTAGGCGTTCGAGGTCGTGCTCGACACGGGTGACGGTGGCGTGCCCGGCCCCGCCATCGCGACGACGACATTGGTATCGTCGATGACTTTCTTTACGTGCTCGACGACGCTCTCCGGTGTCTCCCCCGGAATGATGCGAAAGTTCACGATCGCCTGGGCGCGGATGGGAAGCACGTTCTCCTTCGGGCTCCCCTGGATCATCGTCGGCGCTGTGGTGGTGCGGAGCGATGCGTTGGTGACGGGCGAGCGCTCCATCATCCGCGTCACGAGTGGTCTCGTGAGCCAGAGATTCGCCATCATGACGCGCGCGCTCAGTGACATCTCGCGCCCGAGCTGCTCGAGCATTCCCTCCGCCGCGCTGCTCAGATGCGCGGGGAGCGGGTGCTTCTCGAGCCGGTCGATGGCCTGCGCGAGGATCCCGACCGCCGTCTGCGGTGGCGGCATCGATGAATGCCCTCCCACGGACGTCACCGTGAGCCGCACGCTCATGTGCCCCTTCTCGGCGATCCCGATGAGCCCTGCCGGACGCGCGACCCCCGCGATGATGCCGCGGATGATCCCGCTCCCTTCGTCGATCGCGACGAGCGGCTTCACGCCACGCGACTTGAGGAGCGCGACGATCGCGCCCGCTCCGTGCCCTTCGACCTCCTCATCATCTCCGAAGGCGAGATAGACGGTGCGCTTCGGTGTGTATCCTCTGACGATGAGCGCCTCGACGGCCTCGAGCGTCGATAGCACACCGACCTTGTCGTCGAGCGTGCCGCGCCCCCAGACGAAGCCATCGGCGATGTCGCCCGAGAACGGAGGGTGGGTCCACGCGCCCTCGGAGCCTGCCTCGACGGGGACGACATCCATGTGCGACATCATGACGACCGGCTCGAGCGTGCTGTCTGCTCCCTTCCATTCGAAGAGAAGATTCGCCGGAGCAACGACCTCGTGCGCGAGGGTCGCATATGTGCGCGGGAAGCTTTGCGCGAGATACTCGTGGAGCCCGTGCATGGGCCCGAGCTCCGGCCCCGAGTCCTGCTTCGAGATCGTAGCGAAGCGGATCGCGCCCGCGAGATGCGTCGCGAGCAGGGTGTCGTTCACCGTCGCGAGCGTCACATCAGAACGCGCGGCGCCGCGGATCGGAGTGAATCGCATCGTACGCACTGCCACGACTACCACGAGCGCGAGCACGATGGCCCCCAAAAGCGCGGCGAGCTTCTTCATGCCGCAATTTGGCGCTGGCCGCGTGGCTGTCCAGAGCGGTGGCGGGGACCCGCTACTATCTTCCAGCATCCGTTTCCCCATGAATCAAATGCGATACGACGCCCTTCGAACACGCCTCCTCGTGCGCGCCGCGTGGCTGGCCGCGCTCGCTCTTTCCGCGGCTGCGGTACTCCCCGCCGCCGCGCAGGATTCGGCCCGCGCCGGTCCACCGCCGAAGCTCGCCACTCCGCTGCCGAAGGATCCAGCGGTCACCATCGGAGTGCTGCCAAACGGTCTCCGCTACTACATCCGCGTGAACCACAAGCCCGAGAAGCGCGCCGAGCTTCGACTTGTCGTCAACGCGGGGTCGGTGCTCGAGGACAGCTCCCAGCGCGGGCTCGCGCACATGGTCGAGCACATGGCGTTCAGCGGCACCACGCACTTCAGGAAGCAGGAGCTCGTCGACTACCTCGAGTCGACCGGCGTTCGCTTCGGTGCCGATCTCAATGCCTCGACGAGCTTCGACGAGACGATCTACGAGCTCACGGTGCCGACGGACAGCACGAAGCTGTTCGACAAGGGATTTCAGATCCTCGCCGATTGGTCGCGCGGGCTCATCTTCGATTCGACGGAGCTCGCGCGCGAGCGCCACGTCGTCATCGAGGAGTGGCGCCTCGGCCGCGGCGCATCGGCGCGTATGCGCGACAAGCAGTTTCCGATCATCTTCAGCGGCTCGCGGTACGCGCAGCGCCTTCCGATCGGCGACAGGCACACGCTCGAGACCGCGCCGCGCGCGACGGTCAAGCGGTTCTACGATACCTGGTATCGCTCCGACCTCATGGCCGTCGTCGCCGTTGGCGACTTCGACAAGACCAAGGTCGAGCGGTTGATCAGGACGCAGTTCGCGAGCTGGCCCGCGAAGAAGGGCGAGCGCCTGCGTCCGTCTTATCCGGTGCCGGATCACGACTCGACGCTCGTCACGATCGCGACCGACAGCGAGGCGACCCGCTCGACCGTCGCCGTCTACTATCTGCAGCCGCTGCGGTTGGAGAAGACGGTCGGCGACTTCCGCGAGCAGATGATCGGCTCGCTGTACAACGCGATGCTCAACGCGCGATTACAGGAGATCGCGCAGCGTCCCGGAGCGCCGTTCATCGGCGCCTTCTCGAACCAGGGGCAGCTGATCCGCTCGAAGGAGGTCTACGTCCTCACTGCGCTCGTTCCCGACAGCGGTGTCGAGCGCGGTTTGCGCGCCGTCGTCACCGAGGGGGAGCGCGTCGCGCAGCACGGCTTCACCGCCACCGAGCTCGATCGCGCGAAGAAGGACATGCTCCGCGGGATGGAGAGCGCGTACGCGGAGCGCGACAAGACGCCGTCGGGTTCGTTCGTCTCGGAATACGTGAGCGCCTTCCTCGAGCACACCCCCACCCCGAGCATCGCGCAGGAGTACACGCTGTACCAGCAGCTCATTCCCGGCATTCAGCTCTCCGAGGTCAATGCGCTCGCCCACAAATGGCTGAGCAATCGTAGCCGCGTGATCGTCGTCAACGCGCCGCAGAAGACCGCGGGGGCGCTGCCGAGCGAGGCTGCCCTGCGCGCGGTGCTGGATAGCGCGGCGCACGTCAGCGTCGCGGCCTACACGGATTCCGTCTCGAACGCTCCGCTCGTGCCGACGCTGCCCGCGGCCGGGAAGGTCGTCTCGTCGACCAACATCGCATCCGTCGGCGTAACGGAATGGAGGCTCTCGAACGGCGCGCGCGTGCTCGTGAAGCCAACGGACTTCAAAGATGATGAGCTGCTCTTCCGCGCGTACGCCGCGGGCGGCACATCGGTGGTGAGCGACTCGGACTATCTCGATGCAACCATTGCGACTGCCGCTGTGGACGCGGGCGGCATCGGCGCATTTAGCGCGACGCAGCTGCAGAAAGCGCTCGCCGGGAAAGACGTGCAGGTGGGCGAGTACATCGGCGCGATTCAGCAGGGGTTGTCGGGTGGCGGGTCGCCCAGGGATCTCGAGACGCTGATGCAGCTCATCTATCTCTCGTTCACCGCTCCACGCGCCGACAGCGCTGCGTTCGAGGCGTATCGCAACAAGATCGAGGTGCTCCTCGCGAATCGCTCCGCTAGCCCGTCGGCGGCGTTCAGCGATACCCTCGATCTCACGCTCTCCCAGCACCACTTCCGTGCGAAGCCGCCCACGGCGCAGGACATGGAGTACGTACGCCTGCACCACGCGATCTCGCTCTACAAGCAGCGTTTCGCGGACGCGAGCAACTTCACCTTCATCTTCGTCGGCACGATCGACACGACGAAGCTGAAGCCGCTCGTCGAGCAGTACATCGGCAGCCTGCCGTCGACGCACGCCGCGGAGAAGTGGAAGGACGTCGGCATGTCGTATCCGCCCGGCGTCATCACGCGCGAGGTGAAGCGCGGCATCGAGCCGAAGTCCCAGACCGCGATCGTGTTCACGGGGCCGTTCGACTTCACGTGGGAGAACGTGCAGCAGATCAGCGCGCTCTCGGACCTGCTCGAGATCAAGCTCCGCGAGCGCCTTCGCCAGGACCTGGGCGGCACGTACGGCGTTGGCGTGAGCGCGAGCCCGGCGCACTTCCCCAAGGAGACGTACGCACTGCGCATCGACTTCGGCTCCGCACCGGAGCGCGCCAACGAGCTGCAGAAAGCCGTCTTCGCCGAGATCGACAGCGTGAAGAGCAACGGAGTCTCCGAGAAGGATCTGCAGAAGATTCGCGAGGCCGACCTCCGCGCGCGCGAAACCAGCCTGCGTCAGAATCGCACCTGGCTGAGCCTTCTCGCGAGCTACGACGTCAACGGCTGGGACCCGTCGCTCATCCTCAAGTACGATGAAAACGTTCGAGCGCTCAGCTCGTCCAGTCTGCAGGCGGCCGCGCACAAATATTTCGACACCTCCCGGTACGTCGTCGTACAGTTGCTGCCAGCGCATTGACCGCGCGATGGGTGTATACGAAAGACTGACCTTCTTTCAGCGAGATTCCTGATGCGCAGCATGATGCTCCCGATCGCCATCGCTCTCTTCGCTCCGGGCGCCGGCGCCCAATCGCCGCGGGTGACGCCGGCGGGCGATCCATCGGTGAAGAACGACACGATCTACAATCTCGCGGTGAAGGCATCCGACTACGCCGACCAGCCCTACGTCTTTCTCCTCGACGACGGCATCGTGAAGCTCGAGGCCGACGGCTCCGGAAGTCGCACCTATCGGCAGGTCGTGCAGATCCTCACGCCAGAGGCGGCGGAGCGTTGGGGTGAGCAGTCGTTCGGCTATTCGACGGACAAGGAAAAGTTCACGCTCAACTGGGCGCGCGTCGTTCGCCCCGACGGCTCCGTGGTTAGCGCCAAGCCCGTCCACGAGCAGGAGTCGCTCGCACCGGTTGCGATGGAGGCGCCCGTCTACTCCGACGAGAAGCTCCACCGCATTTCGCTCGGGGGCATCGCGCCGGGCACGATCGTCGACTACAGCTACACCGTCGAGACGCTGAAGCCGATCATTCCCGGCGATTTCCTGACGACGTGGAGCGTTGTGACCGGCACGCTCACGCGGCGCTCGCGGCTGATCGTCGACATGCCGGCGTCGGTGACGCCGCGCATCGAGGAGCATCACCTCACGTTCGCGCGCAAGGAGACCACGGCAGGCAGCCGACGGGTCTACACATGGGCGACGAACGATGTGGCGAAGCCGGACATCGAGCCGCTTGCGCCCGACTCCAGCCTCGGCGAATCGCTCATCGTCGCGTCGCCGATCAAGTGGGCGGACATCGCGACGTGGTACGCGGGGCTCGCGAAGGGCCGCTACGCGCTCACGCCGCCGATCGAGCAGGCGCTCTCGCGCACCGTCGCGAGCTCGAAGACGCTCGACGACTCCATTCGTGCCGTGCATCGCTGGGTCGCACAGGACTTTCGCTACGTCTCCCTCTCGCTCGGCATCGCCGGCTTCCAGCCGCATCCACCGGCCGAGGTGTTCGCGAACAACTATGGCGACTGCAAAGACAAGGCGACCTTCTTCGTCGCGATGATGAACAGGATGGGGGTCACTGCCTATCCAGTGCTGCTGAGCAGTTACGGCGCGGTGGATCGCGCGTTGCCGAGTGGGCATCAGTTCAATCACATGATCGCGGCGGTTGATCGCGATGGGAAGCGGACGTACGTCGATCTCACTGCGGACATCGTTCCGTACGGCTCCCTGCCGCCGCAGGAGCAGGGCTCGTTCGGGCTGGTCGTGCATCCGGATGGAAAGAGCGAGGAAATCACCTTTCCGACGGACCCCGCCGCGTCGAATGTCGCCGAGGTGCACATCAAGGGCGCGTTGACGCCGGACGGATTGTTCAGCGGAAAGTGGACGTGGCGGGCGTCGGGCGCGCCGCAGTACGCGATGCGCGGCTCGATGTCGGGGTCGACGACGCCGGACTCCACTGCGCGTGCGCGCACCACGCTCGCGATTGCGAACTCGATCTTCGAGGGGTCGGCCGGCGATAGCCTGCAGCTCTTCGACGGCCGCGATCTCGCCGCGGAGCCAAAAATCTCGGTGCTGATTCGCCACGGCAAGGCGGCGTCCGACGCGGGGGGCACGGAGATTCTCACGATCCCGATCAAGAACTTCGCGGTGCCGAACTATGTCTCATCGCTCGAGACCCGCGGTGCGCGCAAGCTACCGATCGATGCGAGGAAAGTGTGGGGGCCGCGCACGGAGTTCGAGGATCTCACGCTGACACTCCCGGCGGGGTGGAAGGCGAAACTTCCTGCCAGCGACACGGCCACGAGTGTGTTCGGCAGCTACGCGTCGGAGTACACGCAAAAGGGGCAGGAGCTGCACATCTCTCGTCGCATGACGGGCGCCGTGGGCGTGCACCCGGCAGCGAAGTACGATGAGCTGCTGGCGTGGCTGAAGAAGATGTCGTCGGACGACGCGAAGTACGTGATCCTCGAGCACTAGCCCGGGCGCGGCGCGGGCGAGCTACAGCACCGGCGCTTCTTCCGAGGCGAGACGGGTCAGCACTTCGCGGTCGATTCGGTGGCTGCCGTTGAAGCTCAGGTGCTCGAATAAAATGCCACTCGCAGCCAGGCGCGTCTTCTGCGCCGCGAGCATCTCCGAAGTCGCGTGCTCGTCCGCGATGCCCGCGACGACGGTGATGCGCGCGGCGCGCAGCGCTGGCGCCGCCGCGAGATCGATGTCCGTCGGCATCATGCCGCCCCACAGAAGTGCGCGGTCGACGCGTACCTTCGTTCGCTCAAGCCATCGAGATGCCGTGGCGACCCCCTGCGAAAAGCCGAGCAACGTGAAGTTCGGCTGCGCGCCGTCCAGTAGCGACGTCACGTGCGCATGCAGCGCGTCGAGATACTCGACGTAGTCCTCGATGTCGCTGAGGCGATCCTCGCGGGTCATCCAGCTCGCGCCGACGTGGGCGTCGGCGTGTGTCTTCCCCGGAACGTCCACGTAGAAGCGCGAGAGCGCCTCGGGGGCGACGATCAGCCGATGCGGCGCCTCGAGCGACTCGAAGTGACGGATGAATCGGCCGGCGAGCTGCCCGTAGCCGTGGCAGACGAACCAGAGCTCCCGGATGGACGCACCCGGATCGCCGACGGTGAAGTAGCGTGCGGTGCGTGAAACGGGGAGATGGTGTTCTCGTCGCATGGGGAAGAGTGGCCGGTTACCGGAAGTGCGTCAACGGGTGGGCTACCGCGGCGAGCGGGCGATGGCGAGACTTCCGCATGCGAATCAACCGCATTTCGCCGCGAAGCTGGCTACTCGCGCTGTACGTGCTGACGATCGTGATCGTCGCCATCGGCAAGGCGTACGGGCAGCGCGGGCCGGACAACAACTTCCTGATCTTCAGGTGGTCGTTTCTGAATCTGGCGGCGGGCCAGGACATGTACGCCGCGCAGCCGCTGCATCACACGGATATCTACAAGTACAGTCCGAGCTTCGCGGTGCTCTTCGCGCCGTTTGCGCTGATCCCCTTCGCGCTCTCGCTCGCGCTCTGGGATGCGCTGAACGCGCTGCTCCTCTTCGTTGCGGTGGAGAAGCTGCTGCCGAGCCGGCAGGCGGCGCTCGCCCTCGCGCTCATCTATCTCGAAGTGCTACGCTCGATGCAGCGGTCGCAGAGTAATTCGCTGGTAACGGCGCTCGTCATCCTCGCCTTTCTCGCGTTCGAGCAGCGCAGGCAGCTCGGCGCCGCATTCGCGATCGCGGTGGGGGCGGCGGTGAAGATCTTTCCGCTCGCCGCGCTCGCGCTCGCGATCTTTTATTCGCGCCGCTTTCGCTTCGCGCTGATGATGACGCTGGCACTGGTGGTCGTGCTCGCGATTCCGCTTCTCGTCGTCTCGCCGGAGGGGCTGGCGGCGCAGTATCAGTCATGGCGCGCCGTCGAGGCGGCGGATGCGCTTTCAGTGGGCGGCGGCGGCGGCGGTGGCCTGTACGGCGGCGTGATGCAGCAGCTGCGGCTCCTCTTCGGCGTCGATTGGCCGAACTGGCCGGTGCAGCTCGCGGGGACGCTGCTGTTGATGTCACCGCTCGCGAAATCGAGTAACTGGGAGTACGCGGCGTTTCGTGTGCGCTTCCTTGCGACGCTGCTCGTCTACATGGTGATCTTCAACCACCAGGCCGAGTCGCCGTCGTTCGTGATCGCGGTGACGGGGATCGCGATCTGGTTCGTGAGCACGCCGCGGAGCTGGTGGCACACGACGGTGATGGTGCTGACGATTCTGATCGTTTCGATCTCGTCGACGGACATCACGCCGAAGAGCTGGCAGCGAAACTTCTTCGTGCACTACAGGCTGAAGACGATTCCCTGCACCTTCGCGTGGCTGACGATGATGTGGGAGCTGATGACTTTTCGCCCGTTAGAGAGCGGCGAAGCTCGTGAGCTCGATGTCCTCGCGCGCGAGCCGCTCGCGCACGGCGGCTGACAGCAGCTCGGCCAGCTCGAGCTCGCGGGGCGCGGTGTAGGCGTCCTGCGCGACGAGCGCTTCGTCGACGTGGCCCGGGTGGACCATGAGCTCCGTGCTCCCGATCTCGAGCGTGTCGAGCGTGCGGCGCAGCCGGCTCGCGAAGTGTGTGCCGCCCTGGAGCGAGATGCCGCGAAAGTGGTCCGTCGTTTTCAGCAATGGAGGGAGTGGTAACGCGTGCGCCCGGCGCAGCGCCATCGCAAGCACGAGCTTGCGCGACGTCGCGGCCATGTCGAACACGTTGATTCCAAGCGGCTCACGCGGGATGCGAATCACCCGAATGCCGGTGTCGCGCGTCACACCGGTGACGATCGGCCAGATCCCCGGCAGAATGTGCGAATGCCGGTGGCTGTCGAGATGCGTCACCGCTATGCCGGCGCCGCGCACGCGCTCGATCTGCGCGCGCGTCTCCGCCGCGAGCTCTCCCGCGTCGACGCGCCCCGCCCACGCGCGCCGGGCGAGCGCGCCCAGCGAATGGAACTCGCCGGTGGCTGCGTCGGTGAGCGAAGGCACCCGCAGCAACGGTCGCCCCTGGACCAGATTTAGATGCACGCCCACGCCAAGCTTGGGGTTCGCGCGCGCCAGCCGCACCGCGTTCTCCCAGTCCACCCCATTCGCCATGATCGACGTCGAGGTCGCGCTCCCCGCCGCGAACGCCTCGACGATCCCGCAGGTTACCCCTTCCGAGAATCCGAAGTCGTCGGCATTGATGATGAGCCGCCGACGTTCAGGCGTAGCGGCCACGCCAATCGTTGCGGCGGATGTGCACGAGATCGCGAATCATGCGGATCACGTCCTCCGCAAATCGCACCGTCGTCGGCTCCTCATCATACCGAAAGAAAACGGCGGTCTGCGCGAGTGAGAGTCCGTGCTTCTTCGCGATGAACAACGCCTCCACGTCGAAGCCGAAGCGCGGGATGGTGATGCGCGGAAAGACGATCTCCGCCGCGTGCGCCGTGAACCCCTTGAGCCCGGCCTGCGTGTCGAGCACGCGCGGAATCAGCGTCCATCGCACCATCGCATTGAAGACCCGGCTCATGACGTGTCGCGTGTACAAATACGAAAAAAACGTCGGGCTCATCAAGTAACGCGATTCCGCGAGCACCCGGCACGCGATCGCCACATCCGCGCCGCCCTCGAGCGCGGAGAGGATCTTCCCGACCTCCGTCGCCGGATACGCGAGATCCGCATCGGTGAACACACGATACTGCCCGACGGCAGCACGCATCCCGCGCGTCACCGCGTTCCCCTTCCCGCGATTCTCCTCGTTCCGGATGAGGCGCACCTCCGGCATCGCGCTCGCGAAGCGCTCGAGAACCACCCGCGTTTCCGCATTGCTGCAGTCGTCCACGAGGATCAGCTCCCACGAGTACGTCTGCGCACGCAGGAACGTGCGCAGCTCCTCGAGACTCGACGGCAGCCGTTCCGCCCCGTTGTATACGGGGACGATGAGCGAGAGATGCGGAGGTGGGTTCGGTTCCGCGCTGCCTGCGCTCATGCCGCCGTCGCTCTCCCACGCAGCCGCGCCGCGAGCTTCTGCGGCCAGTCGCGTTCCATGCACGGGCGCTCGATCAGCGCGAAGTAGACGCCGCACACGAGGAGCACCGGTGGAACGATGATCGCGCACTGAACCAGCAGGTGCACCCACTGCGCGCTCGCCGACGCGACCGGCAGCGTGTGCCGTCCGATGATCGAGATCAGCGGAAAATGCAGCAGGTAGATCGAGTAGCACATGCCGCCGATCGTCGCGATCGCCGGCGTGCCGAGCACGCGCGCGGTGATCGTCCCTCGAAACGCCGCACAGAAGAGCAGGAAGGCGATCGCGATGAACACCGCCGGGTATTGCACGTCCCGCATCCAGATCCATGCGAGTAGCGGCCAGCCGGCCAGCGACACCGCATCCCATGCGAGCGTGCGCCTGGGCTTTCCCTTCCAGTCCGTGACGTAGAGATCGGCGATCAGAAATCCGCACAGGAAGAACTGCAGAAAGCCGACGACCGACAGCGGCACCCACGCCGCCGGCGCAAGCCACCCCTGCACCGCGATGATCGCGGCCGCTGCGACGACGATCACCGCCCGTCGCACCCACTTGTTCGCCACCGTGAAGACGATCGCGAGTGCCGGCGCGAGAATGTAGAACTGCACTTCGATCTCGAGCGACCACGCAACGACGTTGATCGTGCTCGGCACACCGTACACGATGTTGTGCACGTAGCCGAGGCTGGCGAGGAGATGGGGGAGCAGCGGCGCGCGCGCGGCGCCCGTCGCCGCAATGGCGGCGGCGAGGCCGATCATCGCGATGATGTACGGAGGCTCGAGTCGCGTCAGCCGCCTGATGAAGTACGCTCGGAGCTTCACCGGCGGACGCCCACCCAGGCGATGCGCCGCGAACGGAAGCGCGAGCACGAAGCCGCTGATGATGAAGAAGAGGTGGACGCCGTAATGCCCGGTCGCGGCGAAGCGGTCGAGGAGGTCCTCATTCGCCGCACTTCCCGCCGGGATCCGGAACTTCGTCGTCAGGTAGTCATGCACGTGAAAGAGCACCACCAGCGCAATCGCCACGAAGCGCAGCCCATCCACCTCGGCGATGAACCGCCCGCTCGTGGTGCGGCGGCGGAGATGCTTGAGCCAGTCCGGCCATCGGCGCTCCTGGTCCGGGCGTGCGTGGGTCGCGTCCGTCACCGGGCGTGCACGCAAATAGTTGACAAAGTC